>DATAHF010000054.1:0-20841 GCA_036263315.1 Burkholderiales bacterium
GCCGCCATGCGTTCCTCGAACACCGCGACCGTCGGGTTCGAGATGCGCGAGTAGACGTTGCCGAAGGTCTGCAGGTTGAACAGGCTCGCCGCATGGTCGGCGGAGTCGAACACGAACGACGTCGTCTGGTAGATGGGCGCGGCGCGGGCGCCCGTTGCCGCGTCCGGGATCTGGCCGGCGTGCAGGCAAAGCGTTTCTATACCGAACTTGCGATCCGCCATCGGAGGGAGCCTAAAGGCGGATTATCGCCCGGGCTGCGCTATTCCGGCGCTGGTTGCTCGGTCGGCAGCGCGGCGCGCGAGCCCGAGGACGCGCCCGCGGTCGCGGCGCGCCGGTATTCCGACGGTGGGACGCCGACCTGGTTCAGGAAGAACCGGGTGAAATTGCTCTGTGCCGAGAAGCCAAGTTCCGCCGCAAGCTCGGCGATCTTGCCGTGCCCCGACGTGAGGCGGGCGATGGCCGTCTCCACGCACAGCATGTCGAGGTAGGCGCGCGGCGAAAACCCGGTGCAGATCTGGAAGAGATCGTAGAACCGCGAGCGCGACAGGCCGACCTGGCTCGCGAGCTCATCGATGCTCTGGTCCTTGTTGGGATGCGCGCGCAGCAGGGCAATGGCGCGGCGGATGCGGCTGTCCTCGAACCTCGACCCGCGCCACAGGGGCGCGGCGACGCGCCGGCGCGCGATATACGTCTCGACGATCGAGAGCACGAGCTCCTGCAGCATGAACTCGAGCCGCTCGGAGGAGAGAAACCGGTCGTTCGACATCTCGACCGCCAGCGTGTCGGCGAGCTGGCGGATGCGCGGCGTGATCAGTTCGCGGGCCTGCGGAAACGGACGCGGCTCGGCGCTGCCGAACACCGCCGGGAAGCTCTCGTGCAGCCAGCCGGTGGCGGCGTGGAACACGAGCATGCGTGACGCGCCGAGACAGACATGGAACTCGCCGGGATTGAGCAGCACCAGCTCGGCGCCGTGTTGCGGCATCAGCACGGCCGGATCGTTTTCCGACGGCACGCGCTCGCCCGCGGCAAGCTCGCACAGCCGCAGTCGCCCAAAGCGACCTTCGAATACGCGCATGATTCCCCCTATGCGGACAGCATAGCGGGGCGCCGGGCGTTGCGCTAGTAGGGGAGCCAGCGCGGCCGCTTGGCCGAGATGACGCGCGTGTTGACGCCCACCCAGTTCAGCCCGCCGAACAGGCGGCCATGCTCGATCTTGACGCAGCGGTCCATGACCGTCTCCAGGCCGGCCGCCTGCGCCTTGGCCGCGGCCGCTTCATTCTTGACGCCAAGCTGCTGCCAGAGCACCCGGGCGCCGATCGCGATGGCGTCCTCGGCGATCGGCATGACGTCCTGGCTCTTGCGGAAAACATCGACGATGCCCACCTTTTCGCCGATGTCCCGCAGGGACTTGTAGCACTTCTGGCCGAGGATTTCCGGATACTTGGGGTTCACCGGGATGACGCGGTAGCCGTGCTCCAGCATGTACTTGGCGGCGAAGTAGCTCGGCCGGTACCAGTCGGCGGAAAGGCCGACCACGGCGATCACCCGGTTGTCGCGCAGGATGCGGCGCAGGTCGTTGATGTCCTCCATGCCGCGAATACTATAATCGACGCCTCGACTGTGCATCCCCGGTGAGCCTGCATCCTCAGGTGGCCGCGCTGCTGGAGCGCGCCGCGCAATCTCCCTTGCCCGCGTACCACACGGTGACGCCGTTCGTCGCCCGGCGGATCTACAGCGAGACGCGCGCAGTGCTTTCGCCGAAGCCGGAACCCGTCGCGCAGGCCCGCCTGCTCGTCGCTCCGGGGCCGGTCGCGATGCGCATGTATCGGCCTGCGGGTGCGCAAAAGGAAGCGCTGCTACCGGCGCTCGTCTATTTCCACGGCGGCGGCTGGACGATCGGCGACCTCGATACGCACGACCCGCTCTGCCGGCAGCTCGCCAATGCGGCCGGCTGCGCGGTGTTTTCGGTCGATTACCGGCTCGCGCCCGAGCATCCTTTCCCGGCCGCGGTGGACGACTGCTTCGCTGCAACGCGATTCGTTGCAGAGCGCTCGGCGGCGCTGCGCATCGATCGCTCGCGCATTGCGGTGGGCGGCGACAGTGCCGGCGGCAACCTTGCCGCGGTGGTGGCTCTGCAGGCACGCGATGCGGGCGGACCCGCGCTCGCCTTCCAGCTCCTAATCTATCCGGCAACCGATCAGCGCTGCAGCTTTGCCTCGCATCAGCGAAACGGCGCGGGTTACCTGCTGACGCGCGAGGCGATCGAATTCTTCCGCAGGTGCTACCTCCCCGATCGCACGGATTGGGACGACTGGCGCGCCTCGCCGCTGCTTGCCGCCAACCACGCGGGCCTGCCGCCCGCGCTCGTGCTCACCGCCGGATACGATCCGCTCGTCGATGAAGGCCGGGCGTATGCCGAGCGCCTGGAGCGCTCCGGCGTGCGCGTGCGCTACCTCGAGTTCGCCGACATGGTGCACGGCTTTGTACTCTTCGGAGGCGTGGTCGACACCGCCAACGCCGCGGTCGCGGAATGCGCCGGCGCGCTGCGCGCCGCATTTGAAAAGGTCCCCGCATGAAATCCGATCTCAAGACGCGCCACGGCGGAAAGATCCTGGCCGACGCGCTCGTCGCCCAGGGCGTGAAGATGGCGTTCGGCGTGCCCGGAGAAAGCTACCTGCCTCTGCTCGACGGCCTGCACGACGCGCGCGACGCGCTGAAGCTCGTGATCTGCCGGCAGGAAGGCGGCGCCTCCTACATGGCCGAAGCCTACGGCAAGCTCACCGGCGAGCCCGGCGTGCTGCTCGTCACGCGCGGCCCGGGCGCGACCAATGGCGCGGTCGGCATGCACACCGGGTTCCAGGATTCGACGCCGATGGTGATGTTCATCGGCCAGGTCGGCAACGAGTTCGCCGAACGCGAGGCATTCCAGGAGATCGACTACCGCCGGATGTACGGCCAGATGGCGAAATGGGTCGCCCAGATCGACCGCGTGGAGCGCATCCCGGAATACGTGAGCCACGCCTTCCACACCGCGACTGCGGGGCGCCCTGGCCCGGTGGTGCTCGCGCTCCCCGAGGACATGCTTTTCTCCGAGGCCGCAGTCGCGGACGTGGCGCGCCACCACGTCGTGCGCCCGGCGCCGCAGCCGGCGCAGATGGCCGAAGCGAAAGCCCTGCTGGAGAAAGCCGCGCGGCCGTTCGTGATCCTGGGCGGCGGCGGCTGGGATCGCGAGAGCTGCCGGCGCCTGCAGCATTGGGCCGAACAGGCTGGCATCGCCGTGGGCACCGCGTTTCGCTTCCAGGACCTTTTCGATAATCGCAGCGCCAGCTACGCCGGCGACGTCGGCATCGGCATCAATCCCAAGCTCGCGCAGCGCGTGAAGGAGGCCGATGTGCTTCTCGCCATCGGCGCGCGCCTGGGAGAGATGACCACGAGCGCGTATTCGCTGCTCGAGGCGCCCACGCCGCGGCAGGCCTTGATTCACGTCCACGCGGGTGCCGAGGAGCTGGGGCGCGTGTATCGCCCCGCGCTCGCGATCAATTCAGGCTATCCGCAGTTCGTCGCGGCACTGCCGCCGCTCGCGAAAAACGCGGGCTGGGCACGGGAGACCGCCGCGCTGCGCGAGGATTACCTGGCGTGGACCGAGCCGCGCCCGATGCCGGGCGAGCTGCAGTACGGGCAGGTGATCCGCTGGCTGAGCGACCGGCTTCCGGAGGACGCCATCGTCGCGGGCGGCGCCGGCAATTTCGCCGGCTGGCTGCACCGGCACTTCCGCTACAAGGGCTTCCGCACCCAGCTCGGGCCGACCAACGGCTCGATGGGCTACGGCTATCCGGCTGCGGTCGCCGCCAAGCTCGCCGCGCCCGGGCGCACGGTCCTCGGCGTCTGCGGGGACGGCGACTTCCTGATGAACGGCCAGGAAATCGCAACCGCCGTCCAATACGGAGCAGCCTTCGTCGCACTCGTCGTGAATAACGGCCTCTACGGCACGATCCGCATGCACCAGGAGCGCGAATATCCCGGGCGCGTGTACGGCACGGACCTCAGGAATCCGGATTTCGCCGCGTATGCACGCGCATTCGGCGGCCACGGCGAGACGGTGACGCGCACCGAAGAGTTTGCGCCGGCCTACGAGCGCGCCGCGACGTCGGGAAAACCGGCGCTCATCGAGCTGCGCATCGATCCCGACGCGATCACGCCGGCAACGACGCTATCAGCGATCCGCGAGAAAGCCCGGAAAGCCCGCTCTACGTAAGCGCGATGAAGTCCGGGTCGTCCTGGTGGGCGCGCTCGAACTTGAGGAATTCGTAGTAGCCGCAGTGCTTGCTGTCGGGGTACTCGCGGCACACGCCCGGGCGTGACTCGTACACGCCGCAGCGGCGCGCCTCCTGGTCGAAGAACGTGCACACCGTGGCAAACACGGTGTCCTTCTTGTGCCGGAGCAGCCGCACGCGCTCCTTGGCGTCGTATTTCGTGAAACGCTCCTCGGCTGCCGCGTAGTCGAGCGCGAAGCGCTTGGCGAGCCGCTGGATGTCGCGCGGCGTCACTTCGATCTCCGGGTAGCTGCAGCAGTAGCCCGGGCATTTGCTGCAGGAGTAGCTGGTACGCACCGGGACGGGGAAGGCCTTGCCGTTTTTCATGAATCTCGATCGGGGAGAAAAGCGCCGCATTCTACGCGAGGCACGTGAAATTCTTCATCGGGCTTAACCCTTTTTCCGCGGCCTTGCGTTCCAGTCACCAGGCCCGCCATGTCGGCTGGCCGCGACGAGAAAGGGACGAAGATGAAAATGGTACGAGCCATGCTCGCGGCGCTGGCGCTCGCGGGTGCAGGACAGGCCTGCGCGCTGGGAAAGCTCGCGCAATTGAGCATCTATGACCGCGCGCAGGGCGTGCAGCTGCCGGTGTACTGGCACCACGGGAGAGCCTACGTGGTGGGAAGGCCGGGCAACGAATACCAGATCGTGCTGAAGAGCCGCTCCGGCGAGGATCTGCTTGCGGTGGTGTCGGTCGACGGCGTGAACGCGGTGAGCGGCGAAACCGCAGACCCGGGGCAGGCGGGCTATGTCCTTTCCGGCTACCGGTCCTACGAGATCCTGGGCTGGCGAAAAAGCCTGGCGGAGACGGCCGCGTTCTACTTCACCTCCCTGGGCGACTCCTATGCCGCACGTACCGGACGGCCCGATAACGTCGGGGTCATCGGCGTGGCCCTGTTCCGCAGGAAGCCGCAGGTGCCGCCGCCTGCCAATCTCGGGCTCGCGCAAGGCGCACCTGCGTCGGCTGCGAAGCGCGAGGCGAGCGACGCCGCGCCGCGGGCTGCCGAGCAGGAGGCGCGCGTGGGAACCGGGCACGGACGGCGCGAAACCTCTCCGGTGCGGCAGGTGGACTTCGAGCGGGCCTCGGATGCGCCGGCGGAGACCCTCGCCATCTACTACGACAGCTATCGCAATCTCGTGGCTCGCGGTGTGATCGTGGATCCCATTGCGCTGCCGCCGCTTCCGCGCCCCTTCCCCGGCTTTGTTCCCGATCCCCGGGGATAATCATGCGGCATGGAGGCCCCGGACGAAGCGCTTATGCTTGCTTATGGCGGAGGCGACGCCGGGGCCTTTGAAATTCTTTATGCGCGCCACCGCGGCGCGCTTTTCCGTTTCGTGCTGCGCGGCGTGAAGCAGCGCGCGCTTGCCGAGGAGCTGTACCAGGAGATCTGGATGCGCGTCATCGAGGCGCGCCACGGCTACTCGCCCACGGCGCGCTTCACTACCTGGCTTTACACGATCGCTCACCACCGACTGGTCGACCACTGGCGCCGCCGCGAGCTCGCCGTGGCGGCCGACTCGGACGTGGCTGAGCTATCGGCGGGCGCCGCAAGCGATCCAGCCCGGCAGGCCGAGGCGCGGGAGTCACTGGCGCGCTTCGCCCGCGCGCTGGAAGCGTTGCCGCATGCACAGCGGGAAGCTTTCCTGCTTCACGAGGAAGCCGGCCTTACGGCGATGGAGATTGCCGCGGTCACCGGCTCGGAGACCGAGGCGGTGAAGAGCAGGCTGCGCTACGCCGTCGCAAAATTGAAGGCCGCGATCGACCATGGCTGAGCCCGAAGACGACCTGGAAGTGTCGCGCCGCTACCGCGAGCTGGGGCGCGAGGAGCCGCCATCGGCGCTGGATGCGCGCATTGTCGCGGAGGCACGCTGCGCCGCCGAGACGCATCCGGCGTCCCTTGTGGCGCCCACCGGGCGGCGGCGCTGGTACTTCCCGGTCGCCGCGGCAGCCGTTATCGTGCTTGCCGTCGCCGTCACCGTTCAGCTCGAGCGCGAGCAGCGTCCCGATGCCGAGGCGGCGCCGCCATCAGCGCCGGCGCCTGAATTGAATAAAGACAGCCAGACGGCCGCCCGGCCCGCCGAACCAAAAGCGCCCGCCCCCGCGGCCGACATGGCGGAAATGCGCGCCGACCGGCAGGAAGCAGGGAGCGCGGCCGGAGCGCCCGCGGCGCGCGCGCCGATGCAGCCCCGCAATCTTTCTAGCGCCGAATCGGCCGCGCGCGAGCTCGAGCGCATCGCAAGGCTGCGCACAGAGGGCAAGCATGACGAGGCCGACCGCGCGCTCGCGGAGTTCCGCAAGCGCTATCCGAACTACAGGATTCCGCAGGAGATGCTGAAGCGCGTCGAGCGCCGCTAGCGCGCTTTCAGTGCTGGAGGATCTTCGACAGGAACTGCTGCGCGCGCTCGGAGCGCGGGGTGCCGAAGAAATCCTCTTTCCTGGCGTCTTCCACGATGCGGCCCGCGTCCATGAAGATGACCCGGTGCGCGACCTTGCGCGCGAAGCCCATCTCGTGGGTCACGACCATCATGGTCATGCCTTCCTTGGCGAGCTGGACCATCACGTCGAGGACTTCATTGATCATCTCCGGGTCGAGCGCGGAAGTCGGCTCGTCGAACAGCATCGCGATGGGGTCCATGCACAGCGCGCGCGCGATCGCCACGCGCTGCTGCTGGCCGCCGGAGAGCTGCCCGGGATATTTGTCCTTGTGCGCGGCAAGCCCGACGCGCTCGAGGAGCTTCAGCCCCTTGGCAGCGGCTTCCTCCTCCGGGCGCCCCAGCACCTTCACCTGGGCGAGCGTGAGATTGCGCATGACCGACATGTGGGGGAAGAGCTCGAAGTGCTGGAACACCATGCCGACCCGGGAGCGCAGCTTGGGCAGGTTGGTCTTCGGATCGCCCACGGAAATCCCGTCCACGGAGATCTCGCCCTTCTGGAACGGCTCGAGACCGTTCACGCACTTGATGAGCGTCGATTTGCCGCTGCCGGAAGGCCCGCATACGACCACGACCTCGCCCTTGGCCACCTCGGTCGAGCACTCGGTGAGGACCTGGAAGGTCCCGTACCACTTCGATACGTTGTTGATCTTGATCATCGGATGATGGCGACCCTGTCCTGGAGGCGTTTGACGAGCGTGGAGAGCGAGTACGAGATGACGAAGTAGACCACGGCGACGAAGCTGTACATCTCGACCAGGCGGTAGTCGCGATTGGCCACCTTGGACGCGGCTCCGAGGAAGTCGGTGGCCGAGATGACGTACACCAGCGAAGTGTCCTGGAACAGGATGATGGTCTGCGTGAGCAGCACCGGCAGCATGTTGCGCAGCGCCTGGGGCAGGATGATGTGTCCCATGCTCTGCCAGTAGTTGAGCCCGAGGGCATAGCCCGACCACACCTGTCCGCGCGGGATCGACTGGATGCCGGCGCGCATGATCTCGCAGTAATACGCCGCCTCGAACATGGTGAAGGTCACGAGCGCCGAATAGAACGGGCCGACCTTGATGGGGTCGGCCTCGCGCAGGATCCAGGCGCCGATGTAGGGCACCAGGAAGAAGAACCAGAAGATCACCAGCACCAGCGGGATGGACCGCATCAGGTTGACGTAGGCCCCGGCGACGAGCGCGAGCGGCCGGAAGCTCGAGAGCCGCATCATGGCGAGCAGGGTGCCGAAGACGATGCCGCCCGTCATGGCGAGCACGGTGAGCGTCACCGTGAAGGTCATGCCGTCGCGGAAAAGGTAGCCAAGCGAGCGCTCGATGACGTCGAAGTCGAAGCCCGAGTCCATCAGTGCGCCGCCTGAGCGGGGCCGCCGGCCGCGATGAGGCCCGGCACGCGCACCTTCTTCTCCAGCGCGCGCATCATCACCACCACCACCAGGTTGGTCAGGAGATAGATGACCGTGGCGGCGGTAAACGCCTCGAATACCTTGAAGCTGAACTCCTGCATCGCCCGCGCGCGCCCAGTCAGCTCGAGCAGCCCGATGGTGAGCGCGACCGAGGAGTTCTTGATGACGTTCATGAACTCCGAGGTGATCGGCGGCAGGATGATGCGGAACGCCTGCGGCAGGATGACGTGCCGGTAGGTCTGCGCCGAGGACAGGCCCATGGCCGTGCCGGCCATGCGCTGGCCGCGCGGCAGCGAGTTGATGCCCGCCTTGACCTGCTCCGCGACGCGCACCGAAGTGAAGATGCCGAGGCACAGCACCGCCGGGAAGTAGGAGCCCCACGGCGGCGGCACCTGCTTGATCCAGTCACCCAGGTTCTCGGGCAAGAGCTCCGGCACGACGAAGAACCACAGGAACATCTGCACGATGAGCGGGATGTTGCGGAAGATCTCGACGTACAGGTCGCCGGCGCGCACCACCGCCTTCATCGAGGTAGTGCGCAGCGTGCCGACGAGCGCGCCTACCGCAAGCGCGATGACCCAGGCCGCGAGCGCGGTGGCGAGTGTCCAGCCCAGGCCGACGATGAGATAGTGGAGGTAGGAGCCCGTGCCACCGGGCTCCATCTCCAGCAGGACCTTCCAGTTCCAGTTGTAGTGCACGTCCCGCGACGCGAGACGACCTGCTGCCGCTTACTCGTAGTCCTTCGGGTCGCCGGAGTCGGTCGGGTTGGCCACGACCTTCTTGAACGCCGGGCTCATCGGCAGGTTAAGGTTGACGTTCTTCGGCGGGATCGGCTTCTGGAACCATTTCGCGTAGATCGCGTTGATGGCGCCGGACTTGTAGATATTGACCATCGCCGCGTCGACCACCTTCTTGAACGCCGGATCGTCCTTGCGCAGCATGATGCCGTAAGGCTCGACCGACAGGCCCTGCGCCGAGATCTCGTAGGCCTTCGGCGTGCGCGATTGCGCCACCAGGCCGGCGAGCAGGATGTCGTCCATCACGAACGCGACGGCGCGCCCGGTCTCCACCATCTGGAAGGCCTCGGGGTGGCCGTTGGCGGAGATGATGTTCATGCCGAGGTTCTTCTGGCCGTTGATCTCGGTGATCTGCTTGATGTTGGTGGTGCCGGCCGTCGAAACGATGGTCTTGCCTTTCAGGTCGTCGAGCGACTTGACCTTGGCGGACTTCTTCGCCACCCAGCGGTTCGCCGTCACGAAATGCGTGATGGTGAAGGCCACTTCCTTCTGGCGCGCGAGGTTGTTCGTCGTCGAGCCGCACTCGAGGTCGATGGTGCCGTTCGCCATGAGCGGGATGCGGTTGGCCGAGGTGACGAGCTGGTACTTGACGTCGAGCTTCGGCGTCTTGAGATCCTTCTTCACCGCGTCGACGATCCGCATGCACAGGTCCATCGCGTAGCCGATCGGCCGCTGCTTGTCGTCGTAGTACGAGAAGGGCAGCGACGCATCGCGGTGACCGATGGTGATCGTGCCGGAATCCTTGATCTTCTTCAGCGTGCCTTCCTGGGCGGCGGCAGGCAGGACGAGCACGAGGCCGGCCGCGGCGGCGACGAACAGGCTGATTGCGCGCTTCATGCGGAGACTCCCTTTGTGTGGGGTTCGATGGAGGTTCTTGTGCGGGACGATTCTACTACTTCATTTTCGAGGCCATGAAGCGCACCCGCTCGGCGAGCGCGGCGAGCAGCGAGGCGCCGAATTCGGGATGGGACTTCACCAGGTTGACGAAGACGTTGCGGTTGAGCCCGAGCAGCAGGCAGTCGGTCTCCGCCGTGGCGCTCGCGGCGCGCGCCGACTGGTCGACGAGCGCCATCTCGCCGAACACGCCGCCCGGACCCACGCGCTCCACCAGGTGCTCCTGGATGGAGAGCGCCACCCGGCCTTCCTGCACCACGTACATGAGCAGGCCCGTCTGGCCCTCGCGGAAGATCGGCTGGCCGCGCTGGAAGCGGGCGGCGTTGGCGTCGCCGAGGCCCTGCGCGAGCGCGGCCACCATCGCCTTGTCGAACACGCGCGACTCCTTCGCCTCCGGGTCGCCGGAGAGCGCATGCAGGCGCGTGAGCCGGGCGATCATGATGCGCAGGCGCACGATCATCATGCCCATGAGCATGAGGGCGAATTCCGGCTTCACCTTGAGGGCCGCCTGGAACTGCTTGTCATCGAGCGCGATGACGCGGCACGCGGTCTTCGCCGTGGCCGTGGCGCTGCGCGGGGAATCGCTGATGGCGGCCATCTCGCCGAAGACCTCGCCCGTCTTCACCAGCCCGATGGGCTTGCCGCGCGCCGTGAGGACCACGTCGCCTTCCAGCAGAAGGTACATCTTGTCGCGCTTGAGGAACCCGGCTTTCTGGTTCTCCTCGAAGAACACCGTCCCGGCGGGCGCGCTTTCCGGCTTGCCGCCGGAGCGGAAAAACTCCAGCGCCATCGCGGCGTTGTACAGCGGCGGGGCGGCGGGGCGCGGCGGCGTTGCCTTCGCCGGCCCCTTGCTGAAGTCGAGCTCGTCCATTTCTTTCCTCCGGGCGGAATGATAGTGCCAGAATCCGGGCCGTGAGCCACCCGGTCCGCACGGAGCACGATCTACTCGGGGACCGCGCGGTCCCCGCCGAGGCCTACTACGGCGTGCATACCGTGCGCGCGCTCGAGAACTTCGCGATCACCGGCAGCGCCATCTCGATCTACCCCGATCTCGTGGCCGCGCTCGCCTGCGTGAAGCAGGCGGCCGCCATCGCGAACAGCGAGCTCGAGCTCCTCGACGAGCGGCGCGCGGTGGCCATCCGGCTCGCCTGCGAGGAGATCCGCGAGGGCCGGCTGCACGACCAGTTCGTGGTGGACGTGATCCAGGGCGGCGCGGGCACCTCGAGCAACATGAACGCCAACGAGGTGATCTGCAACCGCGCGCTCGAGCTGCTGGGGCATGCCAAGGGCGAGTACCAGCACCTCCATCCGCTCGACCACGTCAACATGTCGCAAAGCACCAATGACGTGTATCCGACGGCGATCAAGCTCGCGCTGCAATTCGCGATTCGCCGCCTCCTCGGCGAGATGGCTTCGCTGCGGGACGCCTTTTCACGCAAGGCGCGCGAGTTCGACGCCATCCTGAAGGTGGGGCGCACCCAGCTGCAGGACGCCGTGCCGATGACGCTCGGGCAGGAATTCTCGACCTATGCGGTGATGCTGGACGAGGACGAGCACCGGCTCGCCGAGGCGGGCGAGCTCATCCGCGAGATCAATCTCGGCGCCACGGCGATCGGCACCGGCATCAACGTGCACCCGGACTACGCGCGCATCGTTACCCTGCGGCTCTCCGAGCTTTCCGGCATTGCGCTCGTCGCCTCGCCCAACCTGATCGAGGCGACCCAGGACGCCGGCGCCTTCGTGCAGCTCTCGGGCGTGCTCAAGCGCATCGCGGTCAAGCTCTCCAAGACCTGCAACGACCTGCGGCTTCTTTCCTCGGGGCCGCGCGCGGGCATCGGCGAGATCACGCTGCCCCCGGTGCAGGCCGGCTCTTCCATCATGCCCGGCAAGGTGAACCCCGTGATCCCGGAGGTCGTGAACCAGATCGCCTTCGAGGTGATCGGCAACGACATGACGGTCACCATGGCGGCCGAAGCCGGCCAGCTGCAGCTGAACGCCTTCGAGCCGATCATCGCGCACAGCCTGTTCGAGTCCATCCAGCACCTCACCGCCGGCTGCCGCACGCTTGCCGAGCGTTGCGTGGACGGCATCCGCGCCAATCCGGAACGCGCGCGACGCCTGCTCGACGAATCAACCGCGCTCGTGACCGCCCTCACGCCGATCCTCGGCTACGCGCAATCGAGCGAGATCGCGCGCGAGGCGCTTGCCACCGGAGCGCGCGTCTATGATCTGGTGCTGGCGAAAAACCTCATGACGCGCGAGCAGCTGGACGAGGTGCTGCGCCCCGAGATCCTGACCAAGCCGACCCGCGCGACGCTCCAGCCGCGCAAACCCGGAGGTGCGACGTGAGGCTGCTGCTCAAGGCCTCGGGTGCCCGGTCGGGTTGAATAATTCGGTGACGCCTCCCACCGCGGCGGTGTTGACGGTCAACGTCCGCTCGGTGGCGAACCTCGGTAAATAGCTCGGGCCGCCGGCCTTGGGGCCGGTGCCGGAGAGTCCTTCGCCGCCGAACGGTTGAACCCCGACGACGGCGCCGATCATGCTGCGGTTCACGTAGATGTTGCCGACGCGCGCTGCGGACACCACGCGGTCGACGAAGCTCTGGATGCGGCTGTGGATCCCCAGGGTGAGGCCGTAGCCGGTGTCGCGCAGCCAAGCGAGCACGTCGTCCAGGTTCTCCTGCCGGTAGCGACAGACGTGGAGGATGGGGCCGAACACCTCGGTACGCGGCAGCTCGGCGAGGGCAAGCTCGAACGCGATCGGCGCGACGAAGTTGCCTTCCGCGGAGAGCGGCGCCTCGCCGACGAGGCGCGCGCTGCGGCGGAGCTCCTCGACGTGGCGCAAGAGCGTCTCGCGCGAGGGCGCGTCGATGATCGGGCCGACATCCGTATCCGGCTCCGCGGGGTCGCCTACCTTGAGCTCGGCGAGGGCGCCGCGCAGCAGCTCGACGATCCGCGGTGCGCAGCCCTCGTCCACGAAGAGGATGCGCTGCGCCGAGCAGCGCTGGCCCGCGCTCTGGAAGGCGGAGATGACGACGTCGTCCACCACCTGCTCGGGAAGCGCGGACGCGTCGACCAGCATGGCGTTCACGCCGCCGGTTTCGGCGATCAGCGGAACGATGGGACCGTCGCGGTTGGCGAGCGCCTGGTTGATGCGCCGCGCGGTCTCCACCGACCCCGTGAATGCCACGCCGGCAATGCGGGTGTCCGCGACGAGGGCGGAACCGACGACCTCGCCGCTGCCGTGCACGCAGGCGAGCGCGTCCCGCGGCACGCCGCACGCATGCAGCAGCTCGACTGCGCGGAAAGCGATGCGGGGCGTCTGCTCCGCCGGCTTGGCCACCACGGTGTTGCCGGCGGCAAGCGCTGCGGCGACCTGCCCGGTGAAGATCGCGAGCGGGAAATTCCACGGGCTGATGCACGCGAATACGCCGCGCGCATGCAGCGCGAGGACATTGCGCTCGCCCGCCGGACCTGCGAGCAGCCGCGGCTTGTCGAAGAGCGCGCGCGCCTGCACCGCGTAGTAGCGGCAGAAGTCGGCCGCCTCGCGCACCTCGGATACCGCGTCGCCATAGGTGCGGCCGCCTTCGCGCACGATGAGCGAGACGAGCTCCTGCATTTCGTCCTCGAGCCGGTCGGCCATCCGCTCGAGCGCCTGCGCGCGCTCGCTGGCGGGCGTTCGCGACCATGCGGCGAATGCGCTCGCGCAGCGCTCGATCGCGTTCTGCACCACCACGTCGGTGGCGTCGTGCAAGGTTCCAAGGGGCTCTCCGTCGCGATCGGCCGTGATGCGCCGGTGCAGCTCCTCCAGCGTGCCGCGGCGCGAGAGGTCGAGGCCGATGGAGTTCTTGCGATCGGGGTACAGATTGCGCGGCAGGCCGATGCGCGGCTCGGGGGTATAGGGCCTGGGTAGCGCCTGCATCGGATCGGCCACGAGCGCGTCGAGGGGCACCGCCGGGTCGGCGATCTGGTGCACGAAGGAAGTGTTCGCGCCGTTCTCGAGGAGGCGGCGCACCAGATAAGGCAGCAGATCGGTGAAGCTGCCCACCGGCGCGTAGACGCGGCAAGGCACCGGGCGCTCGGCAAGGAGGTTCTCGTACAACGCGTCACCCATGCCGAGCAGCTTCTGGAACTCGAACCCGCGCGTATCCCCTTCGCCGGGGGGTCGCAGCTCGAGGATGGTCGCGACGGTCCTGCAGTTGTGGGTGGCGAAGGCCGGATCGATCGCTTCCGGCGCGGCGAGAAGGCGGTGCGCGCAGGCGACATAGGAAATATCCGTGGCCGCCTTGCGCGTGAAGACCGGGTAATCCGGCATGCCGAGTTGCTGCGCGCGCTTGATCTCGCCGTCCCAGTAGGCGCCTTTCACGAGGCGCATCGGGATGCGCCGCCCTAGGCTGCGGCCAAGCGCGATCAGCCATTCGCAAACATCGAGCGCGCGCTTCTGGTAGGCCTGCACGGCAAGCCCTATCCCGGGAAACGAGGCGGCGAGCGGCTCGAAGCAATCGAGGGTGAGCTCCAGCCGCTCGGATTCCTCCGCGTCGATCGTGAGCCCGACGCCGCGCTCCGCCGCGGCGGAGGCGAGGCGGGCGAGGCGCGGCATGAGTTCCGCGAGAACGCGCGAGCGCTTTGCTTCCTCGAAACGGGGATGGAGCGCCGAGAGCTTTACCGAGACGCTGTCCGGCGGCGAGGCGCAGGCCACTGCCTGCATGTAGGACGCGAGGTAACGCTCGGCGTCCTGGGCGGTACGGGCGGCCTCGCCCAGCATGTCGAAGGAGAAGGCATAGGGCCGCCGCGCGTGCGCGCGACGCACGGCGTCCTGGATGGTCTCGGCAAGGACGAACTGCTCGGCGAGGATGCGCATGGCCTGGCGCACTGCGCCGCGGGCGACCGGCTCGCCGAGCCGTGCCACCATCCTCTTGAGATGCGCGCGCAGATCTTCTTCGGGCGCGGCGTGCCAGCGCGCGAGCGTCCCGGTGAGAAGCAGCGCCCAGTCCGCGGCGCTCGCGATCCACGAGGCTTCGTCGGCCGACTTCCATTCCCCTTGGGAAAGCTTCTCGCGCAGCAGCGCGTCCGCGGTCGGCGCATCGGGAATGCGAAGCAGCGCCTCGGCCACGCACATCAGCGCCACGCCTTCCGGCGTGCTCAAGCCATAGTGGCGCAGGAAGGCTTCGGCGCTGAGGGGGCGCGGCGGCGAGGCGCGCACGCGCTGCGCCATGCGCAACGCCCGGGCGGTGATGCGCGCGGAGGCCTCGGCGCCCGGCTGAAGCGACAGAAGCCGCTCGATGCTTTCACCTTCTGCAAGGCGGTGGCGTGCGCGGATCGCCTCACGAAGAGCGTGGAATGCCAGTTCGGGTAGAGCGCCCACCTGAATATAATCCGCGCAGAATCCTTACGCCGCTATGTCGACCCCTCCGGTCCTGTGGGAGCCCTCCGAGCGCGCGATCGAAAGCGCGCTGGTGACCCAGTTCGCGCGCCACGCGGTGCGCAAGCATCGCCTGGAGCTCAACACCTATCCGGAGTTCTACCGGTGGACCGTCGAGCACCCCGAGGAGTTCTGGTCCGAGGTATGGGACTGGTGCGGCGTGATCGCCTCGCGCAAGGGCGGCACGGTATTGGTCGACGGCGACAAGATGCCCGGGGCGCGCTGGTTCCCCGAGGCGCGCCTCAATTTCGCGGAAAACCTCATGCGCCGCGGCGACCGCGGCGACGCCTATGTGCTCTGGGACGAAACCGGCTTCCGCCGCCGCCTGTCCTACGCCGACCTCTACAGCGAGGTCTCGCGCGCGGCGCAGGCCCTGCAGGCGCTGGGGCTGCGCGCGGGGGATCGCGCGGCGGCGTTCATTCCCAACCTGCCCGAGACCTGCGTGCTCGCGCTCGCCGCGCTCTCGCAGGGCATCGTGTGGTCCTCGTGCTCGCCGGACTTCGGCGTCGAGGGCGTCCTCGAGCGCTTCGGCCAGATCGAGCCGAAAGTGCTGTTCTGCGCGGACGGGTACCGCTACAACGGCGAGACGCATGGCTCGCTCGAGCGGGTCGCCGAAATGGTGGAGAAGCTGCCCACCGTGCGCAAGGTTGTGGTCGTGCCGCACCTCGATCCCGCGGTGGATGTCTCCGACGTGCCGAAGGCGGTGCGGCTGGACGAGTGGCTGCGGCGCTACACCGCCGGCGACATCGCCTTTGCGCAGATGCCATTCGACCATCCGGTGTTCATCCTGTTCACCTCGGGAACCACCGGCAAGCCGAAGTGCATCGTCCACGGCGCCGGCGGCACGCTGCTGCAGGCGCTGAAGATGTACAAGCTCCACTTCGATCTGCGCCCGGGAGACCGCTACTTCTACTACTGCACCACCAACTGGGTGGTGTGGAACATCCTGTTCGCCGCGATCGCGGCCGAAGCGAGCGTGATGCTCTACGACGGGTCACCGTTCGCGCGCAACGGCAAGGTCCTTTTCGACTACGCCGAGAAGGAGCGCTTCACGCATTTCGGCACGTCCGCCAAGTTCATCGACGCGCTGGGCAAACGCGCGCTGCGGCCGCGCGACACGCACGACCTCGCGGAGCTGCGCATGATCGTGTCCACCGGGTCGCCGCTCGCGCCCGAAGGCTACGACTACGTCTACGACGCGGTGAAGAAGGACGTGTGCCTTGCCAACATCTCGGGCGGCACCGACATCATGGGCGGCTTCACCGAGGGCAGCGCAGTGCTGCCGGTGTACCGCGGGGAGATGCAGTGCCGCTCGCTCGGCCTCGCGGTGGACGTGTTCGACGAGCAGGGCAATCCGGTCGTCAACCGCAAAGGGGAGCTCGTCTGCACGCGGCCTTTCCCGTCCATGCCGCTTGGCTTCTGGAATGACCGCGGCGACGAGCGCTACCACGCGGCGTATTTTGCGAAGTATCCGAACGTGTGGTGCCACGGCGACTGGGCCGAGCTCACCGAGCGCGGCACCATGCTGGTCTACGGGCGTTCGGATGCGACGCTCAACCCGGGCGGTGTGCGCATCGGCACGGCGGAAATCTACCGCGTCGTGGAACGCATCGACGAGGTGGAGGAGGCCATCGCCATCGGCCAGCTGTGGCCGCCGCACAAGCCCGCCGATTCGCGCGTCGTGCTCTTCGTGAAGCTGAGGAAGGGCTACGAACTGGACGCGGCGCTCGAGGAGCGCATCCGCTTCGAGATTCGCCGCCACGCCTCGCCGCGCCATGTGCCGGCCAAGATCGTCGCCGTGCCCGATCTGCCGCGGACCAAGAACGGCAAGGTGGTCGAGCTCGCCGTGAAAGCCATCGTTCACGGGATGGCCGTGCCCAATACCGACGCGCTCGCCAATCCCGAGGCGCTCGAATTTTTCCGGGACGTCGCGGAGCTCCAGAGTTAGCCGCTTCCTTCTCGTCCTTGCGTTCGCCGCAGGCGGCGCGCTCGCGGCGCAGCCGCTGCCGAAGCTCGGCGCCGACCTTGGCAACGTCACCGTCTCCGGGGTGTCCTCGGGCGCGTACATGGCGGTGCAGTTCCAGGTCGCGCACTCGCGCACGGTTCACGGCGTCGCCGCCCTGGCCGGCGGCCCTTACCACTGCGCGCAGGGGAGCGTGCTCGCCGCGTACTACAACTGCATGACGCCGGGCTTCTTCACGCCGCTGCCGCCCGTGTCACTTCTCAAGGCGCAGACCGAAGCGCTCGCGCAGGCGCACGCCATCGATGCCACGTCGAACCTCGCGGGCGCGCTGGTCTGGCTCTTCAGCGGAACCAACGATCGCACGGTCGATCCCTCGGTGGTCCGGGCGCTGCGCGATTACTACGCGGCGTTCAAGGCCACGCCGGTCCTCGTCGCCGACAAGCCGGCCGGCCACGCCATGGTCACGGAGGACAAGGGCAATGCCTGCGCCGCGACGAAGGCGCCGTTCATCAACAATTGCAAGTACGACGCCGCAGGAAAGCTGCTCATCTATCTCACCGGCGCCGTGCAGCCCGCCGCGGCTGCCGCCGGGCGCATCATCCGCTTCGACCAGAACGAATTTGCCGGCGGCGACGCGGCAGCGCTCAGCATGGCGGCCGAGGGCTACGCCTACGTGCCGGCCGCGTGCGAGTCGGCCGCATGCGGCATCCACGTCGCGTTCCACGGCTGCCGCCAGGACGCTGCCGAGATCGGCGAGCGCTTCGTGCAGGAAGCGGGATACAACCGATGGGCCGAGGCGAGCCGCCTCGTCGTGCTCTACCCGCAGACCATCGCGCGCTATTACCCGCTATTCAATCCGCGCGCATGCTGGGACTGGTGGGGCTACACCGGAGCGCTCTACCACACGAAGGACGGTCCGCAGATCCGCGCCGTCAAGGCGATGATCGACCGCCTGGCGGCGAAATAGACGCGGCGATCGCCGCGATGACGCCGGGCTGCTCGCCGATCGGCGCATCGACAACGATGTGCATCGACGGATGAGCGGCGCTAGCGCGCGCCACGAGGCGCGGCAGGTCTTCGCGCAGGTGGCCGCCCGTGGCCAGGAAGACGGGGACGATGCGCACGCTCTCGACCTTCCGCGCCGCAAGGCCGCCGAGCGCTTCTTCGAGCGAAGGCTTCATGAACTCGAGGAACGCCAGCACCACCTCCGCGGCGGGATCGCGGCGCCGGACTTCCGCGGCAAGCGCCTCTAAAGGTCGCGACCAGCCGCTATCGCGCGAGCCGTGCGCGAAAAGGACGATGCCCTGCGTCAATGCAGCGTGGCGCGCCGGCGCTCGTAGATGCCCTGCAGCAGGCGCAGCGAGCCGAGGCTGATCGCGCGGTGCGTGAGCGCGTGGCCGAGGTCCTCGACGATGTCGAGCGTGACCGGGACGTGCAGGTTCGCGAGCACGCGCGCCGCACGCTCCGCGTACACGCGGGAAACCACCGAGTCGTACTCGCCGTGGACCAGGTGGATGCGCGAGCGGATGTGCGAGCCCTGCACGGGCAGGCGGGCGAAGCGCGAGGAGAACGCCACCACCGCGCCCGCAAGGCCGGGCGCCTTCACCGCCTCGAGCGCCACCGTGCCGCCCTGCGAGAAGCCGATGAGCACGGTGCGATGCGACGGCACCTCGAAGTGCGTCTGCTCGCGGCGGATCAGGTCTTCGACATCCGGCAGCACTGCAGCCACGCGCTCGCGATGGTTGTCGCAGTTGAGGCCGCGCGTCGGATACCAGTCCTGCGCCACGCCGCCGCGCGCTCCGGGATCGAAGCCGCTCGGCACGACCAGCGCCGCGCTTGGAAAGCGCGCCTGGAACCGAAACGCGATCGGGATCATGGACTGCGCGGTGGCGCCGCAGCCGTGCAGGAAGACGAACAGGTGGTTTGACGGGCGCTCTTTGGTGGGTGCGAAGCGAAACACTCGGCCCGACGACATGCGGAGGATTGTTACCCCGTAAGGTGCGTTCTGTAAACTGAAATTACGCCCTCCTTCCGCACGTCCTGGATCCTCTATGAAAACTCGACGGTTTCTCACGGCTTTCTGGGCCCTGGCCAAGCCTTACTGGGTTTCGGAGCAGCGCAGCAAGGGACTTGCGCTCCTTGCCGCGGTGGTGGGGCTGTCGCTCGGCCTGGTCTGGATCAACGTCAAGCTGAATGCATGGAACAACGATTTCTATAACGCCATCCAGGAGAAGCGCCTCGACGACTTCTATGCCTTGCTCTGGCAGTTCACGCTGCTCGCGTTTGCGTACATCGGTGTCGCCGTATACCGACTGTACCTGCAGCAGATGCTGCAGATCGAATGGCGCACCTGGCTCAACGAGCGCTTCCTCGCCGACTGGCTGCGCGATCGCGCCTACTACCGGCTGCAGTTTCTGGACCGCGGAACGGACAACCCGGACCAGCGCATTGCCGAAGACCTGAATTATTTCGTGACGAACACGCTCTCGCTGGGGCTCGGGCTGCTGTCGTCCGTGGTGACGCTCATCTCCTTCGTGACGATCCTGTGGACGCTGTCGGGCGCGGTGACGCTCGCCGGCATCACGGTCCCCGGCTACATGGTCTGGGTCGCGGTGGTCTATGCCGGGCTCGGCAGCTGGCTGACGCACCTCATCGGCAAGCCGCTCATCGGGCTGGAGTTCAACCAGCAGCGCTACGAGGCGGACTATCGTTTCTCGCTGGTGCGGCTGCGCGAGAACAGCGAGGGCGTGGCGCTGTATCGCGGCGAGGACGAGGAGCTCGGCAACTTCCGCAGCCGCTTCGCCAACGTGATCTCCAACTGGTGGGGCATCATGCGCAAGCAGAAGCAGCTCAACTTCTTCACCATCTCGTACGCGCAGCTCGCGGTCATCTTTCCCTTCGTCGTCGCGGCGCCGCGCTACTTCTCCGGCGCCATCCAGCTCGGCGGGCTGATGCAGATCTCGTCCGCCTTCGGGCAGGTGCAAAGCGCGCTGTCGTGGTTCATCGACGCCTATCCGCAATTTGCCAACTGGAAGGCGACCGTGGATCGCCTGACGGGATTTGCCGCCGCGCTCGACACGGTGCGCGCGGAAAGCGGCCGGCTGGAAGGCGAGCGCAGCGAAGGCGCTGCGCCCAGCGTGCGGCTGGAAGACCTGGAGCTCGATCTGCCGCAGGGCGCGCCGCTCCTTTCGGCGACGACGCTCGAGCTCAAGCCGGGCGAGCATGCGCTCATCACGGGGCCGTCCGGCGCCGGCAAGAGCACGCTGTTTCGCGCGCTCGCCGGCATCTGGCCTTACTGGAAAGGCCGCATCCGCCTGCCGCAGGGCGCGCGGCTGCTTTTCCTGCCGCAGAAGCCCTATCTGCCGATCGGCACGCTCAGGCACGCTGTCGCTTATCCCGACGATCCGGCGAAATATTCCGAGCGCGAGATCGGCGAGGCGCTCGTCGCCGTGGGCCTTCCCGCGCTCGCCCAGGATCTCGAGCGCAGCGAGAACTGGGCGCAGGTGCTCTCCGGCGGCGAGCAGCAGCGGCTCGCCTTCGCCCGCGCGCTTCTCAATCGCCCGGACTGGCTGTTCCTCGACGAGGCGACCGCGTCGCTGCCCGAGGATGCGC
>DATAHF010000055.1:0-8007 GCA_036263315.1 Burkholderiales bacterium
GGCGGCACGACCGGCGGCACCACGGGCGGCACCACGGCGCCTTGCACGTGCCTCTTCTGAGCGCCTGAGAGGACGCTTCCCGCAGGGCGCGCCGGGGCTATCCGGGTAACGCGCGCCCTGCTATAACTTGCGGCGAGAGGAGATCTCGCCGTGCCCAATTCGATCAAGCAGATCCGGACCCTGGCGCTCGTGGGGCAGGCGGGTGCGGGGAAGACCTCGCTCGCCGAAGCGCTCTTTGCGCAGGCGGGCGCCATCCCGTCCGCGGGGAGCGTCGAGCGCGGCAGCGCCGTGTGCGACTACACCGCGCTCGAGAAGCAGCTGCACCATTCGCTGAAGCTCGCCGTAGGGACGTTCAACGCGCAGGACACGCGCGTGCACCTGCTCGATACGCCGGGCTACTCCGATTTCCTTGGCCATGCCCTGCCGGCGCTCGCCGCGGTCGAGACCGCGGCCGTGGTGATCAACGCGCAGAACGGCATCGAGATGATGACCGGGCGCTTCATGCAGTGGGCGGCAAAGCGCGGCCTCGATCGCCTGATCATCGTCAACAAGATCGACGCCGACAACGTCAGGCTGGAGGAGCTCCTCGGCCGCATCCAGCAGGCCTTCGGCAAGGAGTGCCTGCCGCTCAACCTGCCCGCGGCGAACCGCAGCCGCGTTTCCGACTGCTTCTTCGCGCCCGCCGGCGACGCGGATTTTTCTTCCGTGGCCGAGGCGCATCGCCAGCTCGTGGACCAGGTGGTCGAGGTCGACGAGAAGCTGATGGAGACTTACCTGGAAAAAGGCGAAGTCACGCCCGAGGCGCTGCACGAGCCGCTCGAGCGCGCGCTGCGCGAGGGACACCTCATCCCGGTGGTATTCACCTCGGCGAAGACCGGCGCGGGCGTCAAGGAGCTCCTCGAAGTGATCGTCAAGCTGCTGCCCAATCCGACGGAAGGCAACCCGCCCGCATACGTCAGCATTCCGGCCGGCGGCGGCGCGCCGAGCGACCTGCAGCCGGTGCCGGACCCCGGGCGCCACGTCCTCGCGCACGTCTTCAAGATCGAGATCGATCCGTACATCGGGCGCCTTGCCGTCTTCCGCGTGCACCAGGGTCGCCTCACGCCCGGCATGCAGCTCTACATCGGCGAGGGGCGCAAGCCCATCAAGGCCGGCCATCTCTACATGCTGCGCGGCAAGCAGCAGACCGAGGTGAGCGAGGCGATCCCCGGTGACATCTGCGCCATCGCCAAGATCGAGGAGATCGGCTTCGACCACATCCTGCACGACTCGGCTTCCGACGCGCACGTGCATGCGCGGCCGCTGGAGCTTCCGACGCCCGTGTTCGGGCTCGCGGTGCAGCCGAAGAAGCGCGGCGACGAGCAGAAGCTCGCCGACGTGCTGCACAAGGTCGCCGCCGAGGACCCCTGCTTCCGCCTGGAGCACAACGCGCAGGCGAACGAGATGGTGATGCGCGGGCTGGGCGAGATGCACCTGCGCACCGTGCTGGAAAAAATGTCGTCGCAGTACAAGATCGAGCTCGACACCCGCCCCCCGTCCATTCCCTACCGCGAGACGATCGCCGCCCGCGCCGAAGGGCACAGCCGGCACAAGAAGCAGACCGGCGGCGCCGGCCAGTTCGGCGAGGTGTTCCTCAAGGTGGAGCCGCTACCGCGCGGGAAGGGGTTCGAATTCGTCGACTCGGTGAAGGGCGGCGCCATCCCGAACCAGTTCATCCCGGCCGTCGAGAAGGGCGTGCGCGCCGTGCTGCAGTCGGGCTATGTGGCGGGCTATCCCCTGCAGGACGTTCGCGTCACCGTCTACGACGGCAAGCACCATCCGGTCGATTCCAAGGAAGTCGCGTTCGTGTCCGCCGGCCGCAAGGCGTTCATGGACGCGCTCGCCAAGGCGCGCCCGATCGTGCTCGAGCCGATCGTGAACGTCGAGATCACCGCGCCCGAGGCCAAGATGGGCGACATCACCGGCGAGCTCTCCGGCCATCGCGGGCACATCAGGGGCTCCGACACCCCGCGCCCCGGCCTCGTGCAGATCTCGGCGCAAGCGCCGCTCTCCGAGCTGGAGCAGTTCCCGGCGCGCCTGAAGTCGCTCACCGCCGGGCACGGCTCGTACAACTTCGAGTTCAGCCACTACGAGCCCACCCCGCCGCAACTGCAGCAGAAGCTGGTGTCGGCGCACAAGCCAACCGCGCACGCAGACGACTGATGCACTACGTCCGCAGCGGTCGGGGAAGCCCTACGCTGGTGTTCGTGCATGGCTTCTGCTGCGAGCTCGGTGATTGGCAACCGCAGCTCGACTACTTCGGCGCGCGCACCGAGGTCGTGGCGTGCGACCTGCGCGGCCACGGCAAGACGCCGGGACGGCCCGAGGAATGCTCGATCGAGCATTACGGCGGCGACGTCGCCGCGCTTCTTTCCTTCCTCGAGCTTGGACAATCCATCCTGGTCGGGCACAGCATGGGCTGCCGGGTCGTGCTCGAGGCGGCCCGCCTGCTGCCCGAGCGGATTGCGGGCCTCGTGCTGGTCGATGGCAGCCGCTTCGCCACCGGAGATCCGGAGGCGGCTGAGCGCGCCGCGCGCGCCGCGATCGAGAAGGAGGGCTACGCGGCGTTCAGCGCTACGCTCTTCGGAGAGATGTTCGTGCCCGGCTCGGCGCGCGCCGCCGAGATCCTGGCGCGCGTGGCGCAGAAGCCGGCGGACGTGCCGACGGCCCTGTGGCCGCGCAGCGCGCGCTGGGACGCGGGACAGCTCGACGCGGCGCTCGCGGCGGTGCGCGCGCCGCTCCTCGCCATCCAGAGCACGGTGCGAGACCCGGTGACGCTGAAACGCACTTCTTTGCGAGCGGGCCAGAGCTCCGGCTGGCTCGATCTGCTGCGCGAGCGCGTGAAAGGCGCCCGCATCGAGGTCATTCCGGGCGTGGGCCACTTCACGCAGCTCGACGCGCCGGAGCGCGTCAACCGCGCGATCGAAGATTTCCTAAAAGCCGTATAGCTCGGCGGGATTCCCGGAAAGGATTTTCCGGCGAACGGATTCTTCCGGCGCCCAGTCGAGCAGCAGGTCGAGCAGATCGGCATCGTCGGGCGGCGCGGGCTTGCGCGCCGAAGGATGCGGCCAGTTGCTTGCCCACAGCATGCGCTGCGGCGCGTGCTTCACCAGCGCCCTCGCGAGCCGCGACACGTCCTCGTATTTCGGCGCGCCGGTCTTGGAGGTTTCGTAGGGCGCCGAGAGCTTCACCCAGCAGCGGCCGGTGTCGACGAGGTTGATGAGCGAGCGGAAGGCCGCATGGTCGGTGGACACCGGCTCCAGGAACTTGCCGGTGTGGTCGATGACGAAGCGGCCCGGCAGGCGCTTGATCTGCGCCTCGTACTTCGGCAGCTCGCGCCCGTCGAGCTGGATATTGGCGTGCCAGCCGAACGGGTGCACGCGCGCCATGAGCTCGTCCATGACGTCGAAGCCGAGCGTGCCGCCGTGCAGCGTCATGATGCGCAGCGCGCACATCCCGCCCTTGGTTAGGCGCTCGAGCTCGGCGTCGCTGACTCCCGGCTTCACGACGGCGACGCCCTTTGCGCTTTTCAGGCCGATCTTTCTGATGCTGTCCAGGGTCACGCTGTTGTCGTCCGCATAGGCGTTGGGCTGCACGACGATGACGCGCTCGAGACCCAGGCGCTTCTGCATGGCCTGGTAGTCCTCGACCGGGAAGTAGCCCGGCAGGAACGTGCCGGGCGCCTGCGTGCCCTCCTTGCCGTAGAAGTGCATGTGCGTGTCGGTGGCGCCCTGCGGCGCCTTGAGCTTGGGCGGTTTCATTTGCGCTTCTTTCCCTTTGGCTTCGCGGCCTTCTTCTTGGGCGCCGCTGGATTGGGCACGTCCTCGGCAACGACGAATACTCCGCCTTGATAGAGCTCCGCGGTCGGATCGCCGAGCTTCTCGTTCTTCAGCACTTCGTCGGCATACCGCTCGGAGTCGTCCTGCGGCTGGTAGCCGAGGCGGTAGGCGTTGGCGTTGTCATACCAGCTGCGCTTGTTGCGCGACACGCCGTAGACGATCTCGAACTTCACCCCGGGATGCTCGATCCCGATGGAGACGAGCTGCGCGATGTCGCGCGGGCTGACCCAGATCGCGAGACGCCGCTTGTCGATGGGCACCGGGTTCACGTTGCCGATGCGGATCATGAGGAATTCCATGCCGTACTTGTCGGCATAGAGGCTGCCGAGCGCCTCGCCGAACACCTTGGAGACCCCGTAGCGGCTGTCCGGCTTCGGGTACACGCGGTGATCGATGGTGTGGTCGCGGCGGTAAAAGCCCACCGCATGGTTGCTCGTCGGGAAGACGATGCGCTTGACGCCGTTGCGCCGCGCCGCTTCGAACACGTTGTAACAGCCGATGATGTTGGCCTGGAGGATGGCTTCCCAAGGGCCTTCAACCGAATAGCCGCCGAGGTGAACGATCGCGTCGACGCCCTTGGTGATGCGCAGCGCATCCGCCATCTTCGATACATCCGCCCTCACGAAGCTCTGTCCCTTGGCAGGCTTCATCGGCCGCTTGTCCGAGAGCCGCAGCTTGTACTTGCCGGCCAGCTCGCGGGCGAGATGCGTGCCGACATCCCCGGTCGCGCCGGTGATCAGGATGGTTTTCATGACTTCGGTTTTCGCCTCCAATGGTCTGCGTTGACTGCGCCCTTGGGCGCGCGACCTTTGATGATCTCGGCCGCCTGTGCCACCGTTTCGAGCGACTGGTGCTCGATCGCGGGCAGGGTAAGGCCCGCGGCGTGCGGCGTGGCGAGCACGTCGGCGCGCGCAGCGAGCCGGGGCGTGGGCATCTGGTCCGGCGCGCGCCCGACGTCGATCGCGCAGCCGCCAAGGTGCCCCGAGTCGAGCGCCGCCTCGAGCGCCTGCTCGTCGACGAGGTTGCCGCGCGACACGTTGATGAAGAATGCGCCCTTCTTCATTTTCGAGAAGGCCCCTGCGTTCATCAGGTTCTCGGTCTCCGTCGTAGCGACCGCCAGGGGCACGACGTAGTCGCTCTGCGCGAGAAGATCGTCAAAGGGGGCCTGCTCGATGTCCTTGACGTAGGGATCGTGCACGAGGACCCGCATGCCCAGCGCTTTCGCCACCCGGACGAGCTCGCGTCCGATCTGGCCGTAGCCGATGACGCCCAGGGTCGAGCCCTTGAGCTCCGTGCCCATGAACGCGGGCGGAACGCGCCCTTGGTGGTACAGCGTGGCATGGCGCGTGATGCCGCGCGAAAGATCGACGAGGAAGCCGATCACGAGCTCGGTCACCGAGGTGACGAAGCCCGCGCTCGCCTGCGTCACGAGCACGCCGGCGCGGCTCGCCGCCGCAACATCGACGTTGCGGATGTCGATCGCGCAGCGCAGGAACGCCACGAGGCGCGGCAGGCGCTCAAAGACGGCGGCCGGCCCCGGCGACTGCCGGTACGACACGATGAGGTCGCAATCCGCTGCAGCGGCAATCAGCGCCTCGCCCTCCAGGGAATTCGCCTTCGGATTGAGGACCACCTCGCCCAGCGCCTTCAGGCCTGCCAGCGCGCGCTCGCCGTAATAGAGGGCGCGCGCCTCCGGCGAATGCGTCAAGAGGATCTTCAAGCGGCTTTTTGCTGCTCGGCGGCGAGCTTGCGGTAGCGATCGAGCGATCGGGTGAGATGGCGGCGCATGGCATCGCGCGCCGCCTTGGCGTCCGCGGCGCGGATCGCTTCGTAGATCCGGCGGTGCTCCTCCTGGATGAGGGCGAGGTAGGCGCGCCGGCCGCCCATGCGCTCCGGCAGGCCGCTTACGGTGCGGCGCGGGATGAGGTGGCGCCCGATGAACTGCAGGAAGCGCGCGAATTCCGGATTTCCGGTGGCCTCGGCGACGGCGCGGTGGAAGGCGAGGTCCTCGTCCACCGCGGTCCTGCCTTGCGCGGAGGCACGCTCGATGGCCTCCAGCGCCGCGCCGATGGCGCGCACCTGCGCCTTGCCGGCGCGCTCGGCGGCGAGGCCGGCCGACTCGATCTCCACGCCGAGGCGAAGCTCCATCACGTTGAGAATATCGCCGAGCGATTGCATGCGCTCTGGCTCGATGCGAAACGGCGCGCGCTGCGGCTCGGCCGACACGAACGCGCCGACGCCCTGGCGCGTCACCACCAGCCCCTCGGCGCGCAACGCGGCGACTGCCTCGCGCACGACCGTGCGGCTCACGCCGGCGGCGCGGGTGAGCTCCTGCTCGGTGGGCAGGCGCTCGCCGGGCCCGAGGCGCCCGCTCTTGATCTCCTCCGCGAGCTGGTCGAACAGGCCGCGCGAGAGCTTGCGCGCGGCGGCGAGCGGGCGGATCTTGAGCCGCTCAACGCGGTTTCGCATCATCTTGACGGCGGGTCGTTTACTTGTATGATGACTGACGAATCTTACCAGAGGAGGATCCCATGCATCGCCGGTATTTCGTCGCCGCGGCCGTTGCCGCGTCGCTGCTTTCCGCCCCGCTCGCGGGCCTCGCGCAGGACAAGCAGGTGTGGAAGGCGGCCGACGTGCATCCGCCCAGCTACCCGAACGTCGTTGCCATCGTCAACATGGGCAAGAAGCTCGAGAAGGAGACCAACGGGCGCTTGTCGATCCAGATGTACCACTCGATGCAGCTCGGCGGCGAGAAGGAGATGATCGAGCAGGCGCAGGTCGGCGCGCTGCAGATCGCGCGCGTCTCGGTCGGCACGCTCGGGCCGGTGGTCGACGACCTGAACGTCTTCAACCTGCCGTTCATGTTCCGCGACGAGGAGCACATGCGGCACGTGATCGACGGCCCGATCGGCAAGGAGCTGCTCGACAAGGTGACCGCCTCGCCGGCCCGCCTGGTGGGCCTCGGCTGGATGGACGCCGGTACGCGCAACGTCTACACGGCGAAGCCGGTCAAAGAGCCTGCCGACCTGAAGGGCCTCAAGATCCGCATGATGGGCAACCCGCTGTTCGTGGAGACGATGAACGCGATGGGCGGCAACGGCGTGCCGCTCGGCTACGACCAGCTCTACTCCGCGCTGCAGACCCACGTCGTCGACGGCGCGGAGAACAACCCGCCCTCGATGCTCACCGCCAACCACTACCAGGTCGTCAAGATCTACAGCCTCACCGGCCACCTCATCATCCCGGAGATGTTCGTCTTCTCCAAGGTGACCTGGGACAAGCTCTCGCCGCAGGATCAGGCGCTCGTGCGCAAGCACTCGCGCGAGGCGCAGATGGAGCAGCGCGAGCTCTGGAACAAGTACGTCGGCGAAGCCGAGGCGAAGCTGAAGGCCGCGGGCGTGCAGTTCGTGCCGGCGGACAAGCCCGCGTTCTTCAAGGCGACGCAGCCGATCCGCGACAAGTACGGCGCCAAGTACGCCGCGCTGCAGAAGCGCATCCTGGACACCAAGTAGCCGCCGTCGACGGAGGAAAGGCCGCCTGCACCCAGGCGGCCTTTTTTTGACATGGATCTCGGAGCAGCGTACCGGGCAGCGATGGAGTGGCTGTACATCGCCTGCATCGTCATCGCCGCCGTGGCGATGGTGGTGATCACCGTCATCATCCCGTACGGCGTGTTCATGCGCTATGCCGCCAACTCGGCGGCAAGCTGGCCCGAGCCCGCCGGCGTCCTGATGATGATCGTGTTCTCGTTCATCGGCGGCGCCGCCGCCTACCGCGCCAACGCGCACATCGCGGTCGGCACGCTCCTCAACATGGTGAACGACGCGAACCGCAAGCGCCTGGAGTTCACCGGCGACGTCGGCATGGGGATCGTCGGCGTGTTCATGGTGAAGTGGGGCGTGCTGCTCGTGCAGGCGGTGTGGCAGAACTCGATCGCCGAGTTTCCCTGGCTCTCTGTCGGGGTGACCTACCTGCCGATCCCGGCCGCGGGCGTGATCATGCTGCTTTTCTGCGTGGAGCGGCTTTGGCTCGGCCAGCCGTCCGAGGACTCTTTCACCTTCCGCGACCAGCCGCAGACGGACTCCTGATGGACGCGCTGATCCTGCTCTTCTCGTTCCTCGTCTTCATG
>DATAHF010000056.1:0-6026 GCA_036263315.1 Burkholderiales bacterium
CGTGGCGTTTCGCGCCGCCGGCCGGCGGGCGAAGACGTTCCTGGGCGGGGCGATGCACCTGCCGCACGCGCGCGACATCGATAACCGCCTGGTCGGCGGCAGCGTGCTGTTCGGCATCGGCTGGGGCCTCGCCGGCTTCTGCCCGGGTCCGGCGCTCGTCTCGTTCGGTGCCGGCCAGGAAAAGGCGGCCATCTTCGTTGCCGCGATGCTGGGCGGCATGCTCATCTACCAGGCCGCCGAGCGTCTCTTCCACGAGCCCCGGCGGCGCGCGAGGAGCGCGTCCTGAAGGACTTTCCGGCGTCCGATCCGCGCGTTTTCTTCGCCGCCGAGCGCACGCTGCTCGCCTGGCTGCGCTCCGGACTGACGATCATGGGCCTCGGGTTCGTCGTCGCGAGGTTCGGCCTGTTCCTCAACGTGATCGCGGCTTCGCGCCCCGGTCCGCAGCTGCAGCCGACCCACTGGCCCTCGAGCTCGATGGGGATCGCCCTCGTGGCGTTCGGCGCCGTCACGATCCTCGGCGCGCTGTTCAACTTCCGCGCCTACGTCAGGCTGCTTCCGCCGGCCGACATTCCGCCGCTTCGGCTGCCGTGGCTCACGACTTTCCTCTGCGCCGCGCTCGCGATCCTCGGCTTTCTGCTCGCGGCTTACCTTGCCGTCACGTAATCAGGGGAATTTGTAGAAGTCGCGGTTCAGGTACGCGACGACGTCCTCGACTTCCGCCTTGCTGAACTTCGGGTTGTAATAGTCGGCCCAGCGCACGACCTCCTTGCGCAGCGCCGAAAGCGAGCCGATGCGCCGCTTGGGCGGCACGTAGACCTCGGTACCGTGGCATTGCAGGCAGGAGCGGTGGCGCAGCTCGCCCTTCACCGGGTCTCCGGCGCCGAGCGCCAGGGTCGGCGCGAAAAGCAGCGCGGCGGCGAGCGCGCGGATCATTTCTTCCCCGCCACGCCTTCGGCGTTCAGCTCGAGGCCGCGCTTGCGCGCGCGCTCGCGGACGCGTTTCCTGTGCTGATCCTCGGCCTGCGTCTTCTCTTCCGCATTCCTGGCGCCGCGCATCCGTTGCCGGTACTGCTCGCGCTCCTGGTGCGTCATCAGCTCGGCGCCGTAGATCAGATCGCGCTTGGGCGGCTCGTCGGCGCCGGATACAGCCGGACACGCGAGCAGCCCACAAGCCAGCGTCGCTGCGAGGATGCGCACGTCACTTCACCGAGGTGACGACGTAGTCCTTGCCCTGCTGGACGAACTCGAAGTCGACCTTCTGGTCCTTCTTGAGCTTGTCCAGCAGGCCCTTGTCCTTGACCGTGAACGCCATGGTCATCGGCGGCCAGTTCAGCGTGTGGACCGGCCCATGCTTGATGGTCACCTTGCTCTTCGCGGGGTCGACCCGGGTGATGACGCCGCTTGCCTTGTGGGCCGTAGCGGCGGCTTGCGTCTTCATGTCCATGCCCTTCATGTCCGATTGCGCGAGGGCGGGCGCGGCCAAGGCGGCGAGGGCGAGGAAGGCGAGGCGTTTCATTGCGGTTTCCTTTCTTTGGAGAAATGGCGCCGGCGGAGCAGATAGTACGCCGCCGGGATGACGAACATCGAGAGGAGCGGGGCGGTGATCATGCCGCCCACCATCGGCGCGGCGATGCGCTGCATGACTTCCGCGCCGGTGCCGGTGCCGAACATGATCGGCAGCAGGCCGGCGATGATGACCGCGACGGTCATCGCCTTGGGACGCACGCGCTGCACGGCGCCCTCGTCGATGGCCTCGAGCAGCGTGGCGTGCGCGCCCGATTGCAGCGCGGACTGCAGGTAGATGAGCATCACGACGCCGAACTCCGCCGCGACGCCGGCAAGCGCGATGAAGCCCACCGCCGCCGCCACCGACATCGGGTAGCCGAGGAGATACATGAGCCACAGGCCGCCCACGAGGGAAAATGGCAGGGTAACCATGATGAGGAGCGCATCCTCCACGCGCCGCAGCGCGATGTAGAGGAGCAGCAGGATGATGGCGAGCGTCGCCGGAAGGACGAGCTTCAGCTTTGCCGTGGCGCGCTCCAGGTACTCGAACTGGCCGGACCAGGAGATCGAATAGCCGGGCGGCAGCTTCAGCTCGCGCGCCACGGCGGCCTGCATGTCGCGCACCGCCGAGCCGAGGTCGCGTCCCTGCAGGTCGACGTAGATCCAGCTCGACAGGCGCGCGTTCTCGCTCTTGAGGAGCGGCGGTCCGTCGCTCACGCCGATCTCAGCGATGTCGGCGAGGCGCAGCTGCGCGCCGCGCTCGGTGAGTACCGGGAGCGAGCGGATCTTGTCCACCGAGTCGCGCAGCTCGCGCGGGTAGCGCAGGTTGATGGGGAAGCGCTGCAGCCCCTCCACGGTCTCGCCGATGTTGTCGCCGCCCACGGCGGCGGACACGACGCTCTGCACGTCGGCCACGTTCATGCCGTAGCGCGCGGCGCGGTCGCGGTCGATCTTGACGTCGATGTAGCGCCCGCCGCTCAGGCGCTCGGCAAATGCGGAGCGCACGCCCGGCACGTCCTTCACGATGCGCTGCACTTCCAGCGCGAGGCGGTCCACCTCGCGCAGGTCGGTCCCGGCCACCTTGATGCCCACCGGGCTCTTGATGCCGGTCGCGAGCATGTCGATGCGGTTGCGGATCGGCGGCACCCAGATGTTGGCGAGACCGGGCACGCGCACCGTGCGGTCGAGCTCCTCGACGAGCTTCTCCGGCGTCATGCCGGCGCGCCATTCGCTCCTCGGCTTGAACTGGATCGTGGTCTCGAACATCTCGAGCGGCGCGGGATCGGTCGCGGTGTCGGCGCGGCCCGCCTTGCCGAACACGCGCGCCACCTCCGGCACCGCGCGGATGAGGCGATTGGTCTGCTGCAGCAGCTCGGCCGCCTTGCCCGCCGAGAGCCCGGGAAGCGCCGAGGGCATGTAGAGGAGGTCGCCTTCGTCCATCGGCGGCATGAATTCGCCGCCGATGCGCAGGGCGGGATAGGCGGTCGCCAGCAGCACGACGAAGGCGGCAATGAGGGTCGTACGCGGATGAGCGAGCACTTTCGCGAGCGCCGGGCGGTAGAGCGCGATCAGCCCACGGATCAGCGGATTGCGGCTCTCCACGGGGATCCGGCCGCGGATCAGGTAACCCATGAGGACCGGAATGAGCGTCACCGCGAGCCCTGCGGCAGCCGCCATCGCGTAAGTCTTGGTGTAGGCAAGCGGCGCGAAGAGCCGCCCTTCCTGCGCCTCGAGCGTGAACACCGGGACAAAGGAGAGCGTGATGATGACGAGCGAGAAGAAGAGCGCCGGGCCGACCTGGGCGGCCGCGTCGCCGATCACGCGCCATTGCTCGCTCCCCTGCAGCGCGCTGCCGGGATGCTCCCGCCGCCACGCCTCGATGTGCTTGTGCGCGTTCTCGATCATCACCACGGCGGCGTCCACCATGGCGCCGATCGCGATGGCGATGCCGCCGAGCGACATGATGTTCGCGTTCACGCCCTGGTGCTGCATGACGATGAAGGCGATCAGGATGCCGAGGGGCAGCGACACGATCGCGACGAAGGCCGAGCGCAGGTGGAAGAGGAACGCGAGGCACACCAGCGCCACCACGATGAATTCTTCGATGAGCTTGCGCTCGAGGTTGCCCACCGCGCGCTTGATGAGGTCGGAGCGGTCGTACACCGGCACGATGTCGACGCCCGCCGGCAGGCTGGGCTTGAGCGAGGCGATCTTCGCTTTCACGGCGTCGATCGTCTCGAGCGCGTTCTTGCCGGAGCGCATGACGATGATGCCTCCGGCGACTTCGCCCTCGCCGTCGAGCTCGGCGATGCCGCGGCGCATTTCCGGCCCCACCTGGATGCGCGCGAGGTCGCCCAGGCGCACCGGCACGCCGGCGTCGCTCGTGCTGAGCGGGATCTTGCGGAAGTCCTCGAGCGCCTGCAGGTAGCCCGAGGCGCGCACCATGTATTCCGCCTCGCCGAGCTCCACCACCGAGCCGCCGGCCTCCTGGTTGGCGCGCTGCACCGCCTCGATCACCTTCCCGTGCGCGATGCCGAACGCGCGCATGCGGTCCGGGTCGAGCACGATCTGGTACTGGCGCACCATGCCGCCGACGCTCGCCACTTCCGACACGTTCGCCACCGTCTTCAGCTCGTATTTCAGGAACCAGTCCTGCAGCGCACGCAGCTGCGACAGGTCGAGCCTGCCGCTGCGGTCCACGAGCGCGTACTCGTACACCCAGCCCACGCCGGTGGCATCGGGGCCGAGCGACGCTTTCGCCTGGGCAGGAAGGCGCGACTGCACCTGGCTCAGGTATTCGAGCACGCGCGAGCGTGCCCAATAGGCGTCGGTGCCGTCCTGGAAGATGATGTAGACGAACGAATCGCCGAACATCGAGTAGCCGCGGACGGTGCGGGCCCCGGGCACCGACAGCATCGTGGTGGCGAGCGGATAAGTCACCTGGTTCTCCACGATCTGCGGCGCCTGCCCGGGGAACGTGGTGCGGATGATCACCTGCACGTCGGAGAGATCCGGGATCGCGTCGAGCGGCGTGCGCAGCATCGCCCAGGCACCCCAGAGGGCAAGCGCCGCGGTCGCGAGCAGGACGAGGACCCGGTTGGCAATCGACCAGCGGATGAGGCGGGCGATCATGGGGCGCGGCGGATGGCGTGCAGCACGTAGTCGCCTTCCTGGTTCGGATTGGGCTCGAGCTCGAATTGCACCCGGTCGCCCTTGCGCAGGCCGGCGAGCTCGCTTTTTTCCGCGGCCTGGAAGCCCATCGTCATCGACGGCCACTGCATCGAGGGGATCGGATCGTGGTCGAGCTCGATGTAGCCAGAGGGCTCGTCGACGGCACGCACTTTCCCGGTTCCCTTGTGCAGCGCCGCCTGGCCCATGCGCGTCTGCGCGCCGCGCAGGCTGGCCTCGGAATCGATCAGGAATTGCCCCGACACGACGACTTTCTCGCCGGGCTCGAGCCCCTTGCGGATCTCGGTCCGGCCATTCGCCTCCGCCCCGGTCTCCACCTCCGCGGGCGCGAACTTGCCGTCAGGCTGCGCGAGGATCACGACGCTGCGCTTTCCGGTCTGGATCACCGCTTCGGAGGGCACGAGCAGCACGTCGGCGCGCGCCGCCGGCGTGAAGTCCACCGTGGCGAACATGCCGGGCTTCAGCTCGCCGCCGGGGTTGGCGATCTCGACGCGCGCTTTCACCGTGCGCGTCGCCGGATTCACCTCGGGCAGGATCGCGCTCACCTTGCCCTTGAAGCTCTTGCCCGGCAGCGCCGGGGTGCGCGCCTGCACGGCGTTGCCGACCCGCACCGCGGCCGCTTCGCTCTCGCGCACTTCGGCGTTGATCCACACCGTGGCAAGCCCGTTGATGCGGAAGAGCGGCGCGCCCGCCATCACCGTCATGCCTTCGCGCGCGCTCAGCTCGGAGACCACCCCGCCGATCGGCGCGTAGAGCGTGAGGCGCGCGTGCACCTTGCCCGTGGACTCGACGCTGCGGATCTGCTCCTCGCTCATGCCGGCAAGGCGCATCCTCTGGCGCGCGCCGTCGACGAGGCTCTCGAGCCGCGTTCCGGCGAGACGCCGCGCCGAGAGGTATTCCTCCTGCGCCGCCACCCAGTCGGGAACGTACAGCTCGGCGAGCGCCTGGCCCTTGCGCACCGGATCGAGCGGCGCGCGCACATGCAGGCGCTCGACGAACCCGTTGCTGCGCGCCTGCACCAGCGCGACGTCGCGCTCGTTGTAGGCGACGCTGCCCACGGCCTCCACCACGCTGGCAAGCGAGCCCTTCGTCGCCTCCGCGGTGCGCACGCCGAGGTTCTGCTGCATGCGCGGGTCGATCGATACGCCGCCGCCCGCTGCGCCGGCATCCTCGTAGACCGGCACGAGCGGCATGTCCATGAAGGGCGACTTGCCGGGCTTGTCGAAGCGCGGGCCCGGCACCATCGGGTCGCGCCAGTAGAGCACCTTGCGCTCGCCCTGCGGCGACGACGCCGCCGCCGCGGGTGCGGCCGAAGGTGCCGTGACGGTGCTC
>DATAHF010000057.1:0-10106 GCA_036263315.1 Burkholderiales bacterium
GACCAGCCTCGGCATGGCGAGCCTGCTCGGCCGCGTCGACGGCACGCTCGCCATCACCCGCGAGGAGCTGATGGAGAACTGCCGCCTGATCGCCGCGGCGACCGATCTTCCGGTCAACGGCGACCTGGAGAACGGCTACGCGGACGATCCGGAAGAAGCCGCGGAGATCTTCCGCATGGCCGCCGACGCCGGCCTCGTGGGCGGCTCGATCGAGGATGCGACCGGCAACGCGCAGAAGCCGATCTACGATTTCGACCTCGCCGTGGCGCGGGTGGCTGCGGCGGCGCGCGTGGCGCACGCGCTGCCCTTTCCCTTCACCTTCACGGCGCGCGCCGAGAACTTTCTCCACGGCCGGCCGGATCTCGACGACACCATCAAGCGCCTCCAGGCGTTCTCGAAGGCGGGCGCCGACGTGCTGTACGCCCCAGGCCTGCGCGACATCGCCACCATCAAGCGGGTGGTCGCGGCAGTGGACAAGCCCGTCAACGTGGTGATCGGCGGCATCGATCCCGCCATCACGCTGCAGCAGCTCGCCGATGCCGGCGTGAAGCGCGTAAGCATCGGCGGCGCGCTCTCGCGCCTCGCCTACGCGGCGGTGCGCGACGCGGCGGTCGCGATGCGCGACCAGGGCTCGTTCGCCTGGCTGCGCGAAGCCATGCCGGGCAAGGACCTGAAAGCGCTCTTCCGGCAGTGACGGCCGCGCTCGAGCTGGCGCTGGGCGCGCTGCTCTTCTTCGGCCTGGGCGACCTCGTGTACAAGCGCGCCGCCGCGGCCGGCGCGCAGGCGCACCACTTCCTGATGGTGCAGGCGTGGGTATTTCTTCCGACCGTACTGCTCTACAGCATCCTCACCGGGTCGCTCCACTTCGTGACCGGATCGTTGTGGGGCGCGCTCGCCGCCTTCTTCGCGCTCACCGGCTTCTACAATTTCGCGCACAGCCTCAAGTCCGGAGCCATCAGCATCAATGCGCCGGTGTTTCGCCTGAGCTTCGTCCTGACCGCCGCCCTGGCGATCGCGCTGCTCGGTGAGCCGCTCACGCCGTACAAGGTCGCGGGCATCGCGCTCGCGCTCTGCTCGGCGTGGCTGCTCCTCGGCGGGCGCGTCGACGCCGGGAGCATCCGGTCGCCCGAGGCACGCTCGTCCCTCATCCGCGTGGCGGTCGCCACGGTCGCGGTAGGCATCGCCAACTTCATCTACGGCCTCGGGGTGCGCGCCGGGGCGACGCCCGGATCGCTGATGGTGACCCAGGCCGCCATGGTGGTCACGCTCTCCACCTCCTTCGTTGCCCTCAAGGACGGCAGGATCGCGCCCGCCGCGCCGGCGTTGCGCCATGCGCCGGTGGCCGGGCTGGTCCTCGCCGCGGCGTTCATGCTGATGGTCGAGAGCATGGCGCGCGGCCAGGCGAGCGTCAGCGTTCCCATAGCGCAGATGGGGTTTGTGGTGACCGCGCTGCTCGGTTTCCTTTTTCTGGGCGAGCGCTTCAGCGCGCGCAAGGGCGCCGGGATCGCCGCCGCCGTGGCGGCGCTCGCCTGCCTGGCGCACGGATGAGGCCCGCGCCCAAGCTCGTCGCCCTCGGGCTGCTGGCGGCGGTCATCTTCTTCACCCCGATCGTGGAAGGCCTCGCCACCGGAAAGGTGGAATCGATGAGCCCCATCGACATCGCGGGAACGCTCCTTTCGCTGCTGCCGCTCTATTGGTGGTACCACCTCGACAAGGCGGAGCATCATTACCGCGCCGGGGCGCTCATGAACGTCGGCATCGGCCTCGTGGCGATCGTCGCGCTGCCGGTCTACCTCATCCGCTCGCGCGGCTGGCGCCGCGGCGGCATCGCCATCGGCTACGGCGCCGCGTTCACCGGCCTCCTTTACTTGCTAGAGTGGCTGGGCGAGTGGCTCGGAGAGCGCCTCGCCTGATGCGCCCGAAGAGGATCGTGGTGAAGGATCGCATGCAGAACGGCTACGCCTACTTCCGGACCGAGGCGCCCGGCAGGGGCTTCGACCCGGAGTTCAAGCCCGAGCTCACGCCGCAGCAGATGCTCGCCGCCGGCGTTTTCGGCGGCAAGTACATGACCGACTGCCGCAAGGAGTTTCCGGCGAGCTGGTTCGCTCGCGCGAAGCTCAGCCCGGGCGGGCACGATGCGAGCCTGAACTGCTTCGGCGTGCGCGCTTCGCAGCCGCTCTCGGTGTGGCGCGCGAAAGGCTGGATCCATCCCGACGACCCGCGCGGCTGGTTCCAGTGGTACTGCCGCTACTACATGGGGCGGCGCTCACCCGACGACGCGCGCCAGATCCGGCGCTGGAAGGCGATGCGCAGGCACATCGCGCAGATCCGCCTCGGCTGCCGCAAGGGCGACCTGCGCTGCCGCAAGCGCCAGCGCCAGGCGCTGCTGCACTGGGCGTACGACAGCAGGAAGCTCTGAGATGGACACCGCGCAGGTGCAAGAGCCCGCCAGGAAAACGCCGCTCGTCGGCGAATACGACGTCGTCGTCCTCGGCGGCGGGCCGGCCGGCATCGCGGCGGCGGCTTCCGCGGCGCGCGGCGGCGCTTCGACGCTGCTCGTAGAGCGCTACGGCTTCCTCGGGGGCATGGGCACCGCGGCCGGCGTCACCAATTTCTGCGGCTTGCACGCGAACGTGCACGGCGAGATCCGCCGCGTGGTGCGCGGCGTCGCCGACGAGCTCCTCGACCGGATCGCGAAGCGCGGCGGGCTGCGGGAAGCCCACACCTTCTTCGACGGAAAAGTCGCTGCGCAGGCCTACGACAACGCCGCGTACAAGATCGCCGCCGACGAGCTCATCGACTCGAGCGGCGCAAGGCTCCTCTTCCATGCGCTCGCGGTGGGGTTCCTGGAAAACCACCTGCTGATCGAGACCAAGTCCGGCCGGGGCGCAATCCGCGGCCGCGTCTTTATCGACTGCTCGGGCGACGGCGACCTCGCCGCATGGGCCGGCGCGCCCTTCGAGAAGGGCGACGGCCGCGGCAACATGCTCTACCCGTCGACCATGTTCCGCGTGAACAACGTGGACGCGAAGCGCGCCGGGCGCCTGTGGGAGAAGATCGGCGAGCTGATGGCCGCCAGCGGCCGGCGCTTCCCGCGCAAGGGCGCCATCGTGCGCCCGCAGCCGCACGACATCGAGTGGCGGGTGAACGTCACGCAGCTCGCCAATCCCGACGGCTCGGCGATCGACGGCACGAGCGCCGAGCAGCTCACGCGGGGCGAGCTGCAGGGGCGCCGGCAGGTGGCGGAGTTCTTCGAATTCCTCACGGGTGCGGCGCCGGGCTTCGAGAAGGCCTACCTGCTCGACATCGCGCCGCAGATCGGCATCCGCGAGACGCGGCGCGTCACCGGCGAATACCAGCTCGGCGAATCCGACGTGCTCGGGTGCGCGAGCTTCGACGACACGATCGGCGTCAACGGCTGGCCGATCGAGGAGCACGCGGCCGGCGAGGTGCTCTGGCGGCTGCCGCCCATCCCGCAGTCGCGCGGCTTCAACCACCTGCCCTACCGGATGCTGCTTCCGCTGGGCGTGCAGAACCTGCTCGTGGCGGGGCGCTGCGCCTCGATGACGCACGCCGGCCAGTCGGCGGCGCGCGTCTCGGGCGCGTGCTTTGCGATGGGCCAGGCGGCCGGTACGGCGGCGGCGCTCGCGCTGAAAGCGGGCCGGAGCTGCCGCGACCTTTCCATATCGCAACTTCAGGCTGCCCTCGAGCGCGACGGCGCCTACCTGGGGACCCAATGGTGAGACTGCTCGCAGCGCTTTTCCTCGTTCTTTCGTTTTCCGCGGCGGCGCAATACCCCGCCAAGCCCGTCCGCCTCGTCGTGCCGTTTCCCGCGGGCTCGACGCCGGACATCGTCGGGCGCACGCTGGGACAGAGGCTCGCGGAGGCCTGGCACCAGCCGGTGATCGTCGACAACAAGACCGGTGCCGGCGGCAACATCGGCACGGCGGAAGTCGCGCACGCCGCGCCGGACGGCTACACGCTCCTCATCGGCATCAACGGGCCGATCGCCGTGAACAAGGCGCTCTACAAGTCGCTGCCGTACGACCCCGAGAAGGACCTCGAGCCTCTTTCGCTCCTCGCCAGCGGCGCGCAGATCCTCGCGGTGCATCCGGGCGTGCCTGGTTCCACGCTTCCAGATTTTGTTAATTTCGCAAAGAACAATCCGGACAAGCTCTCCTACGGCTCGGTGGGCGCGGGCAGCGCTTCGCACCTGACGATGGAGCTGCTGAAGTCGCAGGCGGGCATCTCCCTCGTGCATGTCCCGTATCGCGGCTTTCCGCCCGTCGTGCAGGACCTGCTCGCCGGAAACATCCAGGCCACCTTCGCCATCGTTCCGGCGGTGCTGCCGCAGATCAAGGCGGGGAAGCTGAAGGGCCTGGCGGTGACGAGCGCCGCGCGCAGCGCGCTCGCGCCCGGCATCGCGACGGTCGCCGAGCAGGGCTTTCCCCAGTTCGACGCCACGGCGTGGATCGGCCTGCTCGGCCCGGCCGGCTTGCCGCGCGAGGTCTCCGAGCGCATCGCGAGCGAGACGCAGCGCGCCATGAAGCTGCCCGAGGTGCGCGATCTCCTCGGCAAGCAGGGCTTCGACGTGGTGGGCGGAACGCCACCGCAGTTCGCCGAGTTCATCCGCGCCGAGACCGCGAAATGGACCGCCATCGTAAAAGCGACCGGCGCGCGCGCGGAATGAGCTGGACGGTGGCGCTGCACGGCGGCGCGGGCGTCCTGAGCCGATCGCGCAAGAAGGAAAAGAAGGACGCGCTGCTGCGGGCGCTCGACGCGGCGGCGGCGATCCTCGACGCCAAAGGCGGCGCCGTGGACGCGGTCGCCGCGGCCGTGGTGGTGCTCGAGGACAGCGGCCTCTTCAACGCCGGGCGCGGCGCGGTGTGCAACGCCGCGGGCGCGCACGAGCTCGACGCCTCGATCATGGACGGCGCGACGCTGCAGGCGGGCGGCGTGGCCGGCGTGCGGCGCGTGCGCAATCCCGTGCTTGCCGCGCTACGCGTCATGCGCGAGACGCCGCACGTGCTGCTCATCGGCGCGGGCGCGGAGCGCTTCGCCCGGCAAAGAGTTGCGGAGGCGTATTTCGTAAGAAGCAAAAAGCGCGCTGCGCGCCATGGCACCGTGGGCGCGGTCGCGCTCGACGCGAACGGCAACCTTGCCGCCGCCACCTCGACCGGCGGCACGAGCGCGAAGCTCCCCGGTCGCGTGGGCGATTCGCCGCTCGTCGGCGCCGGCACCTACGCGGATAACGCCACGTGCGCGGTCTCCGGCACCGGGCTCGGCGAAGCCTTCATGCGCACCGCGCTTGCCTACGATGTCGCGGCCCGCATGCGCTACCTGGGCGAATCCCTGCCGCGCGCCGCCAGGGCTGCGTTGCGCGGAGTGGCAGCCATCGGCGGCGACGGCGGCCTGGTCGCCGTGGACCGGCGCGGGCGCATCGCCATGCCCTTCAACAGCCCCGGCATGGCGCGCGCCTCGCTGTCCGCGCGCGGCCGCCGGCAGGTCGAGCCCTAGCCGACCTTCTCCAGCACGCGCTGGAACGCCTCCTGGTCCATGGCGCGCAGCGTCTCGGTGCGCACGTTGCCCAGGCGCGAGACCGCGAGCAGCGTCGCCGTCATCGCCTCGTCGGTGCCCTCGGTGATCACCACCATGTCGTAGCGCCCTACGGTCCAGAGCATTTCGCGCACCGTGACGCCGTTCTTCTTGCACAGGTCGCGAAACGCTTTCGCGCGCTGCGGCGATTCCTTGATCTGCTTGATGCCCTGCTCGGTGAAGTTGACCAGGCTGATGTTGATCGCCATGCGGGCCTCCTCTCGCTGTCGCGCCAACGCTACTCCAGTGGCGGGACCTCTACAACCGCGGAGGTAGCGGCATGCCTCGCCCTCCACTACGCTTTTCCCAATGAAATCCTGCGCGTTCCTGATTTTTCTCGCCTACTGCGTTTCGGCGCTTGCGCTCGAGAACGATCCGGACAAGGACAAGGCGCCGCCGCGCGACTATGCGATTCCAGCGCTCGAGATCGCCGGCTTCGAGTACCTGCTGAACCGCTACGACCATCGCCGCTACGGCGAGGACTACGCGAGCAACTGGACCACCGTGAAGCGCAACCTGCGCTCCAGCTGGGTGGTGGACCGCGACCCGTTCAACATCAACCAGCTCGGGCACCCTTACCAGGGCTCGATGTACTACGGCTTCGCGCGCTCGGCGGGCCTCAACTACTGGGAATCGCTCTTCTACAGCTTCGCCGGCAGCGCGGCGTGGGAGATCGCCGGCGAGACGACGCTGCCCTCGAAGAACGACCAGATCGCGAGCGGCATCGGCGGCAGCTTCCTCGGCGAAGCGCTCTACCGGATGGCGAACCTGGCGCTCGAGAAGAGCGACAAGCTGCCGCGCTTCTGGCGCGAGGCCGGCGCCGCGGCCATCTCCCCGGCTACCGGGTTCAACCGGCTCGCGTTCGGCGAGCGCTTCCGTACGGTCCTGAACAGCCACGACCCGGTCTACTACAGCCGGCTCTCGCTCGCGTTGAGCGGCACGGTGCAGAACCGCCAGGGCAACTCCACCGAGCTCAAGCGCGGCGAGGCGCTCGCCGATTTCGCGCTCGACTACGGGCTGCCCGGGAAACCCGGCTATACCTATTCGCGGCCGTTCGACTATTTTTCCTTCCAGGGCACGGCGTCGAGCGCCAACGGCGTCGAGAACCTGATGACGCGCGGCCTGCTGCTCGGCACCGACTACGACATCGGGCAGAAGTACCGCGGCGTCTGGGGCCTGTACGGGAGCTACGACTACATCTCGCCGCAGATCTTCCGCGTCTCGACCACCGCGCTGTCGCTCGGCACGACCGGGCAGTATTCGTTCACGCCCGCGGTCGCCCTGCAGGGCAGCGCCATGGCGGGCGCGGGCTACGCCGCCGTCGGGACGGTGCACAGCAGCGGCGAGCGCGACTATCACTATGGCGTCGCGCCGCAGGCGCTGCTCGGCCTGCGCCTCATCCTCGGCGCCGCCGCGGCGATCGACTTCACCACGCGCGAGTACTTCGTGAGCAATGTCTCGGCCGGCACGACCGGCGGCCACGACAACATCATCCGCACCGATCTCACCCTGACCCTGCGCATCCACAAGCAGCACGCCATCGCCATCAAGTACCTGTGGAACCGGCGCGATGCCTCGTTCACCGGACGCGACGACCTGTCGCAGGCGCGCGGCACGGTGGGGATCTACTACACGCTGCTCGGGCACGATCGCTTCGGCGCGGTCGACTGGCAGACGAGCGCACAATAGCCGCATGCTGGTGCAGCTGAAGTACGCAAGCCTGCCCTTCCCGCTCGGCCTGTTCGCGGTGCACTACTGGTTCACCGTCCTCGATCCGGATGCCGGGACCTGCGACCGGTGGGAGATCTGGCAGAGCAAGGAGGCGGGAGGCCTCAGCGTCGGGCACCTGCACTGCAACCTGAAGGCGCCGGACGCCGGGGTCGGCGGCGGCCCGGCGCAGCTGCATGCGGAGTGGCGCGGCGCGGAAGCGAAAAAGCTGGTATCGATCCTGAAGAGCAGCGAAGCGCATTACCCGCACGTGCACCGCTACCTGCCGTGGCCCGGCCCGAACAGCAACACCTTCGCCGCGTGGGTGCTCGAGCGCGCCGGCGTCGACATCGACCTGCCCTGGCGGGCGATCGGCAAGGACTACCGGGACTTCAGGCCTTGATCCGCGCGCTCTGCGCGATGCGCTCCACCGCGGGCCTGTAGCGATCGAAGAAGACGAGCCGCGGCGCGGAGTACAGCATCGCGAAAAGCGCGCCGCCCCGGACGCTCGCGTAGCCGACGCCGGCGAGCTCGACGTTGTCGAGCTTGCGCCGCAGGACATACTCGAAGCGCGTGCCGCCGCCGGCGAAGCCGCAGGGCTCGACCTTGCGCAGCGTGAAGGCCGAGCCGTCGCCGCCGAGCAGCGCCGCGAACAGCGCGGGAAGCTCCGCGGGCGGCAGGCCGGCATGGAACACCGGGCCCTTCGGCTCGAGCGGCTCGCCGTCGCGGATGCCGGCGAACACCCTGAGCTGGTCGATCGGCAGCCCTTCGCGCGTCCAGAGCTGCTCACCGACCTCGTTCCAGGCGCCGTCGAAGTCGAGGACCAGGCGCCCGCCCAGTTCCTGCTCGCCCGACTGCAGCCGCGCGACCGACGCGCACGCGGCCAGCGCCATGGCAAGCAGCAGGTAGAAGATCCGGCTCATCGGGTCGCCGGGAAATCCTCGAGGAGCGCAGCCAGCGTCTCGGCCGCGCCCTCGGGCGCGCGCAGGTCGCCCGTGGCGCGGTCCAGGCGGTTGAACCACACGACGCGCCCGGTGCGCAGGTCGACGAGCGACGCATAGCCGGTCTGGCGCCCTGCGCTCACCACATTGAAGCCGATAAGCAGCGTCACGGCGGTGGCGAGCACCTTGCGGCCGGCGGTGGCATAGCTGTCGCGCACGTCATAGAAGAGCGCATAGTCCGCGCCCGAGCGCCTGCGGATCGGGGCGACCGATTCGCCGAGCGACCAGTCGAGCTTGCCCGCCTTGGTGGCGAGCGTGGTCGATCCGAACTGGTAGTCGGAAATGGCGCGCGCCACCGCTTCGTGCAGCGCGAGCACGTCCTCCAGAGGCTTCACGTCCTCGTTCGCGAGCTTGACGCTCGGCAGCGACGCCACGCGCGGGTCCGAGAGCAAGGCGTCGCTGAAATTCCTGCGCGCGGCATCGCTCCATTCCGGCATGGGCTGGAGCTCGCCCTCCGTGTCCATGGACAGGAGCTCGATGCGCCCCGGCATGAGCACCAGCTTCGCGCCGGCGGGGAGCGCGCTGAATCCGGGCGCGAGATGCCTTTCGTCGCCCATTGCCTGCCCCGCGATGAACAGCAGGACTGCGCAGAGCAGGACGCGACGAAGCACGCTGCCACTTTACGAAGCGGCGGTTACGCCCGGAGTGCCGCGCGCCGGTGTGAATTAAGCCATTAAGGCTGTTACAGCACGGCGACTAGAATGGCCGGGAACCATGTTCAGGAAGCAGAAAGTCCTGGCGGCGCTGCGCCCGGAAGCCATCGTCGGGGTCCAGCGGGCGCTCGGCGAGTACGCCGAGATCCTGCCGGTCTATACCCTCGAGGACGCGGTGACGCTGCTGCGCAGCCGCGCGCAGGTCGACGTGATCCTGTGCGGCATCTACTTCGGCCAGGCGCGCATGTTCGACCTGCTGCGCGTCGCGCGGCAGGAATTTCCGGAAATCCCGTTCGTCTCCTGCCGCCTCGGCGACACCGAGATCCCGCAGGTCACGGTCGAGGCCATGGCCATCGCGGCGAAGAGCCTGGGGGCGGTCGGGTTCATCAACCTGCCGCTCCTGCGCACTTCCGAGAGCGATCTCGAGTTCCGCAGCCTGGTGCTCGGCCACGCGCGGCGCGCTCCGTAAAGGAAGAACTCACATGGAAATGTCCGCCATTCCGTTCGGCACCACCGACTGGTCGCAGGTCGAGCGCACCGAGCACAAGGGCGAGCGCGGCACCGCGTACTGGCGCACGCGCCAGTTCGGCGCCATCCGCGTGCGGATGGTCGAGTACACGCCGGGCTACGTTTCCGACCACTGGTGCGAGAAGGGGCACATCCTGCTTTGCACCGAGGGCGAGCTGCACACCCAGCTCAAGGACGGGCGCCGCTTCACGCTCAAGCCCGGCATGAGCTACCAGGTGGCCGACCACGCCGAGCCGCACCGCTCGCACACCGAGCTCGGCGCCAAGCTCTTCATCGTCGATTGAAAGGGGAAACCATGAAAGTCCAAGGCTCGTGCCACTGCGGCCAGGTCAGCTACGAGGCCGAGATCGATCCGGAAAAGGTGAACCTGTGCAACTGCGGCGATTGCCAGATGCTCACCGGCTCGGGCTTCCGCGTGTCGGTGCCCGCGCCGGCGGCGACCTTCCGCCTGCTGAGCGGCAAGCCGAAGACCTACGTGAAGACCGCCGACAGCGGCACCCGGCGGCGCCATTCCTTCTGCCCGAATTGCGGCACGCCGGTCCATGCCACCGCGGACACGGACGATCCGCCCGCCTATTCGCTGCGCGTGGGCTGCCTCAGGCAGAAAGCGCAGCTCGCGCCG
>DATAHF010000058.1:0-12885 GCA_036263315.1 Burkholderiales bacterium
GTCGAGTCGGCGAAGGGCATCAAGGACGCCGCTAAAATGGCTGCTTTCATCGCAGAGGTCCGAAATGCGGATGTATGACCTGCCCGACTCGCGCGGCCACTTCGGGCCCTACGGCGGCATTTTCGTCGCCGAGACGCTGACGCAGGCGCTCGACGAGCTGCTCGCCGCCTACGAGAGCGCGCGCAAGGACCCGGAGTTCGACGCCGAGTACCGCTACGAGCTCAAGCACTACGTCGGGCGCCCGAGCCCCGTCTACTTCGCGAAGCGGCTGACGGAAAAATGCGGCGGCGCCCGCATCTACATCAAGCGCGAGGACCTGAACCACACCGGCGCGCACAAGATCAACAACACCATCGGCCAGGCGCTGCTCGCGCGGCGCATGGGCAAGCGGCGCGTCATCGCCGAGACCGGCGCCGGCATGCACGGCGTGGCGAGCGCCACGGTCGCCGCGCGCTACGGGATGGAGTGCGTCGTCTACATGGGCTCCGAGGACGTGAAGCGGCAGGTGCAGAACGTCTACCGCATGAAGCTGCTCGGCGCGAAGGTGGTGCCGGTGGACTCGGGCTCGCGCACGCTGAAGGATGCGCTGAACGAGGCGATGCGCGACTGGGTGACCAACGTCGAGAGCACGTTCTACATCATCGGCACCGTCGCCGGGCCGCATCCCTATCCCATGATGGTGCGCGACTTCCAGCGCGTCATCGGCGACGAATGCATCGAGCAGATGCAGGAAATGGCCGGCCGCCAGCCCGACGCCGTCATCGCCTGCGTCGGCGGCGGCTCGAACGCCATGGGCATGTTCTATCCCTATATTTCGCGGGAGGAAGTGCGCCTGGTCGGCGTGGAAGCGGCCGGCGAGGGCATCGAGACCGGCAGGCACGCCGCGTCGCTCGTCGCGGGCAAGCCCGGCGTGCTGCACGGCAACCGCACCTATCTCCTGCAGGATGCGAACGGCCAGATCACCGAGACGCATTCCATCTCTGCGGGACTCGACTACCCGGGCGTCGGCCCGGAGCACGCGTGGCTCAAGGACAGCGAGCGCGCCGAATACGTGGCGGTCACCGACGAGGAGGCGCTCAAGGCCTTCCACGAGATGTGCCGCCTGGAAGGCATCATCCCGGCGCTCGAGTCGGCGCACGCCGTGGCGCAGGCGATGAAGATGGCGCCGGCGCTGCCGAAGAGCGCGGTCCTGCTCGTCAACCTCTCCGGGCGCGGCGACAAGGACATGCACACCGTCGCGCAGCGCTCGGGGATCGAGCTCTGATGTCGCGCATCGCGGCGCGCTTCGAAAGCCTGAAGAAGCAGAAGCGCAAGGCGCTCATTCCGTACATCACGGCGGGCGACCCGAGTCCGTCGCTGACGGTGCCGCTCATGCATGCCCTCGTCGAAGGCGGCGCGGACATCGTCGAGCTCGGCGTGCCGTTCTCGGATCCGATGGCCGACGGCCCGGTGATCCAGCGCTCCGGCGAGCGAGCGCTGAAGCAGGGGGTCGGACTGTCCCACGTCCTCAAGCTCGTTCTGGAGTTCAGAAAGAAAGACGGCGCTACGCCGATCGTGCTGATGGGTTATGCGAACCCGATCGAGGCGATGGGCATCGAGAAGTTCATGCGCGCGGCCCGGGAAGCCGAGGTCGACGGCCTGATCGTGGTCGATTACCCGCCCGAGGAATGCGTAGAGTTCGCGGAGATGGCGAAGCAGAACGGCATCGACCCGATCTTCCTGCTCGCGCCCACCTCGACCGACAAGCGCATCCAGGACGTTGGCCGCGTGGGCAGCGGCTATCTCTACTACGTGTCGCTGCGCGGCGTGACCGGCGCCTCGCACCTCGACCTGGGCGAAATCAGCTCGAGGATCCCGAAGATCCGCGCGGCGACCCGGCTGCCGATCGGCGTCGGCTTCGGCATCCGCGATGCCGAGTCCGCGCGCCAGGTCGCGCAGAGCGCCGACGCGGTGGTGATCGGCAGCCGGATCATCCAGGAGATCGAAGCGGGCGAGCCGGCGCAGGCCGTGGCGCGGGTGAAGAGCTTCCTCCTTCCCATCCGGAAAGCCCTCGACGCATGAGCTGGCTGCAGAAGCTGCTGCCGCCCAAGATCCAGCGCACCGCGGGCGCGGCGCGCAAGACCGTCCCGGAAGGCCTGTGGACCAAGTGCAAGGCCTGCGACGCGGTGCTCTACAGCACCGACCTCGAGAAGAACCTCAACGTCTGCCCGAAGTGCGGCCACCACGAGCGCCTCGCCGCCCGCCCGCGCCTCGACGCGCTGCTCGACGCCGATGGGCGCTTCGAGATCGGCGCCGAGGTGCTGCCGGTCGATTCGCTCAAGTTCCGCGACTCGCGCCGCTATACCGAGCGCCTGTCGGAGGCCCAGGAGCAGACCGCGGAGACCGACGCGCTGCTCGTCATGCAGGGCTCCATCAAGGCGCTCGGCGTGGTGTGCGCCGCGTTCGAGTTCGACTTCATGGGCGGCTCCATGGGCTCGGTGGTGGGCGAGCGCTTCGTGCGCGGCGTGCGCGTGGCGATCGAGCAGAAGCTGCCCTTCATCTGCGTCACCGCCTCGGGCGGCGCGCGCATGCAGGAGGGCGCGCTGTCGCTCGTGCAGATGGCCAAGACCACGGCCGCGCTCACCGACCTCGCCGAGCGCAAGCTGCCTTTCATCTCGGTGCTGTCGGACCCCACCATGGGCGGCGTATCCGCGAGCTTCGCCATGATCGGCGACGTGGTGATCGCCGAGCCGAAGGCGCTCATCGGCTTCGCCGGCCCGCGCGTCATCGAGCAGACCGTGCGCCAGACCCTCCCCGAGGGCTTCCAGCGCGCGGAGTTCCTGCTCGAGAAGGGCGCGATCGACATGATCGTCGACCGCCGCCAGCTGCGCGACAAGCTGCACGGCGTGCTGTCGCTGCTGCAGGGGATGCCCGCCGAAGCCCCCGCCTGAAGACGCTTGCCCATGACGTTGCTTGCCGACGTCGTGCAAACCTCCGCGCGCGTCGCCGCCACCTCCAGCCGCCTCGCCAAGGCCGCCGAAATCGCCGCCTGCCTGCGCCGTGTCTCGCCCGATGAAGTCGAGGTCGCCATCGGGTTCCTGAGCGGCGAGATCCGGCAGGGCAAGCTCGCCGTCGGCTATTCCACGCTCCAGGACGCTCGCGCGGCGCCTGCGCCGGTCCCTTCGCTGGAGCTCCGCCGCGTCGATGCTGCTTTCGAGGATCTCAAGCGCACGCGGGGAAGCGGCTCCGCGGAGCGCAAGCAATCCATCCTCCGATCCCTCTTCGAGAAGGCGACCGCAGAAGAGCAGGACTTCCTCGTGCGCCTGATCGTGGGCGAGCTGCGCCAGGGCGCGCTGGAAGGGCTGATGCTCGATGCGCTCGCGTCGGCGGCCAAGGTGCCGCCGGCCGCCTTGCGCCGTGCCGCCACGTTCGCGGGCGGCGTGCGCCAAGTGGCGCGCGCCGCGCTGGAAGAGGGCGAGGGCGCGCTCGGGCGCTTCACCGTGCAGCTCATGCAGCCGGTGCTGCCGATGCTCGCGCAGCCGGCGCAGGATGCGGAAGAAGCGATCCGCGCGCTCGGGACGGCGGGGCTCGACTGGAAAGTCGACGGCGCCCGCGTGCAGGTCCACAAGTCCGGTGACGACATCAAGGTCTTCACGCGCAGCCTGAACGAGGTGACCGCATCGGTCCCGGAAATCGTCGACGCCGTGCGTTCCGCCCCGGCGCGCTCGCTCATCCTCGACGGGGAGGCGATCGCGCTGCGCCCCGACGGCACCCCGCACCCTTTCCAGCTCACCATGCGCCGGTTCGGCCGCAAGGCGCAGGACGCGGCCTTGCGCCGCGAGTTTCCGCTGTCCGTGTTCTTCTTCGACTGCCTGTACCGCGACGGGAGCGTGCTGATCGATGCGCCGTGGAAGGCGCGCCGCCAGGCGCTGGAGGGCGCGCTTCCCGAGAGCATCCTCGCGCCTTCCATGGCGACCGGCGATCCGGCGGCCGCGGCGGCGTTCTATGCGGACGCCCTGCGGCACGGCCACGAAGGCATCATGGCGAAGGCGCTCGACTCGCCCTACGAGGCCGGCCGGCGCGGCGGAACGTGGCTGAAGATCAAGCAGGCGCATACGCTCGACCTGGTCGTGCTCGCTGCGGAGTGGGGACACGGGCGGCGCAAGGGGTGGCTGTCGAACCTGCACCTCGGGGCGCGCGACCCGCGCAGCGGAGCCTTCGTCATGCTAGGCAAGACGTTCAAGGGGCTCACCGACGAGATGCTGCAATGGCAGACGGCGCAGTTCCTGGCGCGCGAGCTGCGGCGCGACGAGTGGACGGTGCACCTGCGGCCCGAGCTCGTCGTGGAGGTGAGCTTCAACAACATCCAGGAAAGCCCGCAATATCCGGGCGGCATGGCGCTGCGCTTCGCCCGGGTCAAGCGCTACCGGCCCGACAAGCGCGCCGACGAGGCCGATACGCTCGATACGGTGCGCCTGCTCTTCGAGCACCAGGCATGAAGAACCTCGCCGAATGGCTCGCCTACATCGAGCGCCAGCATCCGAGCGCGATCGCCATGGGGCTCGAGCGCGTCGCGGCGGTGCTCGGCCGCATGGGCGTGCGCCTCGAGTGTCCCGTGATCACGGTCACCGGGACGAACGGCAAGGGCTCCACCTGCGCTTTTCTCGAGGCCATGCTGCGTTCCGCGGGCTACAGGACCGCGCTTTATACGTCGCCGCACCTCTTGCGCTACAACGAGCGCGTGCGCATCGCCGGCGTCGAGGCCGCGGACGAGCGCCTGTGCGAAGCGTTCGAAGCCGTCGAGGCGGCGCGCGGCGGGACTCCGCTCACGTATTTCGAGTACGGCACGCTCGCGGCGCTCTGGCTTTTCGCGCGCGAGAAGGTCGATGCCGCCGTGCTGGAGGTCGGCCTCGGCGGCCGCCTCGACGCGGTCAACGTGCTGGCGCCCGACTGCGCGGTGCTGACGAGCGTGGGGATCGACCACATCGAGTACCTCGGCGGCTCGCGCGAGAGCATCGGCGCGGAGAAGGCGGGCATCTTCCGGCCGCAGCGCCCGGCGGTGATCGCCGAGCCCGACGTGCCGGCTTCCGTGCTTGCCGCGCCCGGCGAGAAGCTGCTCCTTGGAAAGGACTTCGGCTACGCCGCGGAAGGCGCGCAATGGAGCTATTGGGGCCCGCACGGCAAGCGCGGTGGGCTCGCCTGGCCGGCGCTGCGCGGGGCCATCCAGCTGCGCAATGCCTCCGCGGCGCTGTGCGCGCTCGACACGTTGCATGCGAAGCTGCCGCTCGCGATGCAGGACGTGCGCCGCGGCCTCGCCGACGCGAGCCTGCCGGGACGCTTCCAGGTGCTGCCGGGCCGTCCCCAGGTGATCCTCGATGTGGCGCACAACCCGCAGGCGGCGAAAGCGCTCGCGCAGAATCTCGGCGATTCCGGATTTTCGCCGGAGGTCTTCGCCGTGTGCGGCATGCTGCGCGACAAGGACATCTCCGGCGTGCTGCGCGAGCTCGCCTCGCGCGTGACGCGCTGGCATTTCGCCACGCTGCCGCCGCCGCGCGGCGCGCTTGCCGACGAGCTCGCCGAGCACCTCGCCGCGATCGACGCGAAGGCAGACGCGTCGATCCACGAAAGTCCTGCGAAAGCCTTCGACGCTGCGGCCGGTGCTGCAGCGCAGAATGATAAGATCGTCGTGTTCGGCTCTTTTCTAACCGTGGGCGACGTGATGGCATGGCTGAAGCGCAGGACGTAGACACGCTCAAGCGCCGCGGGCGACGGCGGCTCGTCGGCGCCGTGGCCCTCGTGCTGCTCGCCGTCGTCGTGCTTCCCATGGTGTTCGATCCCGAGCCGCGCCGGCCGGCGCCGCCGGTGAGCGTGCGCATCCCGGGCGAGGACGAAACCGCGTTCGCGCCGAAGCTCGCCCCCGCGCCCAAGCCGGCGGCGAAGGCCGTGGAAAAAAAGGCGGAGCCCGCGCAAGAGAAGAAGCCCGAGGCCGCGCAGGAGAAAAAGCCCGAGCCGGCCGAGAAGAAAGCGGAAGCCGCGGTGCCGCCCGCCGAGCAGGCGCGGGCGCAAGCCGCGCTCGCCGGCGCCGAGTACATCATCCCCGTCGGCGCCTTCGCCAACGCGAGCGCGGTGACCGCGCGCCTCGCGCAAGCCAAGATCCCCTATTACACCGAGTCGCTTGCCACCGCGAAGGGCAGCGTGACGCGCGTGCGCGCCGGCCCGTTTGCGACCAAGGCGGCGGCCGACCAGGCGGTCGAAAAACTGAAAGGCCTCGGCTTCAAGCCGGGGAACGTGGCGACGCGGCAAGGATGACCTGGCTCGATTACGCCGTGCTCGGCGTGGTGGGCCTGTCCATCCTGTGGGGCGTGTGGCGCGGCCTGGTGCGCGAGCTCATCTCGCTCGCGGGCTGGGTGATCGCATTCCTCGCCGCCAATCTCTTCGCCGGGCCGCTCGCCGAGCGGCTGCCGCAGGGCGCCGGCACGGCCGAGCTGCGCCTGCTCGGCGCCTTCATCGGCATCTTCATCGCGAGCCTCGTGGTGTCGACGCTGCTTGCGCTGCTCCTCTCGAAGCTCGCGAAGGCGGCCGGCCTGGGCGGCCTGGACCGCGCGCTCGGCGGTTTCTTCGGCCTCGCGCGCGGCGTCCTGGTCGTGATCGCCTTCGCGCTGGTTGCCGGGCTCACGTCCTTGCCGCAGAAGGCGGCATGGAGGCAGTCGGCGAGCGGAACGATCCTTGCGAGGAGCGCGGCCGGGCTCAAGCAGGCGCTGCCGCCCGCGTTTGCCGAGCGCTTGCGTTATGATTAGCCCTTAACGACTCGGGGAAGAACTCCTCCCATGTGCGGGATCCTCGGCATCGTCGCCCGTTCGCCGGTCAACCAGCTGCTCTACGACGGGCTGCTCCTGCTGCAGCATCGCGGCCAGGACGCGGCAGGAATCGTCACGAGCGAGCACAACTCCTTCCACATGCACAAGGGCAGCGGCCAGGTGCGCGACGTGTTCCGCACCCGGAACATGCGCTCGCTGCCGGGCAACATCGGCATCGCGCATTGCCGCTATCCGACCGCGGGCTCGGCGTTCAAGGTGGCGGAGGCGCAGCCCTTCTACGTGAATTCGCCGTTCGGCATCGTTCTCGGGCACAACGGCAACCTCACCAACGCCGACAAGCTGAAGGAAGAGATGTTCCGCACCGACCTGCGGCACATCAACACCGGCTCCGACTCCGAGGTGCTGGTGAACGTGCTGGCGCACGAGCTCGAGCAGTCCGCCGTCAAGCTGCGCCTGGATCCGCAGTCCATCTTCAGCGCCGTGGCCAACGTCCACCGGCGCCTGAAAGGCGCTTACGCCGTGGTCGCGATGATCGCGGGCGCCGGCGTGCTCGCCTTCCGCGATCCCTTCGGCATCCGGCCCGCGGTCATCGGCTTCAACGAGACCGACGCCGGCACGGAATACATGGTGGCCTCGGAGTCGGTCGCCGTCGACGCGCTAGGCTTCCGGCTGCTGCGCGACATCGCGCCCGGCGAGGCGGTCTTCATCGACGAGGACGGCAACTTCTACAGTCAGCAGTGCGCGCCCAAGGCGAGCCTGAACCCGTGCATTTTCGAGTACGTGTACCTCGCGCGCCCGGACTCGCTCATCGACGGCGCCTCGGTGTACGAGGCGCGGCTCAACATGGGCGACAAGCTGGCCGACAAGATCCGCCGGCAGCACCGCAGCCTCGACATCGACGTCGTCATCCCGATCCCGGATTCGAGCCGCCCCTCGGCGCTGCAGCTCGCGCATGGGCTGGGCGTGCCTTACCGCGAAGGCTTCGTGAAGAACCGCTACATCGGCCGCACCTTCATCATGCCGGGGCAGGCCGTGCGCTCCAAGTCGGTGCGGCAGAAGCTCAATCCCATGGCGATGGAGTTCAAGGGCAAGAACGTGCTGCTGGTGGACGACTCCATCGTGCGCGGCACCACGAGCCGCGAGATCGTCCAGATGGCCCGCGAAGCGGGCGCGCGCAAGGTGTTCTTCGCGTCGGCGGCGCCGCCGGTGCGCTTCCCCAACGTCTACGGCATCGACATGCCGACCCGCGCCGAGCTGATCGCCGCGCACCGCAGCGAGGACGACGTGGCGCGCGAGATCGGCGCGGACGCGCTGGTCTACCAGGACCTCGAGGCGCTGAAGGACGCCGTGCGGCGCGCCAATCCGCGGCTCACCAGCTTCGAGACGTCGTGCTTCGACGGCCACTACATCACCGGCGACATCACGAGCGAGTACCTGCACAGCATCGAGACGCGCCGCGACGCCGCCCGCGACTCGGGCGAGGACGTGGACGGGGCCCAGCTCGACCTGAACCTCGCGGCCGCGAGCCAGGCCTGATAGAATCTCGGCGTTTTCCCAGGTCGCGCCGATTTGAGCCACAGCTTGCGGGCGCGCTACAAATGCCGCTAAAGCGTGCCGCGCAGTTCTCCACGAGAACCCGGTCCGCTTGGTCGAGAGAGGATCGGGTTTTTTTATGACTGAAAAATTTGACGTAGCCACCCTCGGCGTCCGCGCCGGGCAGAAGCGCACGGAGTTCCAGGAGCACAGCGAGGCGCTGTTCCTCACTTCGAGCTTCGTGTTCGACAACGCCGCGCAGGCGCAGGCCCGCTTCGCAGGCGACGATCCCGGCGCGGTGTATTCGCGCTACACCAATCCCACCGTCTCGATGCTGCAGGACCGGCTCGCCGCGCTGGAAGGCGCCGAGGCCTGCATCGCGACCGCTTCCGGCATGTCGGCCATCCTCGCGGTCGCGATGGCGCTGCTCAAGGCGGGCGACCACGTCGTGTGCTCGAGCGCCGTGTTCGGCGCCACGGTGCAGCTCTTCTCCAACTACTTCGCGCGCTTCGGCGTGCGCACGACGTTCGTCCCGCCGACGCGCGTCGAGGCGTGGGAGAAGGCCTGCACGCCGCAGACGCGGCTCTTCTTCCTCGAGACGCCGTCCAATCCGCTCACCGAGATCTCCGATATCCGGGCGCTCTCGCGGGTGGCTAAGAAGGCGGGCGCGCTGCTCGCCGTCGACAACGTGTTCTGCACCCCGGCGCTGCAGAAGCCGCTCGGCCTGGGCGCGGACCTGGTGGTGCACTCGGCCACCAAGCACCTGGACGGGCAGGGGCGCGTGCTCGGGGGCGCGGTGCTCGGCTCGGCGAAGCTCGTCACCGAGAACATGGTGCCGTTCCTGCGGACCGCCGGACCGTCGCTCTCGCCGTTCAACGCCTGGGTGATCCTGAAGGGCATCGAGACGCTGGACCTGCGCATGAAAGCGCAGTCCGCGGCGGCGCTCGAGCTGGCGCGCTGGCTGGAAGGCCACCCGGCCGTGGCGCGCGTGCACTATCCCGGGCTCGAGTCGCATCCGCAGCATGCCCTCGCCAAGGCGCAGCAGAAGGCTGGCGGCGCGGTGCTCTCCTTCGAGGTGAAGGGCGGTCCCGAGGGCGCCAAGGCGGCGGCATGGCGCGTCATCGACTCGACGCGCCTCATCTCCATCACGGCGAACCTCGGGGACGTGAAGAGCACCATCACTCATCCAGGCACCACGACGCACGGGAGGCTCTCGCCCGAGGCGCGCGCTGCCGCCGGCATCACCGACGGCCTCGTGCGCCTCGCCGTCGGGCTGGAGGCCGTGGCGGACCTGCGCGCGGACCTGGAGCGCGGGCTCGGCTAGACCTTGCCCCGCGCCTCGGCCGGCGGATGAGCGAGCGCAAGCAGCTGTTGATCGACCCGGAGCAGCGCCTGCGGCTCATGGTCGAGAGCGTGGTCGACTACGCCATCTTCATGCTCGATGGCGACGGCCGGGTGACGAGCTGGAACGCGGGCGCGCAGCGCATCCTCGGCTACGCGGCGGACGAGATCGTCGGCGAGCACTTCTCGCGCTTCTACGCGGCGCCGGAAAAGGACAGCGGCAAGCCGGCGCTCGAGCTGCAGGCCGCGGCGGCCCAGGGGCGCTTCGAGGAGGAAGCGTGGCGCGTGCGGCGCGACGGCTCCAATTTCTGGGCGAGCGTGGTCGTCACCGCGGTGCGCGACGATACCGGGGCGCTGCTCGGCTTCGCCAAGGTGGTGCGCGACCTCACCGAGCGCAATCGCGTGGAGGCCGAGCTGGTGCGCGCCAAGGTGAGCGCCGAGAAGGCAAGCGAGGCGAAGTCGCAGTTCCTCGCCAACATGTCGCACGAGCTGCGCACGCCGCTCAATAGCCTCCTCATCCTCGCGCGCCTGCTCGCGGACAACAACGGCGGCAACCTGACGCCGAAGCAGGTGCAGTTCGCCCGGACGATCTACGCGTCCGGCATGGACCTGCTCGCCCTCATCAACGACCTGCTCGACCTGGCGAAGATCGAGTCGGGCGCGATCCGCAGCCTGGACCTCGCGCCGGCGCGCCTCGACGAGCTGCGCGCCGAGCTGGAAGACGCCTTCCACCAGCTCGCGCAGGACAAGGGGCTCGCATTCGCCGTCCGCGTGGACCCGGCGGTTCCTGACACCATCCGCACCGACCTGCCACGGCTTAAGCAGGTGCTGAAGAACCTGCTCGCCAACGCGTTGAAGTTCACCAAGGCGGGCAGCGTGACGCTGGAGGTCGTGCCGGCGAGCTCCGGCTGGAGCGCCGAGCATGCGCTGCTCAACCAGGCGTCCTCGGTGGTCGCGTTTTCCGTGATCGACACCGGGATCGGCATTCCGGCCGACAAGCAGAGGATCATCTTCGAAGCGTTCCAGCAGGCCGACGGCTCGACCAGCCGGCACTACGGCGGCACCGGCCTCGGGCTTTCCATCAGCCGCGAGCTCACGCGCCTGCTCGGCGGCGAGATCCGGGTCGCGAGCGAGCCCGGCAAGGGCAGCAGGTTCACCCTCTTTCTGCCCGCCTCTTAAAGGCGTCTTAAGCGCGCGGGCCTCTTTCTTGCCGGTCTTTCCGGCAAATGAGGGTCGTTGTCACGGGCGCGTCTGCGGGCATCGGCCGCGCCACCGCCATCGAGTTCGCACGCAAGGGCGCGCGCGTGGCGCTGCTCGCGCGCGGCGAGCAGGGCCTGCAAGGCGCGCGCGCAGAGGTCGAAGCGCAAGGCGCGATCGCGCTGCCCATCGCGTGCGACGTCGCGGACCCGAAGCAGGTGGATGCCGCGGCGGTGCGCGTCGTCGACGTGTGGGGCGGCATCGACGTCTGGGTGAACAACGCCATGGTGACCGAGTTCGCGCCGTTCACCGACATGGCGCCGGAGGAGTTCCGGCGCGTCACGGAAGTCACTTATCTCGGCGCGGTATGGGGCACGCGCGCGGCGCTGCGCCACATGCGGCACGCCAACCGCGGCAGCATCGTGCAGGTCGGCTCGGCGCTCGCGTACCGCTCGATCCCGCTGCAGTCGGCCTATTGCGGCGCGAAGAGCGCGCTGCGCGGCTTCACCGATTCGCTTCGCTCCGAGCTCATCCACGAGGGCAGCAAGGTGCACGTCACGTTCGTCGTGCTGTCGGCCTTCAACACGCCGCAGTTCGACTGGGCGCGCACCACGCTCGGCCGGCGCCTCAGGCCGGTGGGGAAGATCTTCCAGCCCGAGGTGGCCGCGCGCGCCATCGTGTGGGCCGCAGGCCAGCGGCGGCGCGAGGTGCATGTCGGCTGGCCGGCGCTCGAGGCGGTGCTCGGCAACAAGGTGATCCCGGGGTTTCTCGACCGCATGCTCGCCAAGAAAGCGTGGAAAGGCCAGTACACGGACGAGCCGCTCGCGCCCGACCGCCGCGACAACCTCGAGCGGCCCGTGGCGGCGGACCCGGGCGCGCACGGACGATTCGACGCGCAGGCGCACGACCGGAGCTGGGAGGTGGCCGCGACCCGCCACCCCGCGCTGCTGCCGCTCGCCGGCCTGGCGGCCGCGGCACTTCTACTGCACTGGAGGCATCGATGGCTGAGACGGTAGGCGACTTTCTCCTGAAGCGGCTCTCGCAATGGGGCGTGAAGCGCATCTACGGCTACCCGGGCGACGGCATCAACGGAATCATGGGGGCGTTCGGTCGCAGCGACGCGCTGGAGTTCGTGCAGGCCCGCCACGAGGAGCTCGCCGCGTTCATGGCTTGCGCGCACGCCAAGTTCTCCGGCGAGATCGGCGTGTGCCTCGCGACGTCAGGCCCCGGGGCGATCCACCTCCTGAACGGCCTGTATGACGCCAAGATGGACCACCAGCCGGTGCTCGCCATCGTGGGACAGCAGAAGCGCTCCGGGCTGGGCGGCGACTACCAGCAGGAGGTGGACCTCGTGTCCCTCTTCAAGGACGTCGCGAGCGAATACGTCCACATGGCGACCACGCCGGCACAGGTGCGACATCTGGTGGATCGCGCCGTGCGCATCGCCCTGGAGCATCGCACCGTCACGTGCATCATCTTCCCGAACGACCTGCAGGACGTGAAGGCGGTCGAAACGCCGCCGCGGGAGCACGGCACCGTGCACAGCGGCATCGGGCGTTCCGGCCATAGCGTAGTGCCGCACGCAGGCGAGCTGCGCGCAGCGGCGGACATCCTGAATAGCGGCGAGCGGGTGGCCATCCTCGCCGGCGCCGGAGCGCTGCACGCCACCGACGAGCTCATCGACGTCGCCGAGCTGCTTGGCGCGGGGATAGCGAAGGCGCTCCTCGGCAAGGCGGCCGTGCCCGACGACCTGCCGTTCGTCACCGGCTCGATCGGCCTGCTCGGCACGGAGCCGAGCTGGGAAATGATGACCGGCTGCGACACGCTCTTCATGGTGGGGTCGGCGTTCCCGTATTCCGAGTTCCTGCCGCCGGAAGGCCAGGCGCGCGGCGTGCAGATCGACATCGACGGCCGGATGCTGAGCCTGCGCTATCCGATGGAGCTCAGCCTGGTGGGCGACTCGAAGGAGACGCTGCGCGCGCTCATTCCGCTCCTGAAGAGGAAGCCGCGGCGCGAC
>DATAHF010000059.1:0-10961 GCA_036263315.1 Burkholderiales bacterium
TGTCGAAGTTGCGCGCCTCGACCTTGCGCTGCGCGCTCTCGATCGAGCGCGTCACCATGCGGTGCTCGATCGCCTCGCCTTCCGGCATCTTCAGCATCACCATGATGCGGTTGATGCGCTCGCCGGCGAAGATGCGCAGCAGCGGGTCCTCGAGCGACATGTAGAAGCGCGAGCTCCCGGGGTCGCCCTGGCGCCCGGAGCGGCCGCGCAGCTGGTTGTCCACGCGCCTCGATTCGTGCCGCTCGGTGCCGATGATGTGCAGCCCGCCCGCCTTCACCACGTCGTCGTGCAGCTGCTGCCACTCGCCGCGCAGCGTCGAGATGCGCGCCTGCTTCTCCTCGGCGGAAAGGCCCTCGGTCTCCTCCACCAGGTCGCACTGCTTCTCGACGTTGCCGCCGAGCACGATGTCGGTGCCGCGTCCCGCCATGTTGGTAGCGATGGTGATCATCTTCGGCCGCCCGGCCTGCGCGACGATCTCGGCCTCGCGCGCGTGCTGCTTCGCGTTCAGCACCTGGTGCGCGAGCTTCTCCTTCGAGAGCAGCCCGGACAGGAGCTCGGAGTTCTCGATGGAGGTGGTGCCCACCAGTACCGGCTGGCCCTTGTCGTAGCAGGCGCGGATGTCCTTGATGACGGCGTGGTACTTCTCCTTCGAGGTCCGGTAGACCTGGTCCTGCCGGTCCTCGCGGACCATCGGGCGGTGGGTCGGGATCACGACCGTCTCCAGGCCGTAGATCTCCTGGAACTCGTAGGCCTCCGTGTCCGCCGTTCCCGTCATGCCGGAGAGCTTGGCGTACATGCGGAAGTAGTTCTGGAAAGTGATCGAGGCGAGCGTCTGGTTCTCGTTCTGGATCGCCACGCTCTCCTTCGCCTCCACCGCCTGGTGCAGGCCGTCGGACCAGCGTCGCCCGTGCATCAGGCGGCCGGTGAATTCGTCCACGATGATGATGTCGCCGTCCTGCACCACGTAGTGCTGGTCGCGGTGGAAGAGATGGTGCGCGCGCAGCGCGGCGTACAGGTGGTGCACCAGGTTGATGTACGCGGGCTCGTACAGGCTCGCGCCTTGCGGCAGCATGCCGACGCGCGCGAGGATCTCCTCGGCCTTCTGGTGGCCGCTTTCGGAGAGCACGATCTGGTGGTTCTTCTCGTCGACGAAGAAGTCGCCGGGCGGGTCGGGCTGGTCGGGCTTCTTCTCCTCCTTCTGCGGCGTGAGGAGCGGCGCCACCTGGTTCATCTTGTGATAGATCTCGGTGCGGTCCTCCGCCTGGCCGGAGATGATGAGCGGCGTGCGCGCCTCGTCGATCAGGATCGAGTCCACCTCGTCCACGATGGCGTAATGCAGGGTGCGCTGGAAGCGCTCTTCCACGTGCATCGCCATGTTGTCGCGCAGGTAGTCGAAGCCGAACTCGTTGTTCGTGCCGTAAGTGATGTCCGCGGCATAAGCCTCGCGCTTGAGCTGCGGCTCCATGTGCGGCAGGTTCACGCCGACCGTCATGCCGAGGAAGCGGAAGATCTTGCCCATCCACTCCGCATCGCGCTTGGCGAGATAGTCGTTGACCGTGACGATGTGCACGCCCTTGCCGGCGAGCGCATTCAGGTAGGCGGGAAGCGTGGCGACCAGCGTCTTGCCCTCGCCGGTCTTCATCTCCGCGATCTTGCCGTCGTGCAGCACCATGCCGCCGATGAGCTGCACGTCGAAATGACGCATGCGCAGGGTGCGCTTGGCCGCTTCGCGCACCACGGCGAACGCCTCGGGCAGCAGGTCCTGCAGGCTCGCGCCGTCGGCGTGACGCTTCTTGAGCTCGCCCGTCTTGCCGGCAAGCGCGCTGTCGGAAAGCGCGGAGATCTGCGGCTCGAGCGCATTGACCTGCGCCAGCACGCGGGAGTACTGCTTGAGGAGCCGCTCGTTGCGGCTGCCGAACACCCGGGCGGGGATGTTCCAGACAGTCTCGAGGGCCCTGCGAACGGAGTGTCGGACGGTGAGGTTGTTCATGCACTCGGGGGCAAAACGACGTTCAACCCCCGAAAAACCAACAGTTTATCACGCCGGGCGAGGCCGCCCGTCAGGCCGCTCAGCGTTTGCTGGCGAGCTGCGGCGCCGCGGCCGGGTTGGCGGCGAGAAAGCGCGCGGGGTTCTGGGCGGCGCCCCGGTAGCGCACCTCGAAGTGCAGGTGCGGCCCCGTCGAGCGGCCGGTGCTGCCCGAGAGCGCGATGCGCCGGCCGCGCAGCACCACATCGCCGGCTTTCACGAACAGCTTGGACAGGTGCGCATAGCGCGTGACGAGGTCGTTGCCGTGGTCGATGTCGATCATGAAGCCGTATTGCGGATGGAATGCCGCGAACTGCACCACGCCGCCTGCGGCCGCGACCACGGGGCTGCCCGGCTCGGCCAGGAAATCGATGCCTTCGTGCATCGCCCACTGCCCGGTGAAAGGATCGATGCGGCGCCCGAATCCCGAAGCGTTATACGGCGCGGCGACCGGCGTCATGGTGGGCAGCAGCTTCTTCTTGACCGCCTGGTCGAAAAGCTGGGCCTCCAGCACGCTCAGCATGTCGTTGCGGTTTTCCACATGGCGCGAGACCGACGCGAGCTTGTCGCTGAACTCGGCGAGCGAGAGATTCTGCGGCGGCAGCAGCGTGGGCGCGGCGCCGCCCAGGCCGGGCGCCTCGGCGAAGCGGAATTCCTGCGGCCGGATGCCCGCGAGCGAGGACAGGCGCTCCCCGAGCGCGTCCAGGCGCGTGAGCTGCGCCTGCATTTCACCGAGCTTCACCGCCATGGCGTTCAGGTTCTGCTGCACGAACGCGCGCGCGCGCTCGGCTTCGGCTTCCTGGGCGGCGACCACCAGCTGCTGCAGCACCGGAATGCGCAGCTCGGCCGCGTTGCGGATCGTGATCCAGTAGAGGCCGGCGGTCGCCGCGCAAAGCAGCGCGAACCCGAGCAGCGCAGCCGCGGCGAGATGCAGCGCGGACACGTTGAGCGTCCGGGCTCTGGCCAGGCGATCCGGGATCAGGATAATCTGCACGCTAAACCACCCTCTCGAGCCACACCCCTGTGAGACTTCCCAAAATCGACCGCGTGCTGGCGGCCGAGGGCGCACTGCAACCGCTTTTGACGAAGACACGCGAAATCCGCGCGCTCGCCGGGCTTGTTGACGGGTTTCTCCCGCCGGACCTTGCCCGCCAGGTCCGTGTGGCCAATCTACGGGAAGGGGAACTCGTGCTCCTGGCCGCGAATTCTTCCATTGCGGCGAAGCTGAAGCTGCTGGCCCCTTCCCTTGGCCGTTATCTTGTTGGGCAGCGGCTGCAGGTTAATTCAGTTTCCGTACGGGTGCAACCAAACACGTCACGCTTCGGGGGGGTGTCCGGCCCTGCTGCGGCGCGCAAGTCTGCGCATTTTTCCTCAAGTGCCCTTGCCGCCTTGCAGACGCTTCATGAAGGCATGCAGGACTCGCCCGCGCGCGACGCCTTGCGCGCGCTGCTGGAGCACGCGGGATTGCTTAAACCAGCACCAGGAGCCGCTCCGCGAGGAGCAGCATCAGGACCAGGGCAATCGCGAAAACGGCGTATCTGAAAATCCGCCACGCGATGCGCAGCCATCTGCGCTCGCCGGTCATGGCCCACAGCAGCACCGTGACCCCGAGGGCGACGGCCGTCGCCAGCCCGAGGATCCGCAGGATCAGCACTTAGCCGAGCTGCGCGACGAGCCGCGCCACTCCCGCGGGCGCCTCGTCGGCGCGCTCGAACGACACCGTCTCCACCGCATCGGGCTGGGCCAGCAGCGCGCGAAGCAGGCGGTTGTTGAGCGCATGGCCCGACTTGTGGGCGCTGAAGGCCCCGAGCAGCGGTTTCCCCAGCAGGTAAAGATCGCCGATCGCATCGAGCAGCTTGTGGCGGATGAACTCGTCCGCAAAGCGCAGGCCCTCGGCGTTCAGCACGCGGTATTCGTCGAGCACGACGGCGTTGTCGAGACCGCCGCCCAGGGCGAGGCCGCTTTCGCGCAGGTCTTCCACGTCATGCATGAAGCCGAAAGTGCGTGCGCGCGCGATTTCCTTCAGGTACGAAGTCTCCGCGAAATCCACCGTCACCGCCTGGGTCGAGCGCTCGATTACCGGATGGCGGAACTCGATGGAGAACGAAAGCCGGTAGCCGTCGTAGGGCTCGAGCCGCGCCCACTTGTCGCCGTCGAGCACTTCGACGCGGCGCTTGATGCGCGCGAATTTCTTCGCGGCCGACTGCTCGACGATCCCCGCCTGCTGCAGCAGGAGCGCGAACGGCGCGGCGCTGCCGTCCATGATGGGCACCTCGGGCGCATCGAGGTCGACGTAGGCGTTGTCGATGCCGAGGCCGCTGAGCGCCGACATCAGGTGCTCGACAGTGTGGATCTTCGCATCGCCCTTGACCAGGGTCGAAGCGAGCCGCGCCTCGCCCACCAGCTCCGCCCGCGCCGGGATCTCGAGCGGCACCGGAAGGTCGACGCGGCGGAAGACGATGCCGGTGTCGACGGGCGCAGGGCGCAGGGCGAGGCGCACCTTCTGGCCGGTGTGCAATCCGACGCCGGAAGCGCGGATCAGCGTCTTAAGCGTGCGCTGGCGGAGCATGCCAGCGGATTTTAACTGCTCTTCTCCCTGAGGAGCGCCTGATAGCGGTCCTCCAGCTCCTGCACGCGGCGCTCGGCGTTCAGCTGATCGCTCAGGTCGTAGATCACGCCGAGCCGGGCGCGGCGCCCGGCGAACTCGAGATTGAACGAGATCACCTTGACGTGGATCAGCTCGCCGTTCTTCTTGCGGTGGCGCCAGACGCGCTGGCGGTAATTGCGGCTCTGGTCCTCGAAGGCCTTGAGGAGCCCCGCGATGTCCTCCTCCGGGCGGATCTGGTCCGCCGTCATGGCGAGGAACTCGGTCTTGGAGTAGCCGTAGAGCCCGACGGCCGCGCCGTTCACCGCGAGAAAGGCGAGCGTGGCCGCATCCACCACCCACATCGGCTGGGGATGCACCTCGAACAGCATGCGATAGCGCTCCTCGCTTTCTTCCAGCGCCTTCTGGTCGCGGGCGCGCTCGGTGATGTCCTTGCCGATGCCGTGGTAGCCCTTGAAGCGGCCTTGCTCGTCGAAAAGCGGCTCGCCGCTCACCGAGAGATAGCGCAGCTCCCCGGCGCGGTTGTGGCGCAGGAAAACGAAGTCCGAGAACGATTCGTGGCGCTCGAGCTTCGCGCGGTGCTGCTGCCAGGCTTTCTCGGGCAGCGGCGCAAGCCCGGGCAGCTCCCAGCGGGTCTTGCCGACCACGATGTCGGTGTCGAGGCCGGGCGTGTCGAGCTCCGGCAACTCCATGAAGCGGAAATTCTCGTCCTGCTGCCAGTACCAGTCGGAGCTCATCTCGACCATGCGCTTGAAGCGCTGCTGGCTGGCGCGCACCGCGCGCTTGAGCGCGGTGATCTCGCTCACCACGCCCATCGTGCAAAGCGGCGCGCCGCTCGCGTCGCGCACCACCGTGCCGGCAATGTGCGCCCACACGGTGGAGCCGTCCTTGTGCACGTAACGCCTCTCGACGAGGCGCGGCTTCATCTTCCCGGAGATGGCCTGCACGCGGGCGACCGCGGCGGATTCCAGGTCGTCAAGATGGATGATGTCGAGGTGGGTCTTGAGCTGAAGCTCCGCCTCGGTATAGCCGATCAGGCGGCAGAAGGCGGGATTGGCGCGCAGGAAGCGGCCGCCGAGCGAGAACACCGCGATGCCGAGCGCCGATTGCTCGAACAGCCCGCCGAACAGCGCTTCGCCCTCGGGGACGGTGTCCCCGTTCTTCGCATTCCCCTTATCGGCCTGTTTCCCTGCCGTCATGCGGGCCTCCTCGGAGACCATCATGACACAGAGCGCAAAGGCAGGGCACCCCCGGCAAGGAGGGGGTGCCCCGCGACGCGGCCGCGCTTAGTCGGCCTGCTTCCTGAGGAAGGCGGGGATGTCGTACTTGTCGACCCCGCTTTGCTGCAACGCCTCGACCTGGGAGGCGCGGTTGCGCCGGATAACCGCCGGCGCGTCGAGCTGGGTGTAGTCCACCGCCCCCGCCACGGGCATGTTGTCGGTGCCCGTCTTCTGGGAAACGACGAGCTGCGGCTTCGGCTGACGCTGCGCCTGCGCCATGCCGAGCCCGGTCGCCACCACCGTGACGCGCAGGTCGTCCGCCAGGCTGTCGTCGTACACGCCGCCGTAGATGATGGTGGCGTCCTCGGCGGCGAAGGTGCGGATGATGTTCATCACCTCCTTCGTCTCGCGGAGCTTCAGGCTCGGCTTGGAGGCCGTGATGTTCACGAGCACGCCGCGCGCCCCTGCGAGGTTCACGCCTTCGAGCAGCGGGCAGGCGATGGCCTGCTCGGCCGCGATACGGGCGCGGTCGATGCCGCTTGCCACCGCGGAGCCCATCATGGCCATGCCCTGCTCCGACATCACCGTGCGCACGTCCTGGAAGTCGACGTTGACCAGGCCCGGATTGTTGATGATCTCCGCGATGCCGGCGACCGCGTTGTTCAGCACGTCGTCGGCGGCGCGGAAGGCGTCCTCCTGCGTCACGTCCTCGCCGAGCACTTCCTCGAGCTTGTCGTTCAGGATGACGATGAGCGAGTCGGTATGCGGCGCGAGCTCCTCGAGGCCGGCTTCGGCGATCTTCATGCGCTTGGAGCCCTCGAACGTGAACGGCTTGGTGACCACCGCCACGGTGAGGATGCCCAGCCCGCGCGCGACTTCCGCGATCACCGGCGCGGCGCCGGTGCCGGTGCCCCCGCCCATCCCGGCGGTGATGAACACCATGTGCGCCCCGGCGACCGCTTCCTCGATGCGATCGCGGTCCGCGATGGCCACCGCGCGCGCTTCCTCGGGCTTCGCGCCGGCGCCCAGGCCGCTCGTGCCGAGCTGGATCTGGTTGCGCGCCTTGTTGCGCGAGAGGACCTGCCCGTCGGTGTTGACGGCGATGAACTCCACGCCTTCGACGCCCTGCTCGATCATGTGGTTGACGGCGTTTCCTCCCGCGCCGCCCACCCCGATCACCTTTATGACCGGTCCCGTGACCTGACTATCGACGATCTCAAACATATTTTTGTCTCCTTGCCGTTAGAAATTGCGTTGAAACCACTCCCTCATGCGCCCGAGCACTGCCTTCACGGAGCCGCTCTGGCGCGAAAGCTGTCCGTGCTGAATCTGCGATACGCCCTCGAGCAACAGCCCCACCGCGGTGGCGTAGCGCGGATTGCGCACCACCTCAGCGAGGCCGCCCTGGTACATCGGCAGACCGAGCCGCACCGGCATGTGGAAGATCTCCTCGCCGAGCTCGACCATGCCCTGCATCACAGAGGAGCCGCCCGTGAGCACGACCCCGCTCGAAAGCAGCTCCTCGAAGCCTGATTCGCGCAGCACCTGCTGCACCAGCGAGAAGAGCTCCTCCACGCGCGGCTCGATGACCTCCGCGAGCGTCTGGCGCGACATCGAGCGCGGCGCGCGCTCCCCGATCCCGGGCACCTCGATCAGGTCGTTCGCGTCCGCGAGCTGGCGCAGCGCCACGCCGTGCCGGGTCTTGATGGTCTCGGCCTCGACCGTCGGCGTGCGCAGCGCCATGGCGATGTCGTTCGTGATCTGGTCGCCGGCGATCGGGATCACCGCCGTGTGGCGGATGGCGCCGTGCGTGAAGATCGCGATGTCGGTGGTGCCGCCGCCGATGTCGAGCAGGCATACGCCGAGGTCCTTCTCATCCTCGGAGAGCACCGCGCGCGAGGAGGCGAGCGGCTGCAGGATGAGGTCGTTCACCTCCAGGCCGCAGCGGCGCACGCACTTGATGATGTTCTGCGCCGCCGACACGGCGCCGGTGACGATGTGCACCTTGAGCTCGAGGCGCACCCCGGACATGCCGATCGGCTCGCGCACGTCCTCCTGGCCGTCGATGATGAACTCCTGGCGCAGCACGTGCAGGATCTGCTGGTCGGTGGGAATGTTGACCGCCCGCGCAGTATCGATGGCGCGCTCGACGTCGAGCGCGGTCACCTCGCGGTCCTTGATGGCGACCATGCCGGTGGAGTTGAAGCTGCGGATGTGGCTGCCGGCGATGCCGACGAACGCCGACTCGATGCGGCAGTCGGCCATCAGCTCGGCTTCCTCCAGCGCGCGCTGGATCGCCGCCACCGTGGCCTCGATGTTCACCACCACGCCCTTCTTCAGGCCCTTCGACTCATGGCCGCCCATGCCGAGGATCTCGAGCGCGCCGTCGGGCCGCAGCTCCGCCACGAGGCAGGCGACCTTCGAGGTGCCGATGTCCAGGGCGACGATCAGGTTCTTGTTCTCTTTTGCCATCAGCCTTTCAACTCCGGAATCCGCAGCGCGAAGCCGTTTGGATAGCGCAGGTCGACGTATTCGTGCCTGCGCGGGATCTTCCTGAGGGTGGCGTCGTATGCCCCGACGAAGCGGCGCAGCCGCTCCTCCGCGACCTGAACGTCGCGCCCGAGCATGATGTACAGGCCGTCGGCGAGGCGCAGCTGCCAGGCGAAGCGGGCGGTGAGCACCACGCGGTCGATCGCGACCCCGAGCGGCGCGAGCTCGGCGGAAAACCGGGCGTACTCGCCGGCGACCTCCTTCTCGCTCCCCGCCGGGCCGATGAACAGCGGAAGCTTGTCGCCGCTCGCCGCCGAAAACTTCTCCCCGTAGGTATTCACGAGGGCGTCGTCGCCCCAGCGCGCGAGCGCCACATGCTCCTCGAGGGTCACCTCCAGGCGGCCGGGCCACACGCGACGCACCGCGGCGCGGCGCACCCAGGGCAGCTGCTCGAGCGCGCCGCGCACTTCGCGCAGGTCGACGGCGAAGAAGTCCCCGGCGATGCGTCCGCGCACCGCGTCCTCGATTTGCGCTCGCGTGATGTGCGCCGGCGCGGCGGTAAGAACGAGCTCGCGCACCGGGAACAGCCCGGCATGGAGGAGCTTCAGCGACCCGACGGCAAGGAAGCCGAGAACGGCGAGGCCGATCAGCATGCCGGCGAGGAGGTTGAGAAGGCGCGGGTTATCCCACATGGGCGCCCTCCAATATCTTCACGCACAGGTCCTCGTACGAGATGCCGACAGCGCGCGCCGCCATGGGCACGAGCGAGTGGTCCGTCATGCCCGGCGCGGTGTTGATCTCGAGGAGGCTCGGGCGGCCGCGCCGGTCGAGCATCACGTCGACGCGTCCCCAGCCGCGGCAGCCGAGCGCGCGGAACGCCTGCAGGCAAAGCGCCTGGATTTCCTTCTCCTTCTTCGCCGCAAGTCCGCACGGGATGAGGTAGCGCGTGTCGTCGGCGAGGTATTTCGCCTCGTAGTCGTAGAACTCGCGCGGCGTCTCGATGCGGATCACCGGGAGCGCCGTGTCGCCCAGGATCGCGGCCGTGAGCTCGGGGCCGTCGATGAACTTCTCGGCAATGACCACGGGGTCGTACTTCGCCGCGAGCGCATACGCCGCCTTCAGCTTCCCGGCGGCCTTCACCTTGGTCATCCCGACCGACGATCCTTCGCTCGCCGGCTTCACGAACAGGGGAAGGCGAAGCTTCTTCTCCACTGCGGCAAAAGAAGTCTTGCTGCTTAGGACTTCGAACGGCGCCGTCGGCAGCCCTTCCGCGCTCCACATGCGCTTGGTGCGCACCTTGTCCATGGCGAGCGCGGAAGCGAGCACGCCGCTCCCGGTGTAGGGGATTCCCAGCCACTCGAGGATGCCTTGCACCGTGCCGTCCTCGCCAAAGCGCCCATGCAGGGCGATGAAGACGCGATCGAACTTCTCGTCGATGAGCGCTCCCAGTCCGCGCTCGGCCGGATCGAAGGGATGCGCATCCACGCCGCGGCTGCGCAGCGCCTTGAGGACCATGGCGCCGCTCTTCAGCGACACCTCGCGCTCGGCGGATTTCCCGCCCAGGAGGACGGCGACCTTGCCGAAGCGGGCGATCGCGCTCATGCCGGCTCCCCCACGATGCGGACCTCGGGAATGAGATCCACGCCGGTTTTCTCCAGCACGACCTTCCGTGCCTCGAGGATCAGCCACTCGATATCCGAGGCGCGCGCCGTGCCCTTCGGGTTGACGATGAAGTTGGCGTGCTTCTCGGAGATGCGCGCCCCGCCGCGCTGCAGCCCCTTGAGGCCGCAGCTTTCGATGAGGCGCGCCGCGTGGTCGCCGGCGGGATTGCGGAACACGCTGCCCGCGTTCGGCAGCGAGAGCGGCTGCGTGGCGACGCGCTTCGCCAGCAGCTCCTTGACGCGCAGGCGCGAGCGCTCGCCGTCGCCCTTGCGCAAGTCGAACCACGCGGCGAGGAACCACTCCTCGCGCGGCGTCCTCGGCTGGCAGTGGCGGTAGCCGGTCTCGAACTCGCTTTTTGCGCGCTCGATGATTTCCCCGGAACGCGAGATCGTGGACACGCGCGCGACGATTTCCCAGGTCTCTGCGCCGTAGCAGCCCGCGTTCATGGCGAGCGCGCCGCCGACCGTGCCGGGAATGCCGGCAAGGAACTCCGCGCCCTCGAGCTGCTGCAGCGCGGCGAAGCGCGCCACCTTGGGCGAGGCCACGCCGGCCTCGGCATAGACCAGGCCGTCCTTCATCTGCGGGCGCAGCGACGCGGCGTGCATGAGGACCACCGTGCCGCGAAACCCGCCGTCCCTCACTAGGAGGTTGGAGCCGAGGCCGACGAAGAGCACCGGTTCCGTGGGCGGAAGCGCTCTCAGGCAGGCGCCCAGGTCCTGCGCGTCCGCCGGCACATAGCAACGCGCGGCAATGCCGCCTGCGCGCCAGCTCACGTGGCGCGACATCGGCTCCGCGCGCTTCAGCGTGCCGCGCAAGCCGTGGAATTGGAGGGGTTCGGCCATGTTCATGTGAGCTGCGCGGGAACGTTGCCGATGGACCCTGCGCCCATCGTGAGGACGACGTCGCCGTCCTTCGCGGTGCGCCGGATGGCGTCCGCCATGGCGCCGATGTCCTCGAC
>DATAHF010000060.1:0-3484 GCA_036263315.1 Burkholderiales bacterium
GACCACGCGGTCGGAGCGCCGGATCGCCTCCGGGTCGGCCGTGATCTCGACGCGGGCGCCGGGCGCCACGTGCGCCAGCGCCTTCTGCACCGAGCGCAGGTTGCCCATTCCGTAATCGACGATGGCGATGCGTTGCATGGCGGCGCCGGGCGTGCCGGGGCAATGGGAGCTAGAGGCTTCCCTTCGTGGACGGGATGGTGCCGGCGGCGCGCGGATCCGGCTCGACCGCCATGCGCAGCGCGCGCGCGAAGGCCTTGAAGACCGTCTCGCACTGGTGGTGCGCGTTGTCGCCGCGCAGGTTGTCGATGTGCACGGTGGCGAGCGCGTGGTTCACGAGGCCCTGGAAGAATTCGTGCGTGAGGTCCACGTCGAAGTCGCCCACGCGAGCGCGCGTGAACTGCACGTGGTACTCGAGGCCGGGGCGGCCGGAAAAGTCGACCACCACCCGCGAGAGCGCCTCGTCGAGCGGCACGTACGCGTGGCCGAAGCGGCGCACGCCGGCCTTGTCGCCGATGGCGCGCGCGAATGCCTGCCCGAGGGTGATGCCGATGTCCTCCACGGTGTGGTGTCCATCGATATGCAGGTCGCCCTTGGCGTCCACTTCCAGGTCGAGCATGCCATGGCGCGCGACCTGGTCGAGCATGTGCTCGAGGAAGGGGAGGCCCGTGGAAAGCCGCGCCGCGCCCTGGCCGTCCAGGTCGAGCTTCACCCGGATCTGGGTCTCCTTGGTGTTGCGCGTGACTTCGGCGGTCCTCATTTCTGCAGGCATTCTCGCAGGGCGGCAACCAGTATACGGTTTTCTTCCGGCGTGCCGACTGTGACGCGCAGGCAGTTGCGGGTCGCCGGCCCGTTCAGGTTCTTGATCAGCACCCGCCGGCTCAGCAGCCCCGCGTGCGTGCGATCGGCGTCGGGCACGCGCAGCAGGATGAAATTCGCCTGCGAAGGAAACACCTTCACGCCGGGCAGCGCAGCCAGCGTCGCGGCGAGGCGCGCGCGCTCGCCGCGAATTTCCGCGGCCTGCGCCTCGAGGACGTCGAGCCGCTCGAGCAGGAATGCCGCCGCCGCCTGCGTCAGCACATTGACGTTGTAGGGCGAGCGCACCTTGTTCAGCTCGGCGATCCACTGCGGCCCGCCGGCGAGGTACCCGAGCCGGATGCCGGCGAGGCCGAGCTTGGACACCGTGCGCAGCACGAGCAGATTCGGGAATTCGGGCAGTCGCCCCATGAAGCTGTGCTGCGCAAAGGCGTGGTACGCCTCGTCGATGAGCACGAGGCCCGGCGCCGAGCGGATGACCTCGGCGACATCGTCCGGCGGATACAGCACGCCGCTCGGGTTGTTGGGATAAGCGAGCAGCACCAGGGCGGGACGCTCCGCCTTCATGCGCGCGATGAACGCCGCGGCATCGAAGGAAAAATCCTCGCGCAGCGGCATCTCGATCGCCTTCATGCCGGCGAGCGCGGCATACATGGAATACATCACGAACGTCGGCGCCGGAAACATCATGGCGGCGCCCGCCCGAGCGAGCGCCATGACCACGATCTGCAGGAGCTCGTCCGATCCGTTGCCCAGCATGAGCTCGAAGCCGGCGGGCACGTTCATCTTGCGCGCGAGCAGCGCTCGCAGCTTCGTCCCGCTCGGGTCGGGATAGCGATTCAGCTCGACGCGAGCGAGCACGTCCGCAAGCTCCCGGCGCAGCGGCTCGGGGAGCGCATACGGATTCTCCATCGCATCGAGATTCACCATGCCGGTTGCGTCGGGCACCGGATACGCCTTCAGGGCGAGGATTTCCGGACGCACGAGCTCCGCCGGGCTCATTCCAGCCTCGCTGCGGCCGAGCGCGCATGCGCGGCGAGGCCTTCGCCCTCGGCGAGGGTCACGGCGATCCGCCCAAGGCGCGCCGCAGCCTGCTGCGACACGCCGATGACGCTTGTGCGCTTCTGGAAATCGTAGACGCCAAGGGGCGAGGAAAAGCGCGCGCTTCCCGCCGTGGGCAGCACGTGATTGGGCCCGGCGCAATAATCGCCGATCGCCTCCGAGCTCCAACGGCCAAGGAAGATGGCGCCGGCATTGGCGAGCTTGGGCAGCAGCCGGTCGGGCTCTTCCACCGAGAGCTCGAGGTGCTCCGGCGCCACCCGGTTGGCCAGCACGCAGGCCTCGTCGAGGTCCCGGGTAAGGATCAGGGCGGCGCGGCGCTCCAGCGATGCGGCGATGACCTCCCGGCGCGGCATGCGGGGCAGCCATTCGCGCATGGCGCGCTCCACCGCATCCAGGTGGGAGGCTTCGGGACAAAAGAGCAGCGCTTGGGCCGACTCGTCGTGCTCGGCCTGCGAAAAAAGATCGAGCGCGACCCAGTCCGGCGGCGTGCGGCCGTCCGCGATGACGAGAATCTCGGAAGGCCCGGCGATCATGTCGATGCCCACCTCGCCGTAGACCTGGCGCTTCGCTTCCGCCACGTACGCATTGCCCGGGCCGACGATCTTGTCCACGCGTGCCAGGCTCGCGGTGCCGTAGGCGAGCGCCCCGATGGCGTGCGCGCCGCCGATGCCGATCACGCGATCGACGCCGACGAGCGCCGCGGCCGCGAGCACGAGTGCGCCGGGACGGGGGCTCACCATGACGAGCTCGCGTACGCCCGCGACCTTCGCGGGAAGCGCATTCATGAGCACCGAGGACGGATAAGACGCCTTGCCGCCGGGGACGTACAGGCCCACGCGCTCGAGCGGCGTCACGCGCTGCCCGAGCTTCACGCCTTCGGCATCCGTGTATTCCCACGAGTGCTGCAGCTGCCTCTCGTGGAAGCTGCGGATCCGGCCGGCGGCGACCTGCAGGGCGTCCCGCTGCGCGGGGGCGATGCCGCGCAACGCTTCCTCGATCGCGTTCCGCGGCACTTCAAGCTCGGCGAACGCAGCGGCCCTGACAGCGTCGAAGCGCGCGGCGTACTCGAGGACCGCCGCGTCGCCGCGCGCGCGAACTTCGTCGAGAATGCCGCGCACGGATTCGGCGACGCCCGGTTCCTGGCCCGCGTCCCTGCGCAGCAGGCCCTGGAATTGCGTCTCGAAGCCCGGTGCCGCAGTGTCCAGCCGGCGCAGCTTCACGGCCGCACCGCGCGCGAGAACGCCTCGATGAGCGGCTGCAGCGCCGCGCGGCGGGTCTTCAGCGCCGCCTGGTTCACGATGAGGCGCGCCGAGACCGGCATGATCTCCTCGACCTCCACCAGGTCGTTCGCGCGCAAGGTCTTTCCGCTCGAGACGAGATCGACGATCGCATCGGCCAATCCGACGATCGGCGCGAGCTCCATCGATCCGTAAAGACGGATGAGGTCGATGTGCACGCCCTTGGCCCCGAAGTGCTCGCGCGCGGTCTTGACGTACTTGGTCGCCACCCTGAGCCGCGCGCCCTGGCGAACGGCCGCCGCGTAGTCGAAGCCTTTCCTCACCGCCACCATCATCCTGCAGCGCGCGATGCGCAGGTCGAGCGGCTGGTA
>DATAHF010000061.1:0-12066 GCA_036263315.1 Burkholderiales bacterium
CAGGCGACCTGGGCCACCGAGCGCTCGATGCGCACCTACTATGGACAGCCCGGATTCCAGCCGAACGGCAGCCCGGTGTTCGTCGCCCTTGGCACGTACGCCGGCTACGACCTCAGCGCGAAGTGGGAGCTGATCGGCAGCCTCGAGGCCCGCCGCCTGCGCGGCGATGCCGCCGACTCGCCCCTGACGGAGCGAAGGACGGCGTACTACGCCGTGCTCGGCGTCGCGTACCGCTTCCCTGCCGCGCGCTAGCGTGTACGAGAACCGACGCGCGCAGCTCCTGCCGCGCCAGCTTTTCCTGCGCCGCGTCGGCCGCCATGCCCTCGTGGGCCTCGGCCTCGCCGTCCTGTCGCTCGCCCTGGGTATGTCGGGCTACATGTATTTCGAGCATCTCGAATGGCGCGACGCTTTCCTGAACTCCGCGATGCTGCTTGGCGGGATGGGCCCCGTGGACAATCCGCGCACGCCCGGCGGCAAGCTCTTCGCCGGCTGCTACGCGCTCTACGCCGGGCTGGTGTTCCTCGTGACGGTCGGCATCGTGCTCGCGCCCATCGTCCACCGCCTGATCCACCGCTTTCACCTGCAGGAAGAAACGCGTCAGGAAGAAAAGCGGTAGCCCTCCCCGGTGACCGTCTGGATCAGCGCCTCGTGCCCCGAGGCGGACAGCGCGCGGCGCAGCCGGTTGATGTGGGCGTCGACGCTGCGCTCCTCGACCAAAGCCTCGTTGGTGCGCAGGTGCTCCAGAAGCTGCGCGCGGCTCAGCGTGCGCCCGGCCCGCGCCATCATGAAGTGCAGCAGCCGGAACTCGGAGCGCGTGAGGGGCAGCGTGCGCCCGCCGGCGCTTGCGCTGAAGGAGATCGGATCGATCCTCAAGCCGCGGACCTCGAGCGCCTGGCCGGGGGCGGCCTCGCCGTGGCGCCTGAAGATGGCATCCATCCTGGCGGCGAGCTCGCGCCCGGAGAACGGCACGCCGACATAGTCGTCGACGCCGGCCTCGAATCCGAGCAGGCGAGCGTCTTCCGTGCTGCGCTCGCTCACGACGAGGATCGCCATGGCGCGCGTCTCGGCGGCCGAGCGCAGGCGGCGCACCAGGGAAACCGCCGACTCGCCCGGGAGCGCGAGATCGATGACCAGCGCCTCGCAGCGCGTGCCGGAGAGCGCCTGCTCGGCCTCGCGCACGCTGCCGGCAAAGCTCAGCTCGTGTCCCGCGCGGCCGAGCGCGGCGGCCACCGCTTCCCGTACCGCGGGATCCTTCTGCACGACAAGGGTCTTCACCGTCACGGCCCCTGTCAACGAAACGCGCGCGCGATTTATTCCACCGCGCCGCGGTATAGTCCGCCTCACAAGGAGGATGTCATGGCAACCGGATTGAGGCACGTGCGGGTCGCCCCCAAGGGCATGGGGCTGAACGATTTTGTCGCGCAGCAGGAAGGGTTTTTCGCCGAGGAAGGCATCGCGGTCGAGTGGGACATCAAGACCTTCCGCGGCACGCAGTCGAGCTGGAAAGGCACGCAGTACCTGGCGCGCCCCCAGGACAAGCCCTACACCGAGGAGAAGGACGGCGGGCTCATCCAGTGCGCCTGCCTGTGGGGCACGATCTCGAACGCGAGCGCCGGCATGGGCCGCGTGGTCGCCGACTGCTACGGCGTCTCGCCGTGGGCGATCTTCGTGCGCCCGGAGTCGAAGATCCGCAAGCCCGAGGACCTGAAGGACGTCCCGATCTCCGTCGGCATGCGCGCCGGCAGCCACTTCAACGTGCCCTACCGCCTGGAGAAATACCTGCCGCTGGAGCACATCAAGACGGTCAACACCGGCGGCTTTGGCGCGCGCCTCAAGGCGCTGCTGGACGGCGAGGTCGAGGCCGCGAGCCTGCTGCCGCCGCAGATCGACATGGCCGAGCAGCTCGGCCTGCGCAAGATCATGGAGGACGAGTTCAAGACGCTGTGGTGGGTGCCGGAAACCGCCAACGCCGAGGACGTGCGCGCCTACCTGAGGGGCCTCGACCGCGCCGAAGCGGCCTTGAAGGCGGACCTGAAGAAATATCTGCCCCTGTGGTCGAACTGCGTCCCCGAGGAGTTCAAGGCGCTGCGCGAGTGGGACTATTCCCGCTTCACGCGCGGCGAGCGCTTCGTGTACCAGCCTCTCCCGCGCAGCGACTTCGACATGGTGATGGAGCAGGTCGAGCGCTGGAAGCTCGACGACTACCTGAAGGAGCGCTCGTTCGAGAAGCTCGTCTACCGGGCCCCGGCCTGAAGGGTAACTGAGGGATAAAATGGCCGCTCCAGGAGGGACCATGCGCGAGTTCAACGAAGAGACGCTCACCAAGGCTGTCGTAGACCGGCTGAAGAAGACCGCGGATCCGCGGTTCAGGGAAATCATGAGCAGCGCGGTGAAGCACCTGCATGCGTTCGCGCGCGAGGTGCACCTCACCGAGGAAGAATGGTTCGAGGGCATCAAGTTCCTCACCGCGGTCGGCCAGAAATGCGACGACAAGCGCCAGGAATTCATCCTGCTCTCCGACATCCTCGGGCTTTCCATGATGGTGGTGGCGCTCAACCACAAGACCGTGCCGGGCGCGACCGAAGCCACCGTGCTCGGGCCGTTCTTCGCGCACGGCGCCAAGGAGTACGGCTACGGCGGCGACCTGCGCGAGGGCTGCACGCTGAAGGGCGAGGACGTGTATGTGTCCGGCCGCGTGCTGACGCTGGAGGGCAAGCCCGTGCCGAACGCCGCCCTCGACATCTGGCAGGCCAAGGCCGACGGCATCTACGACGTGCAGACCGAGGGCGAGTTCGAGCTGCGCGGGCGCGTCAAGGCGAACGCCAACGGCGAGTACGCGTTCAAGAGCTACAAGCCCAAGTTCTACAGCGTGCCGACCGACGGCCCGGTGGGCGAGCTCATCCGCGCCACCAGCAACAACCACATGCGCCCGGCGCACATGCACGCCATCGTCTCCGCCCCGGGCTACCAGCAGGTCATCACCCACGTGTTCACCGACGGCGACCCGCATCTCGATGCCGACGCGGTGTTCGCGGTGAAGGACTCTCTCATCGGCAAGTACCGCAAGGTGACCGACGCGGCGGAAGCGAAGAAGCTCGGCATGCCGAGCCCGTTTCTCAGGCTCGACTGGGACTTCCGCCTCGCCCCCGACGCCGGCGTAAAGGCCCGCAAGAAGATCGCAGCAAGCGACGCCGTCGCCTGAGATGAGCGCAAAGTCGGTGGGGGTCGTCGGGCTCGGCATCATGGGCTCGGCGATGTCGGCCAACCTGGCGCGCGCCGGCTTCACGACGTACGGCTACGACCCGGTCCCGGCGCAGCGCAAGGCGCTTTCGCGGGCGGGCGGCGTCGCCTGCAAGTCGGTCGCCGAGGTCACCCAGCAGGCGCCGATCGTCATCACTTCGCTGCCCAGCGCCAAGGCGCTGCAGGACGTCTGCGCGCAGGCGTCCGGCAAGGCCATCGTCATCGAGACCAGCACCCTGCCGATCGACGACAAGCTGCAGGCGCGCGTCGCGCTCAAGCGCAAGGGCATCACGCTCCTCGACTGCCCGCTCTCCGGCACCGGGGCGCAGGCGCGCAACAAGGACCTTTCGGTCTACGCGAGCGGCGAGCAGGCGGCGTACCGCAAGTGCGTCCCGGTCTTCGAGGGCTTCGCGCGCTCGCACTATTTCCTGGGCGATTTCGGCAACGGCAGCCGCATGAAGTTCGTCGCCAACCTGCTGGTCGCCATCCACAACGTGGCCGCGGCCGAGGCGTTCGTGCTGGGCATGAAGGCGGGCCTGGATCCGGCGACCATCCTGAAGGTCATCGGCGACGGCGCCGGCTCGTCGCGCATGTTCCAGGTGCGCGGGCCGCAGATGGTCGCGGGCAAGTACCCGGCGCAGATCAAGGTCGACGTGTGGCAGAAGGACATGAAGATCATCGGCGAGTTCGCCTCGAAGCTCGGCGTCGCCGCGCCGCTCTTCAGCGCCACCGGCCCGATCTACAACGCCGCCGTCGCGCAGGGCTTCGGCGAGCAGGACACCGCGTCGGTCTGCGCCATTCTCGAGCGCATGAGCGGCATGCAGGGGCGGCGATGAAGCTCAGGGTCAGCCTCGCTTGCGAGCGCTATGACCGGGTGCAGGCCATTTTCGACGGCCGCGTGCCGATCGAGGGGTGCGAGGTCAACGCCGTTCCGCTGGTCGCCGAAGAGTGCTTCCATCGCGCGTTCAACGGCGCGGAGTTCGATATCACGGAGATTTCCGGCAGCAGCTACATGATGACCCTGTCGCGCGGGGATTCGCCGTATGTCGCCATCCCGGCGTTCGTTTCGAAGTACTTCCGGCACTCGGCCATCTACATTCGCTCCGACCGGGGCATCCGCACGCCGCAGGACCTTGTCGGCAAACGCGTCGGCATGCCCGAGTACCAGATGACCGCATGCCTCTGGGCGCGCGGGATCCTGGAGGACGAATACGGGGTCAAGCCGCGCGACATCCGCTGGTTCACGGGCGGGCAGGAGCAGCCCGGCAGGCGCGAGCGCGCCAAGCTTTCGGTCGACAGCAGCGTCTCCATCACCCCCATCCCCGGGGACAAGACGCTCGCCGCGATGCTCGACTCGGGAGAGCTCGATGCCGTGATCAGCGCGCGGCTGCCGAGCTGCTACCGGGTCAATCCGAAGGTGGTTCGGCTGTTCGAGAACTTCCGCGAGGTCGAGGCGGCGTACTTCAGGAAGACCGGCATCTTTCCGATCATGCACATGATCGGCATCAGGAAGACGCTGCTCGACGAGAATCCCTGGCTTGCGGTCAGCGCCTACAAGGCGTTCGTCGCCGCGAAGGAAATCGCCATCCAGGAAATGCGCCAGGCGGGCGTGCACATGGTGACGTTGCCATGGGTGTACCAGGAAGTGCTCGCTGCCGAGGAGCTCATGGCGAAGGACTACTGGAGCTACGGCGTCGAAGCGAACCGGGCGGCGCTCGAGGCGATGACGCGGTATTCCTACACCCAGGGACTTGCGCAAAAAAAGCTAGCCCCGGAAGATCTGTTCCATCCGGGCACGCTCGAACTGTCGAAGATCTAGCCAGGGAGACGGAGCAATGAGGCTTCCACGCACCAAGGCGCTCGCGCTGGTCTTTGCGCTGGTCCTATCGGCCGGCGCGGCAGCGCAGGACTATCCGGCGCGGCTGATCCGCATCGTCGTCGCATCCGGCGCGGGCGGCCCGGTCGACCTCACCGGGCGCATCATCGCCAAGAAGCTGTCCGACGCGTGGGGCCAGCCGGTGATCGTCGAAAACCGCGTCGGTGCGAGCGAGACGATCGGCACCGATGCCGTCGCCAAGTCGAAGCCCGACGGCTATACGCTGCTCGTGGTGGCCAACCCGTTCACCATCGCGCCGGCGATTTTTTCCAAGCTCCCTTACGACCCGGTGCGCAGCTTCGAGACCATTGCCATGCTGACGCAGACACCGATGGCCGTGGTGGCCAATCCCAGGGCGCCCTTCGGTTCCATCAAGGAGCTCGTCGCCCGCGCCAGCGCCCATCCCGGCGAAATTGCGTGGGCCTCCCCGGGCGTGGGCACCATGAATCACATCACCGGCGAGCAGCTCGCGGTCAAGACGGGCATCAAGGTGCTTCACGTGCCCTACAAGGACGGCAGCCCCGCGGCGGCCAACGGCGTGATGAATGGCGACGTGCAGTTCGGCATCATCGGGCTGGCCTCCGCGGTGCCCTTCGCGCAGGCGGGCAAGATGAAAATCCTCGCCGTGACGACCGCCAAGCGAACGCCTCTCGCCCCCGAGGTTCCGTCCCTCGCGGAGCTCGGCGTCCCCGGCATCGATGCCGCGGTGCGGGTCGGCATGTACGCGCCGGCTGGAACCCCGAAGGAAGTGATCGGCAAGCTCAACGCCGAGGTCAACCGCATCCTGCGGGATCCCGCCACGGAGGAGCAGCTCGCCCGCATCGGTGCCGACACCTACGGGTCCACCACTCCGGAAGAGCACCGCGCCATCCTCAACGCCATCGCCGCGCAAATCGCCGAGATCGTCCGCCAGGCCAACATCAAGGTGGAATAGCGGGTCGCCGCCGCGGCTCAGCGGCCCGGTTTTGCGGCGGGCGGCTTGTACGGCCCGAGCTTCTTCGCTGCGGCCTGGCCGAATTCCGGCGCGACGTAGTCGGCGTAGTTCAGCTTGCGCTTGATCTCGCCGCTCTTCACCAGCTCGTCGAGCGTGAAGTCCCACGCCTCCCTGCGCAGCACGCCGTCGACGTTGTAATACGTGGTCTCGGCAAAGTGCCTGAGGCCGGCGGCGATCTCCTCTTTCGGCACATCGGGCAGGTATTTCTGGCTGATGGCGATCGCCGCCTCCGGGTTCTGCATCGCCCAGCGCGCGCCGCGCAGCGTGCCGTTCGCGAACGCCTGCAGCGCGGCATGGCGTTGCTGGATGGTGCGCTCGGTCGCCACTTCGACCGTGTAGATGAAGTTCGGCAGGTCGCGCGCGGCATCGGCAATGGGGTGCAGGTAGTCGTACTTGCTGGTGCGGTAGGCGAACGAGGAATTCAGCACCGCGCCGTCGATCTTCCTGCCGATCAGCGCAAGCGTGCGCGCAGAGGTGCCGCCCACGGAAACGAAGTTCACCTTCGCCGGGTCGCCGCCCGCGGCCTTGATCATGAGGAGCGGCACCTGGTAGGACACCGCCCCGGGGCCGGACACGCCGAGGTTCTTGCCCTCGAAATCCTTCGGGCTGCTAATGCCCTTCTGCGCAACGAGGAGATAGTCCATCTTCGGCGCGGCCGCCAGGATCACCTTGAGCTTCGAGCCGGTCTCGATCGCCTTGAGCGGGATTCCGAGCCCCACCCCGGCCGCGATGTCGGCCTCGCCCGAAGCGAGCGCGCGCATGACGAGCGCGTCGCCGTTGAGGGCGTTCAACTTCACGTCGACGCCCTCGTCCTTGTAGAAGCCTTTCTCGTACGCGAAGTAGTAGCTTTGCAGCGTGAGGTCCGGCGGCGCGGTGCCCACCGCCACCGACAGCGTGCCCGACTGCGCGTGCGCCGCGCTCTGGAGCGCAACCGATGCCAGGAACGCGACAACCCGCGCTGAATCGATGAAAAGCCTGCCCTGCGATGTCCGCTTCATTTCGCCGCCTCCTCCGGTTCCTTAGTCTAGTCGGCCCGTTCGGTTTCCTTCCAGGGCGCGAGCCTCACCTCGAGGAATTTCACCCCTTCGGTCAGCGCGACGCCCAGAAGCGCGAGCAGGATGATCACCACGAAGAGCTTGTCGGTCGCGAAAGTATTGCCGAAATATACGATGGAACCGCCCAGGCCGGTCAGGGCGGTGAACATCTCGGCCACCACCATCCCCACTACGGCGCGGCCGACCGCGAGCCGGATGCCCGTCATGATGAAGGGCAGCGCCGCCGGGACGATGACCTTGCCGAAGATCTGCGCCTCGCTCGCGCCTTCCGCCTGAGCGACCTCCACCAGCGCCCGGCTCACGTTTCGCACGCCGCCGTAGGTATTCACGATGATCGGGAAGAAAGCGGCCAGGAACACGATGACGATCTTCGATTTCATGCCGAGGCCGAACCACAGGATGAGCAGCGGAATGAGCGCGACGTTCGGCGTGGAGTACAGGGCGCTGATCTGCACGTCGAGAAGGTAGTCCAGGAGCCGATAGCGCCCCATCAGCAGCCCGATCAGGATGCCGAGCACGATGGCGAGCCCGAAGCCCGCCGCGAGCCCCTGCAGCGTCAGGAAGAGCGCCCCCTGGAGCTGGCCGCTCGCAATCATCTGCGGCACCGCCGCGGCGATCGCCGTGGGGTACGAGAAGAAAATGGGATCGACGCCGCGTCCATACCATTCCCAGACCCCGAGCGTCAGCGCGAGCGATGCGGCGCGGATCGCGTTCGGATGGTCGGCGAGGCGGAACTTGCGCTCGCGCCTTGGCGGGGCGACCTTTTGCGCCGCCTTGGGCGCAGCCGCGCTCCTCTTGTCCGCGTCGTGATGCAGGAGCTCCCGCAGCCGGCCCGCGAGCTGGCCGAAGCGAGGCGACGCCTTCACGTCGGAGGCATATCGCGGCCGCGGCAGGTCGATCGCCACGTCGGCCAGGATGCGCCCGGGGCGAGAAGCCATGACGATCACCCGGTCGCCGAGGTAGACGGCCTCCTCGATTGAATGGGTCACGAAGAGCACCGTGGTCTGCGTCGTGTTCCAGATTCTCAGGAGCTCCTCCTGCAGGAGCTCGCGGGTCTGCATGTCGACCGCGGCGAACGGCTCGTCCATCAGCAGGATCTTCGGATCCTTGGACAGGGCGCGCGCGAGACCGGTGCGCTGCTGCATGCCGCCCGAGATCTGATGCGGATAGTGGCGCTCGAAGCCCATCAGCCCGACCTTCTCGATGGAGCGCTGGCAGGCGGCGCGTCGCTCCTCCTGCGATGCGCCGCGCACCTCGAGGCCGAACTCCACGTTGTCGCGCACGTTGCGCCAGGGCAGCAGGCCATAGCTCTGGAACACCATGCAGCGGTCCTCGCCGGCGCCCTTGACCTCCTTGCCGTCGACCCGCACCGAGCCGCCGTCCGCCTCGGTCAGGCCGACGACGATCCTCAGGAGCGTGCTCTTGCCGCATCCGCTCGGGCCGAGCAGGCACACGAACTGGTTGCGCGCCACGCTCAGGTCGATGCCGTCGAGCACGAGGAGCTCGTTCTTCTGCTCCTTGGGATCCTCGTAGAAGACTTTCGTGAGGCCGCTGATTTCCAGCATCCCGGCATCCTATACGCAGCCGGCGCGCGAGGCGTTTCGCATCTCAACACGGCGCTTTCTGCTCGGCGGCGAATGCTACGCTCTGGGTCCACGCCACTTACCGCCGGAATTCCGAGACTCTTGAAGCCGCCGCGCTTCACCTACCACTGCCCCGGATCGCTTGGCGAAGCGCTGGACCTGCTCGCGACGCTGCCGAACGCGCGCCCGCTGGCGGGCGGTCAATCGCTCATGCCGATGCTTAATTTCCGCCTGGCGTCGCCGGATCACCTCGTGGACCTCAACGCTCTCGAAGAGCTCGCCTTCATACGCGAAGACGGCGATGCGGTCGTGATCGGCGCCTTGACGCGCCAGCGCGACATCGAGAATTCCGCCCTCGTCGCGCGCCGACTGCCGCTCATGGCCGAGGCGATCCGCCTGGTCGGCCACCGCCAGACGCGCAATCGCGGCACGCTGGGCGGCAGCCTCGCGCACTTCGATCCCTCTGCCGAGCTGCCCGCCGTGGCGACCGCGCTCGATGCGGAAGTAAGGATCGCGAGCAAGCGCGGGGAGCGCACCCTCGGCATGGCGCAGTTCGGCCGCGGCCTGCTCAGCACCGCGCTGGAAAGCGACGAGATCGTCACGGAGGTGCGCTTGCCTGCCTGGCCGCAGGGCCACGGCCACGGCTTCCAGGAGTTTGCGCGCCGGCATGGCGATTTCGCCGTGGTCTCCGCCGCCGCGCTGGTCGTCAGGTCGAAAGGCGCGGTTACGCGCGCGTCGCTCACCCTCGGCGGCATTGCGCCGGCGCCGCTGCGCATGGCGCAAGCCGAAGCGATCCTGCAGGCTCGCGGGACGCTCGCCCAAGCCGCCGAGGCGTGCGGCAGCATCGAAGCGCTCGGAGACGCAACCTACCCTGCGTGGTATCGGCGCAAGCTCGCCGTGTCTCTCGCACGCCGCGCGCTCGAGCAGGCCATGGGACGCGCTGCCTCATGAGCGCGTTGCGGACCGTAAGACTGATCGTGAACGGCAAACCCTACGCGCGCGAGGTCGAGGACCGCATGACGCTCGCCGACTTCCTGCGGCACGAGCTCGGGCTGACCGGCACGCATGTCGGGTGCGAGCACGGCGTGTGCGGCGCGTGCACCGTGCTCTACGAGGGACGTACCGCGCGCTCGTGCCTCATGCTCGCCGCGCAGGCCGACGGCCGCAGCCTGACCACCGTCGAAGGCCTCGCGCAAGGCGAGGAGCTGAGCGAGCTGCAGAAGGCGTTCTGGGACAAGCACGGCCTGCAATGCGGCTTCTGCACGCCCGGGGTGCTGATGACGCTCACGGAGCTGCTGCGCGAGAGCCCCGATGCCGACGAGCGGCAGGTACGCGACGCGCTCTCCGGTCACCTGTGCCGCTGCACCGGCTACCAGAACATCGTCGCGGCCGCGCTCGAGGCCGCCGCGCGGATGCGCGGGAAGGCATGAGCACCGCACGCCTGGTCGGAACGCGGATCCGCCGCGTCGAGGACCCGGCGCTGCTGCGCGGTGCTGGGCGTTTCGCAGACGACATCGAGCTGCCCGGGATGCTGCACGCCGCGTTCGTGCGCAGCCCGCATGCGCATGCCCTGATACGGTCGATCGACACAGGCGCGGCGTGCCTTCTTCCCGGGGTCCACGCCGTGTTCACGGCACAGACCCTCGCCAGGGGCCTGACGCGGCTGCGCATGCCGCTTGGCTTTCCGAGCACGTCCCTGCCCGGCAACTGCACCCCGTTCGTGCTGACGCCGAAGGAGGTGTGCTTCGTCGGCGAGCCGATCGCCCTCGTGATTGCCGAGTCGCGCTACTGCGCCGAGGACGCCGCCGCGGCGATCCAGGTCGACTACGAGACCCTTCCCGCCGTGGCCGACGTGCGCGCCGCGGTCGCGACCGCGGCGCCCAGGGTCCGGCTCGAATCCGACAACATCCTCACCCGGTTCCGCATCGCGTACGGCGACTGCGCGAAAGCGTTCGCGGGCGCCGCGCACGTTTTCCGCGAGTCGCTGCACCAGCACCGGGGTGGCGCGCACCCCATCGAGGGCCGCGGCGTCGTGGCGCGCTGGGAAGCGGGAGAAGGCCGGTTGACCGTATGGTCCTCGACGCAGATGTCGCACGATCTCTGGCATACCGTCGCGGAGATGCTCGGCCTCGAGGAAGATCGCATCCGGGTGGTCGCGCCGGACGTCGGCGGCGGCTTCGGCGCCAAGTTCATCGTTTATCCCGAGGAGATCGCCATCGCCGCCGCGGCACGCCTCGTCGCAGGGCCGGTGAAGTGGATCGAGGACCGGATGGAGCATTTCCTGTCGGCGATCCAGGAGCGCGACCAGCACTGGGACGTCGAGATCGCGGTGGACGCGCAGGCTCTCATCCTCGGCGTGAGGGGGCGGCTGCTGAACGACCAGGGCGCCTATACCCCGCAGGGGATCAACGTCGCGTATAACGCGGCCACCTCGGTGACCGGCCCCTACGTGGTTCCGGCGTACGACCTCGACGTGGTCGCGGCCCAGACGAACAAGGTCTATACCATCCCGGTACGCGGCGCGGGCTACCCCGAGGCCGCCTTCACCATGGAGCGGCTGATGGACCGCGTCGCGCGCGAGCTCAAGCTCGATCGCGCCGAGGTCCGCAGGCGAAACCTGGTTCCGTCCAGCAAGATGCCCTATCACAAGCCGCTCAAGAACCGTGCCGGCGCGGCGATCATCCTCGACAGCGGCGATTACCTCGGGTGCCAGGAAAGGCTCCTGGCCGAAATGGATTACGCCGGGTTCCCCGCCCGCCAGGCCGCCGCGCGTAAAAAAGGCCGCTACATCGGCATCGGCTTCGCCCATGGGGTGAAAGGCACGGGGCGCGGGCCCTTCGAGTCCGCGAGCGTGCGCATCGCGCCTTCGGGCCGGGTATCGCTTTATACGGGAGCGCTCGCCATGGGCCAGGGTCTCCATACCGCGCTCGCGCAGATCTGCGCCGACCAGCTCGACGTTCGCCCGGAAGACGTGGACGTGGTGAGCGGCGACACCAGCTTCGTATCGCTCGGCATGGGCGGCTTCGGCAGCCGCCAGACGATTACCGCCGGTTCTTCCGCCCAGGTGGCGGCGCGCAAAGTACGCGAGAAAGCGCTCAAGGTCGCGGCACAGATGCTCGAGGCAGCGGAATCGGACCTCGAGCTCGCGCAGGGAACGGTGCGCGTCGTCGGCACCAACCGATCAGTGACGCTGGGCGCGATCGCGCGCCTGATGCGGGGCGCGCCGGGCTATGCGCTGCCGGCGGACGTAGAGCCGGGCCTGGAGGCGAAGGCGGAATGGCGGACCGACGAAATGGCCTATGCGCATTCCGTCCAGGG
>DATAHF010000062.1:0-23370 GCA_036263315.1 Burkholderiales bacterium
CCCATGACATCGGCCTCGTTCGCGGACAGGAAGAGGTTCGCCTTCAGCGCATCGAGATAGCGGTACGGCGAGCGCCCGCGGGTGAAGACGCCGCGCTCGATCTGCAGGCCCGCCTGCTTCGCCGAGCGGAACACCCGAAGCCCCGACACCGGGTCGTTCTTGGAGAGGACCACGACCTCCACCCGCTGCGCCTGCTCGGTGTTGAAGGCGAGGAGCTTCTTGACGAGCGGGAAGGCGACGCCTTCGCGCGCCGGCACCTCGAGCCTTCCGAGCTGCAGCGCCACGTAGGCGCTCTCGCCGTCCCGGTCGAACACGCGGTTTTCGTCCTCGAAATCAAACAGCGCGCGCGAGGAAATGGCGACGACCAGCTTGCCTTCCACCGAATAGGCCATTGCGCGAGAGCCTACTCCGCTTTGATGCCGGCGGCGCGCACCACTTCGGCCCAGCGCCTGGCGTCCTCGCGCAGGACCACGGCGAATTCCTCGGGACGGATGCCGGAGGGCTCGGCGCCGAGCGCATCCAGGCGCTCCTTCACCTCCGGCGCCGCGATCGCGGCGACCACCTGCTTGTGCAGCCAGTTGATGATCTCGGCCGGCGTGCCCTTCGGCGCGGTGAGGCCCACCCAGTTGCTGGCCACGAAGCCGGGGTAGCCCGCCTCGGTCGCCGTCGGCACGTTCGGCAGCACCTTGGAGCGCTGCGTGGAGGTCACGGCGAGCGGGATGATCTTCCCGCTCTTCAGGTTGCTCATGGCGGTCGGCTGCGCAGTGACGATGACATCCACCGTGCCGCCGATCAGGCCGATCATCGCGTCGCCCATGCCGCGGAACGGCACGTGCGTCAGGTCGATCCCGGCGGCGCGCTTGAAGAGCTCGGTGACCACGTGGTTCGCGCCGCCGACGCCCGCCGAGCCGTAGTTCAGCTTCCCGGGCGCCGCCTTTGCGCGGGCGATGAATTCGGCGAGCGTCTTGATGCCGCCGTCGGCACGCACCACCACGACGAACGGCGTCTGCGCGCTGATGGTGATGGGGATGAGATCGGTGTTGAAGTCCCACGGCAGGCTCGGGTAGATCGCGGGAAGCACGGGATAAGCCCCGTCCACCGCGCCGAGCGTGTAGCCGTCCGGCGGGGATTTCGCCGCCGCGTCGTAGGAGATGCGGCCGCTTGCACCCGTCTTGTTTTCCACGAGGAAGGTGGCGCCGGTGTCGACGGACATGCGTTGCGCGACGACGCGCGTGACGATGTCGGTCACGCCGCCGGCGGCGAATGGCACCAGGATCTTGACCGGCTTCGCCGGGTATTGCGCGAGCGTGCCTTGCGAAGCCACGCACAGCACCAGCGCCAGGACGATGCGCATCTTTTTCCTCCTCCCGAGATTGGAGCGGGTGAAGGGAATCGAACCCTCGTATGCAGCTTGGGAAGCTGCCGTTCTGCCATTGAACTACACCCGCGAGCCGCAAAAGCGCGCGCGAAAATTGTATCATTCGCCTTATGATTCAAATCATTGTGAACGGCGCGGCGCAGCGCCACGCGGCGCCCCTGCCGCTGAGCGCGCTCATCGCGGACATGGCGCTCGCCGGAAAGAAGATCGCCGTCGAGCGCAACGGCGAGATCGTGCCGAAGAGCGCGCATGCGAGCACCTTGCTCGCCGACGGCGACCGGCTGGAAATCGTGGCGGCGGTAGGCGGAGGTTGATCGTGAAAGAGACTCTTGCCATTGCGGGAAAGAATTACGCCTCGCGCCTTCTCGTGGGGACCGGTAAATACCGCGACTTCGCCGAGACGCGCGCGGCCGTGGAAGCCTCGGGCGCCGAGATCGTCACCGTCGCCATCCGCCGCACCAACATCGGCCAGACGCCGAACGAGCCGAGCCTGCTCGAGGCGCTGCCGCCTTCCAAGTACACGTACCTGCCCAACAGCGCCGGCTGCTACAGCGCGGCCGACGCCGTGCGCACGCTGCGCCTCGCGCGCGAGCTGCTCGACGGCCACGAGCTCGTGAAGCTCGAGGTGCTCGGCGATCCGCAGACCCTCTACCCCAACATGCCGGAAACGATCCGCGCGGCCGAGCAGCTGGTAAAGGAAGGCTTCAAGGTGATGGTGTACTGCTCGGACGATCCGATCCAGGCGCAGACGCTGGAAAAGATCGGCTGCGTGGCCGTGATGCCGCTCGCCTCGCTCATCGGCTCCGGCATGGGCATCCTCAATCCCTGGAATCTGCAGCTCATCCTCGAGAAGCTCACGGTACCGGTGCTGGTGGACGCCGGCGTCGGGACCGCGTCCGACGCGGCCATCGCCATGGAGCTCGGCTGCGACGGCGTGCTCATGAACACCGCCATCGCGGCCGCAAGGAATCCCGTGCTCATGGCGAAGGCCATGCGCAAGGCGGTCGAGGCCGGACGCGAGGCCTATCTTGCGGGCCGCATGCCGAAGAAGCTGTATACCGCTGCGCCAAGCTCGCCCACCGAAGGCACCATCGCCTCGTCGCAGCCCAAGGCGGCTTGAACAAGCCGGTTCGCAGCTACGTGCTGCGTCAGGGCAGGACGACGCCCGCGCAAACGCGGGCGCTCGATGAGCTCTTTCCGCAATACGGCATCCCGTTCGCGCACGAGCGCATCGATGCCCAAAGGCTTTTCGGCCGATGCGCGCCGCTCGTGCTCGAGATCGGTTCCGGCATGGGCGAGACGACGGCCGCGATCGCTGCCCAGCACCCGGAGCTCGACTTCGTCGCCATCGAGGTCCACGGGCCCGGCGTCGGCAGTCTCCTGAAGCGCATCCGCGAGGCCGGCCTGCAGAACCTGCGCATCGTGCGCCACGACGCGGTCGAGGTCCTGGAGCACATGGTCGGCGATTCGACGCTCGCCGCAGTGCACCTTTTCTTTCCTGACCCGTGGCCGAAAAAGCGGCATCACAAGCGACGGCTGGTGCAGCCGTCGTTCGCTCGCCTGCTCGCGGCAAAGCTCGAGCCGGGCGGCGTGCTCCACGCGGCCACCGACTGGCCCGACTACGCACAGCACATCGACGCGGTCTTCGCCGGCAATGCGCTCTACGAGCGCGCCAGCGCCGGACTGGTGGCGCGTCCCGTGACCAAGTTCGAGAACCGCGGCGTGAAGCTCGGACATCCGATCGCCGAGCTCTGCTTCAGGCGGGCAGGAAGCGCTCCAGCAGCGCGTTGAGGAAGCGCCGCCCGCGCTCGGTTGGACGTATGCGCTGCCAGTCGCGCTCGATCCAGCCCTCGCGCTCGGCCTCGCCGAGCGCGCGCTCCACTACCGGCACTCCCAGCCCGGTGCGTTCTTCGAAGAGCGCAGGCGCAAAACCGTCGACCAGCCTGAGCGCGTTCAGCATGAATTCGAATCCGAGGGCGTCGGCCTCGACCACGCGGTCCTCGACCAGCGTATCGGGCTTGGCGAGATAGTCGCGCGGCTGCTTGATCCTCGAATGGCGCGTAATGCGATCGGGGAAGCTCAGCTTGCCGTGGGCCCCCGCGCCGATCCCGGCGTAGTCGCCGAACTCCCAGTAGTTCAAGTTGTGCCGGGCGCGCCGCCCGGGGCGCGCAAACGCCGAGGTCTCGTAGTGCTGGTAGCCGGCTGCGCCGAGCACGTCTTCCGCCATCACCTGCATGTCGGCGCAGGCATCGTGCTCGGGAAGCGGCGGCGGCGCGCTCCAGAATGCCGTGTTCGGCTCGAGCGTCAGCTGGTAGGCGGAGACATGCGTCGTTCCAAAGCGCACCGCCTGCTCGAGGTCCGCGCGCGCCATGGCGAGCGTCTGGCCCGGCAAGCCGTACATCAGGTCGAGGTTGACGTTGTCGAAGCTCGACGCCGCCGCGGCGATGGCGGCGCACGCTTCGCCGCCGTCGTGGATGCGCCCGAGCGCGGCGAGCATGCGGTCGTCGAAGCTCTGCACCCCGATCGAGATGCGGTTCACGCCGGCTGCGCGGAACCCCGCGAACCGCCCGGCTTCCACGGTGCCCGGATTGGCCTCGAGCGTGATCTCCGCATCGGGCGCGAGGCGCATGCGGGCACGCACCCCGGAGAGCAGCCGGTCGATCGACTCCGGCGAGAACAGGCTCGGGGTCCCCCCGCCGATGAACACGCTGACGAGCGGCCGCCCCCACACCCTGGGAAGCAGGCCCTCGAGATCGTGCAGCAACTGGTCGACGTATGGCCGCTCGGGCAGCTCGCCCGTGCGCTCGTGCGAGTTGAAATCGCAATAGGGGCATTTGCGCACGCACCACGGGATATGCACGTAGAGCGAGAGCGGCGGCAGGATCTTGAGCGCGACGCGCTGGTGCGGCCTAAGGACGATCGGTTCCATGCAGGAGCTCGAGCAACCTGGCTAACGCCTTGCCGCGATGGCTCAGGCGATTCTTCTGCGCCGGATCGAGCTCGGCGGCGGTCTTGCCGAACGATGGCAGGAGGAACAGCGGGTCGTAGCCGAACCCGTTCGCGCCCCGCGGGGCACGCGCGATCTCGCCGTGCCACAGTCCTTCGGCCACGAGCGGCCGCGGGTCGTCGGCGTGGCGCAGCAGGACGACCACGCAGACGTAATGCGCCGCGCGCCGCTCCGCCAGCGCGCCCAGCAGCTTTTCGTTATTGCGCGCGTCGCGCTGCTCGCGCGTCCCGTCCGTTCCGGCGTAATAGGCGGAATTGACGCCCGGCTCGCCGCCGAGCGCATCGACGCACAAGCCTGAATCGTCCGCGAGGCTCGGTAGCCGGCTCGCGCGGCAGGCATGGCGCGCCTTGGCGAGCGCATTCTCGAGAAAGGTGGCGTGCGGCTCGGGGGCTTCGGCGATGCCGAGCGCCGATTGCGCCACGACTTCGATCGCGAGCGGCGCGAGTAGCGCCTCGATCTCCCTCAGCTTGCCGGGATTGCCCGAGGCGAGGACCAGCCGCTTCACTGCGCGAGTGCGCGCCGCTGCTGCTCGATCAGCTGCGCGATTCCGCGCTCGGCAAGGGCGAGCATGGCATCGGCCTGCGCCCGCGTGAAGGGCGCGCCTTCGGCCGTGCCTTGCAGCTCGACAAAACCTCCGCTCGCCGTCATGACCACGTTCATGTCCGTGCCGCACGCCGAGTCTTCGGCATAGTCGAGATCCAGCACCGGCGCGCCCTGGAACATGCCCACCGACACGGCGGCGACGAAGTCCTTCACCGGCAGTTGCGCGATCAGGCCGCGGCCCTTGAGCCAGGTGAGCGCATCGTGCAGCGCGACGAACGCGCCGGTGATGGCTGCCGTGCGGGTTCCGCCATCGGCCTGGAGCACGTCGCAATCGATCTGGATGCTGCGCGGCCCGAGGGCCTGCAGGTCCACCACGCCACGCAGCGAGCGCCCGATCAGGCGCTGGATTTCCTGCGTGCGCCCCGATTGCTTGCCGCGCGCGGCCTCGCGGTCGGTGCGCGTATTGGTCGCGCGCGGCAGCATGCCGTATTCCGCGGTCACCCAGCCGCGCCCGCTTTCCTTCAGGAAGGGCGGCACGCGCTCCTCGACGCTCGCCGTGCACAAAACACGCGTCTCGCCAAAGGCGATGAGCACCGAGCCCTCGGCGTGGCGGGTGAAGCCGCGCTCGATGCGAACGGCCCGGAGCTCGTCGGGACGGCGCCCGCTCGGCCTCGCCGCCGGGGCGTTCATCCCAGCGCGTTCCTGCGCAGCGCCGCCTTGATTTCGGCGATCGCCTTGTCGATGTCCTCGTCGGACATGCGCAGGAAATCGGGGTCGGTCGCGGTGAAGTCGTGCACGTCGGTCGGGGGCTCGGCGTTGGGAATCGTGTCGGGCGAATCCTGCGCGGCATCGGCGCCTTCGTGCCAGCGCATCGCTACCGCGGTGACATTATCGCATTGCGGTCCGCCCCGCGCCTCGGCCAGGTCCGCGAGTTCGACGATGGCCTGCTCGAGCCTCGCTCCCAGCAGGCCATGGACCACCTGGCGCTGGGTGAGCGGGCCCCAGAAACCGTCGGAGCACAGCAGGAGGATGTCGTCCTTTGCCAGGCGGTGCTCGGCGGGCGATTCGAATTGCGGCATCTGGACTCCGCCCAGGCACTGGAACAGCCGGTTGCGCTCCGGGTGCGAGCCCGCCGCCTCTTCGCGGATGCGGCCCTCGTCGACCAGGCGCTGCACCACCGAATGATCACGGGTGCGCAGCAGGATGCGCCCGCCGCGCACGACGTAGATGCGGCAGTCGCCGATGTGCGTCCAATGCGCGCGGCCTTCCTGCACGAGGCAGGCGGCGATGCAGGTGCGCGGGGAGTCGCGCAGCCCCCGCAGGCGCGCCTCGTGCACGATGGCCGCATGCGCGCCTTCGACGGCCCGCTTAAGGAAGAAGGCCGGATTCGCCACCTTGGGGCGCGCCTGCGCCGCGAACGCCGCCCCCAGGTGATCCACGGCCATCTGCGCCGCGAGCTCGCCATGCAGATGGCCGCCCAGGCCGTCCGCCACGACCATGAGCACCGCCTCGCCGGAGCGCCAGTGCGCGACCCGGTCCTCGTTCACTCTCCGGCCGCCGCGCCGGCTTTCCTGGCCAATGGCAAATTTCATCGCATTCCGGGGATCATGCTTCTCAGCTGGGAGAGGAAAGGCCGCGGCGCGGGCGGGGGTGTGATCGTACCGCGCAGCGCCTTCTGCAGCGCAAGCCCGCTTTGCGGACGGCGCAGCGGGTCGAGCTCGAGGCAGGCATCGATCGTGTCCAGCAGGTCGACGGAGTATCTGCCCGCGGCCGCGCGGCGCGCCGGGATGAGCGTATCGCCGCGCAAGCGCCGATCGGCCGGCGGCGGCGGCGCGCCGGTCGCGCAGGCGTACAGCGTGGCGCCCAGGCAGTAAATATCGCTCCACGGGCCGAGCGCTTCGCGCCGTCCATGCTGCTCCGGCGAAGCGAACCCCGGCGTGAGGGTCGGCGGCAGCTTGGTCGCTTCCTCGCCGAGCGTCTGCCGCGCGGCGCCGAAGTCGATGAGAAGCGGCGTGCCATCGTTGCGGATATAGACGTTCGCCGGCTTGATGTCGAGGTGCAGCAGCTTGCCCGAATGCACTTCGCGCAGGCCGTTCAGCAGCTCGCAGAACGTGTCGCGGATCCAGCGCTCCTCGAGCGCGCCGCGGCGCTGCTGGATATGGGCCTGGAGCGTGCGGCCGCGCTCGTAGCGCATCACGAGGTAGACCGTCTCGTTGGCGCGGAAGAAATTCAGCACGCGAACCACGTTGGGATGCGAAAGGTGCGCGAGCGAGCGCCCCTCCTCGAAGAAGCAGCGCAGACCGGCGCGAAACGCAGCGGCATCGGCATCGGCGATCTTCGGATGCGGCGCGCCGTTGGTGCGCAGCGAAAGCGTCGAGGGCAGGTACTCCTTGATCGCCACCGGCGACTCGTTCTCGTCGTGCGCGAGGTACACGAACGAGAAGCCCCCCGCGGCGAGGAGCCGCATCACGCGGTAGTTCTCGAGGCGGGTTCCTTCCTGCAGCGGTTGGTTGGCTTGCGAGGGCATCTACCCTATGATACGGGTCCCCATACGCGACTCCCGCGCGCGCTCGCCCCGGCTGCGCACTTTGTCACAGATGATCCTCAGCATGACCGGTTACGCGGCGCTTTCGGCCGATTCTCCCCGCGGCCGGCTGAGCCTCGAGCTGCGCTCGGTCAACTCGCGCTTCCTGGACATGCAGTTCCGCATCGCGGACGAGCTGCGCGGGCTCGAGCCGCTGCTGCGCGAGCAGATCCTCGCGCGCGTCAGCCGCGGGAAGCTCGATTGCCGCCTGTTCTTTGCCGACGCGTCGCTCGCGCAGACGCCGCAGCAGCTAAACGGCGAAGCCCTGGCGCGGCTCAAGGGGCTCGCCGACGAAGCGGCACGCCATTTTCCCGGGGCGGCGCCGCTGCGGCTCGCCGATGTGCTGCGCTGGCCGGGCGTCGTGACCCAGCCGCAAGGCGACGAGGAGCAGATGCGCGCCGCCGCCGGTGCGCTGTGCGAGCGCGCGCTCGACGATCTGCTCGCCGCACGCGCGCGCGAGGGCGCCAAGCTCGCGGCGAGCATCGGCGAGCGCATCGCGGCCATGCGCAAGCGCGTCGCGGAAGTGGCGCCGCTCGTCCCGCAGTCGATCGCCGCCTACGAGGCGAAGCTCGCGGAGCGGCTGCGCGAGGCGCTCGGCGGCGGGCAGGAGGAGCGCATCCGCGCCGAGATCGCGGTGTTCGCCGCCAAGGTGGACGTGGACGAGGAGCTGACCCGCCTCGGCGCGCACTTCGGCGAGATCGAGCGAGTGCTCGCGCAGGGCGGCGCGCGCAGCGCCCCGGCCGGCAAGCGGCTCGATTTCCTCACGCAGGAGCTCAATCGCGAGGCCAACACGCTCGCCGCCAAGGCCGCGAGCCAGGCGATCTCGCAGTGCGCCTTGGAGCTGAAGCTCCTGACCGAGCAGATCCGCGAGCAGGCGCAGAACATCGAATGAAGCGCGCGGCTGGCCAAAGACCGGGCGTGCTGTTCGTCATCACGGCGCCTTCGGGCGCCGGCAAGAGCTCGCTCATCAACGCGGTGCTGCGCGAGGACCCCAGCCTCAAGCTCTCGATCTCTTACACGACGCGGCCGCCGCGCCCGGGAGAGCAGAACGGCCGCGAATATCATTTCGTCGACGACGCCACGTTCCTCGCCATGCGCGAGCGCGGCGAGTTCCTGGAGAGCGCGGAAGTGCATGGCTACCGCTACGGCACGTCGAAGAAGGTGATCCTCGATGCGCTCGATCGGGGCCAGGACACCATCCTGGAGATCGACTGGCAAGGGGCGCAGCAGATGCGCGCGCTCTATCCGCAGTGCGTGGGCATCTTCATCCTGCCGCCCTCGGTGGAGGAGCTCGAGCGGCGCATGCGCGCCCGCGGGCAGGATTCCGATGCGGTCATCCGGCGCCGCGTGCAGAACGCGCGCGAGGAGCTCGCGCACGCCGGGGAATTTAAATACGCTATAATTAACAAAGACTTCGATATTGCCCGGCAGGACCTGGCCGGGATCCTCCAGAAAGAGCGGAATCCCCATGGCGCGAATCACCGTTGACGATTGCCTGAAGAGAATTTCCAACCGCTTCCAGCTCACGCTGGCGGCAACCTACCGCGCGCGCCAGCTCGGCGCCGGCGCCTCGCCGCTGGTCGAGCCCAACCGCGACAAGGCCACCGTGATCGCGCTGCGCGAGATCGCGAGCGGCAAGATCGGCACCGAAGTCCTCAAGCGCAACCCCACCCCGCCGCCCGCGGCGCTGTAGCTCGCGTCTTATTGCCGCGAGGGGTTTGGAGTTAACCTCTCCGGATGGCGGCTGTTAACGCTCCAGAGACCGGCCTCGACCAGGCGCGCTTCGGCTACCTGAAGCCGAAGGACGTGGCGCGGCTCGCGGAGGCGTACCGCTTCTCGGAGGCGGCGCATGCGGGGCAGACCCGGCAGTCGGGCGACCCGTACATCTCGCATCCGCTGGCGGTCGCGGAGATCCTCGCCGACTGGCACCTCGACGGCCAGACGCTGATGGCGGCGCTCCTGCACGACGTGACCGAGGACACCTCGGTCACCAAGGACGAGATCACCGACACCTTCGGCAAGCCGGTGGCGGAGCTGGTGGACGGCGTCTCCAAGCTCGATCGCATCGAGTTCCAGTCCGCCGAGGACGCGCAGGCGGAGAACTTCCGCAAGATGCTGCTCGCGATGGCGCGCGACGTGCGCGTCATCCTCATCAAGCTCGCCGACCGGCTGCACAACATGCGCACGCTCGGCGCGGTGAGCCCCGCGAAGCGCAGGCGCGTGGCGCGCGAGACCATGGAGATCTACGCGCCGATCGCCAACCGGCTCGGCCTGAACACGCTTTACCACGAGCTGCTCGAGCTTTCCTTCTCGCATCTCTACCCCGCGCGCTATCGCGTGCTGGCGAAGGCGACGAAGGCGGCGCGCGGCAACCGCCGCGAGATGATCGGCCGCACGCTGGAGGCGATCAAGAAGAAGCTCGCCGACGGCGGCATCGAGGCGCGCGTCGAGGGTCGCGAGAAGCACGTCTACTCCACCTACCGCAAGATGATCGAGAAGCACCTGTCGTTCTCCGAGGTGCACGACATCTTCGGCTGCCGCGTGATCGTCAAGGACATCCCTTCCTGCTATCTCGCGCTGGGCGCGCTGCACTCGCTCTACAAGCCGATCCCCGGCAAGTTCAAGGACTACATCGCCATCCCGAAGGCGAACGGCTACCAGTCGCTGCACACCGACCTCATCGGCCCGTACGGCGTGCCGGTGGAGATCCAGGTGCGCACCGACCAGATGCACCGCATCGCCGAATCCGGCGTGGCGTCGCACTGGATGTACAAGGACGATGCCGACCGGCTCTCCGAGCTGCAGAAGCAGACCCACCGCTGGCTGCAATCGCTCCTCGAGATCCAGCACCAGTCGGGCGACCCGCAGGAATTCCTCGAGCACGTGAAGGTCGACCTCTTCCCCGACGAGGTTTACGTGTTCACGCCCAAGGGCAAGATCCTTTCGCTGCCGCGCGGGGCCACGGCGGTCGACTTCGCCTACGCGGTGCACACCGATATCGGCAACCGCTGCGTGGCGGCGAAGGTGAACGGCGAGCTGGTGCCGCTGCGCACCGAGCTGCGCAACGGCGACCGCGTCGAGATCATCACCGCGAGCCATGCCAAGCCCAATCCCGGCTGGCTGCAGTACGTGCGCACGGGGAAGGCGCGCTCCAACATCCGCCATTTCCTGAAGACCATGCAGTACGAGGAGTCGGCCGGGCTGGGCGAGCGCCTGCTCGAGCAGGCGCTGAAGACGCTCAAGGGCGCGCTCGCCGGCGTCGACGACGCGAGCTGGGAGCGCGTGGTGCGCGAAGGCGGAGCGCGTTCGCGCGAAGAGCTGCTCGCCGACATCGGGCTTGGAAAGCGCCTGCCGGCCGTCGTGGCGCGGCGCCTGCTCAAGCGAAGCGATGCCAAGGAGGAGGCGAAGAGCGCGGGCAGCGTCACCATCCGTGGCACCGAGGGCATGGCGGTCCAGCTCGCGACCTGCTGCCGGCCGATTCCCGGCGATGCCATCGTCGGCTCCATCAAGAAGGGGCAAGGGCTGGTGGTGCACGCCTCCGATTGCGGCAGCATCGTGCGCTCGCGGCGCAACGAGCCCGACCAGTGGATCGACGTGGAATGGGATGCGCGCATCACGCGCCTCTTTCAGGCGGGAATCGACGTCATGGTGGAGAACCGGCGCGGCGTCCTTGCGCGGGTCGCCTCCGAGATCGCCGAAGCCGGATCCAACATCGACTCCATCAGCATGGAGGAAGACCGGACGGTGTTCACGACGATGCATTTCGTCGTCGAGGTGCGCAACCGGCAGCATCTGGCGCGCGTCATGCGCGCGCTGCGCAGGCTGCCGGACGTGAAGAAGATCGTGCGCGTGCGCGACTAGCGCTCGGGGACTCTAGCGCGGCAGCTAGCGCACCGGAATGGCCAGCAGCACGTCGCCGCGCACTACGTTGAGCGCGAGCCGGCCTTGCACGCGAAGCGCCTTCGCAAGCTCCTGCACCGAGCTGACGCGGCGCTGGTTCACCCCGATGATGAGGTCGCCGCTGCGCAAGCCATGCTGGAACGCCGGCGAGCCCGCCTCCACGTTCGTCACCACGACGGCGCGGTTCCTTCCCGGCAGCCCCTTGCGCTCGGCTTCCGCCAGCCCGGCGCCGGCGAGCTCGGGGAGCGTCTGTGCGCCGGCAATCTGCCCTCTTTCGATCTCCGCGATGCGCGCCTTCACCTGGTGCGCTTCCTTGCCGCGCTGCACGCGCAGGTCGACCGTCTCGCCGACAGGCACGACGCCGAGGCGGGCGCGCAGCTCCGCCGCGCCGCGCACCGGACGGCCATTGAGGGCGGTGACCACGTCGCCCGGCTTCAATCCGGCCTGCGCTGCAGGGGAGTTGGGCTGGACTTCGGCCACCCGGGCGCCCTCGCCGCCGGCCACGTCCTCCATGCTGATGCCGAGGCGCCCGCGGCGCACCTCGCCGAAGCGGATGAGCTGATCCATGACCGCGCGCGCCATGACCGAGGGCACCGCGAAGCCGATGCCGACGTTGCCGCCGGAGGGGCCGATGATCGCGGAATTGATGCCGATGAGCTCGCCCTTCAGGTTGACGAGCGCCCCGCCGGAATTTCCCGGGTTGATGGAGGCGTCGGTCTGGATGAAGTGCTCGTAGCCCTCGACCGACAGCCCGCTGCGGCCGAGCGCGGACACGATCCCGGAAGTGGCGGTCTGTCCGAGGCCGAACGGATTGCCGATCGCGATCACGAAGTCGCCCACCTGCAGCGCATCGGAGTCGCCGATCTTCACCTCGATCAGATTCTTCGGATCGATCCGCAGGAGCGCGATGTCCGTTCCCGCATCCGTGCCGACGAGCTTCGCCGGGAGGCGGCGGTTGTCCTTCAGCGTCACCACGATCTCGCGCGCGTCCTTCACCACGTGGTGGTTCGTCATCACGTAGCCGTTCTTCGCGTCCACGATGACGCCGGACCCGGCCGCGACCTGCGGCTCGGCCTGCTCGGGCATGCCGAAGAAGCGCCGGAAGAAGGGATCGCGCAGGAGCGGGTTCTGGTCCTCGGGGCTCCTTTGCAGCACGGCGATGTTCACCACCGCGGGCGTCACTTTTTCCAGCAGCGGCGCGAGCGTCGGCACGCCGTCGCGCATCGCCACGGCCGGAATCTGCGCGCCGGCCGCGCCGGTGGCGAGCAGGAGTACCAGCAGGAAAGCACGCAGCGCCATGTTGAAAATTTTACCGGTGAATTGGCGGCGCACCGTTTGCTACACTAGGGTCTGGCAACTTTGAAAGGAGGTGATCCCGTGAGAGATGACCAAGGCAACACCGGCCGGCAGAACTCTACCGAAGGATCCGTCCACCGCAGGAGCTTCGTGGTCTGAAGGTAAATTCGGGAGTTCGGCCCGTAGCTCGGCCGGCTGCCTAGGAACACGGACGCCCCGCTCGCGAAAGCGACCGGGGCGTTTCGTTTCATGGAGGACCGCATGGGTGCGAGCAAGAGAGGTATCAGCGTCGCCGAAGCGCACGAGCTCGTCGAGGCGAGCGTCACCAAGGCAATCCGCGAAGTCACCTGGCTGATGGCCGTGGTGATCCCCGAGCTCATGAAGGCGCCGCAATGGACGCCGGAGGACCGCGCCAAGTTCGCCGCCGCGCTCGAGGGCGTCGCCGAAAGCCAGAAGGCCGACGGCCGGGCGGCGGCGGCGACTGCCGCAGCCGCGCTCGCCGAAGCGCTCCAGGCGCAGGTGCGCCGCGCGCCCCCCTCTTAGAATCTGCGCCGAGCCATTCATGACAATGACCGCTGCACAAGCCGTCGTCGATTGCCTGCGCCGCGAAGGCGTCGAGCACGTTTTCGGCATCCCGGGCACGATGAACCTGCCGCTGCTCGACGTGCTGCGCGCCACGCCCGAAATACGGTTCATCCTCACGCGCCACGAGCAGGGCGCCGCCTTCATGGCGTACGGCTACGCGCGTACGCTGAACCGCCCCGCCATCGTGACGGCGACCGAAGGCCCAGGCGTGACCAACCTCGCCACCGGCATCGGCGCGGCTTATAAGGGCTACGTGCCGGTGATCAGCATCAGCGGCGCGCAGGAATTGTGGCTGCGCGAAAAAGACGCGAGCCAGGACATCGACCAGGTCACCCTGTGCCGCCCGATCACGAAATGGGCGTACTCGGTGCCCGCGGCCGCGAAGGTGCAGGAGGCAGTGCGGCGCGCCTTCCGCGTCGCCCTCGCCGAGCCGCCGGGTCCGGTGCACCTCGACATGTCGCGCGACCTGCTGATGGAGCAAGTCGCCGCGGAGCCGATCGCCCCGCAAGCCTATCGCCCTGCCGCGCTCGCCGCTTGCGCCGGCGCGGAGCTGGATCGCGCGGCGAGGACCATTGCCGAGGCGAAACGTCCGGTGCTGCTGGTGGGCGGCGGGGTACTGCGCGAGGAAGCGCTCGGCGCGCTGGAGCGCCTGGCGGAGGCCACTGGAATACCGGTGGCCACGCTGCAATATCACCCGGACGCGTTTCCGACCAAGCATCCGCTTGCGCTGGGGCCGCTCGGCCGCAACGGCTGGTCGAGCGCGAACCGCGCCGTGCCGCAGGCCGACGTCGTCATCGCGGTGGGCGCGCACATCGATCTTTTCTCAACCATGTTCAAGTACGGCGTCCTCAGCCGCGAATCGCGGCTCATCCACCACAGCACCGTGGGCACGGACATCGGCGTCGTGTTCCCCGTGCACCAGGCCGTGGTCGGATCGACCGCGAGCTTCGTCGAAGGGCTGGCCGTGCGCCTGCAGCGCAAGTGGGACTGGATCGACGTCGCCAAGCTGCGGCGCGAGTGGGACGAGGAGCGGCGCAAGCTGCTCGATCCGGCGAAGCGCCCGATCCTTCCGCCGGTGGTGGCGCACGCGATGCGCGAAGCGCTGCCGCGCGACGGCGTGATGGTGGTCGATGCCGGCAACGCGGGCAAGCACATGCGCGTGTTCATGGACACCTACCAGCCGCATACCTTCCAGTACATCAGCGACTGGGGATCGGTCGGCGCCGGCCTGCCGATCGCGATGGGCATCAAGCTTGCGCGCCCGAAACAGCCGGTCATGGCGACCGTAGGCGACATGGGGATGATGTGCAACATCGGCGAGCTCGAGACCGCGGTGCGCGAGCGCATCCCGGTCGTGTGCGTGGTGTTCAACGACCGCGGCCTCGGGAACGAGCGGGCGTTCCAGAAAGAGCTCTACGGCGGCCGCACGTTCGCCGTGGATTACGGCGACGTCGACTTCGCCGCCCTGGCGCGCGTGTTCGGCGCCTACGGCGAGCGCGTCGAAGACCCGGCGATGCTGCTGCCGGCGCTAAAGCGCGCGCTCGATAGCGGGCTTCCCGCGGTCATCGACGTCGTCATCGACCAGAACACGCTGGCCGCAGTGGTCTACAAGGGCTAGCCGGCGGCTTTCCCCGCGGTGTTGAGGCCCACGAGCTTGTAGAGCCAGCACTTGCCCGCAAAGCCGGTGACTGCAAAGACGATGCAGGCCGCGTACGCCACGTACTTGAGCGGCGGCGGCGAGATGAACGCCAGCCCGAGGCACGCAAAGCCGATGCACACGCGCACCACCTGGTCCAGAACTCCCACGTTTTGTTTCATAGCGCCTCCTTGAACCGCCAAGGTAGGCATTGCGGGGCCGCGGCGCTTGATTTACATCAAGTGAGCGGCACCGTCAGCGGATTGTAGGAATACAGCCAGGCGTTGCGCGAGGCACCCTCGTCCCGGCCCGCGAACGCGCGGCGCAGCGCCGCCTGGTCGCGCATGTGGAAAAGATCGCGGTTGGCGCTCGAGCCCTTGACGATGCGGGTCGTGCGCTCGATGCGGTTGCGCTCGTAGAGCCGCAGGGCATCGGCGACGCTTCCCGCGGCGCCGAGCGCGCGCGCGAGCACCGCGCTGTCCTCGATCGCCATCGCGGCGCCCTGGGCGAGATACGGAAGCGTCGCGTGTACCGCATCGCCGAGCAGCGTCGCACGCCGCGTGCTCCAGTTGGAAATCGGCGGCCGGTAGAAGAGCGACCAGCGGAAGCACTGCTCGCGATCAGCGCAGTCGATGATGGCCTGGATATCCGGATGCCACCCGGCGAAGTCGGCCTTCAGCCGCTCCCACGGGAAGCGCGCGGTCCAGGATTCCTCGGACACTTCGTCGGTCTCCACCAGCCCGACGAAGTTGAGAAGCGCGCCGGCGCGCAGGTAGTAGCACACCACGTGCGCGCCCGGCCCCATCCACACCGACATCACCTGGGCGAACAACCCGGGCGCGAGCTTCTCGGCCGGAATCGTCAGGCGCCACGCCGCGTCGCCGGTGTAGACGGCGTGATCGGGCCCGGCAATCTGCGCGCGCACCGCCGACTTGACGCCGTCGGCGCCGACCAGGAGCTCGCCGGAAATCGTTTCTCCGCTTGCGAGCTTGACGCGGACCGCGTGCTCCGATTCCTCGAAGCCCACCACGCGGGCATTGAGCCGGATGACGTCCTTCTTGAAGGCGCGCGCCCTCGCGATGAGCAGGCTGTGGAAGTCGCCGCGGTGCAGCTGGTTGTACGGCGCGCCGTGGCGCTGCCGATGCTCGTCGGCGAGCGCAAAGCGGCTGATGACCTCGCCGGTATCGTGCAGGCGGAACACATAGGCCTGCGGGCGCACCGCGAGCTTCGCGATCGCCTCCTCCAGGCCGAGGTCGTTCAGCACGTGCATGGCGTTGGCGCTCAGCTGGATGCCGGCGCCGATCTCGGCGAGCTCGGGGGCCTGCTCGAGCACCTGCACGTCGTGGCCCGCCTTCATGAGGCAGCACGCCGCCGTGAGCCCGCCGATGCCTGCGCCTGCGATCAGTATCTTCATGGTTGTTCCGACAGGATCATGCGCCATCCTAACCATGGCGCGCCATGCCAGTTTTAACCGCTTCGCGCGATGTTGGACTTTGAGAGCATGCCTCCCGCCATTGCAACCACCCTCGCCGCGCTCGCCTGCGCCCTCGCCGCCTCCTCGGCGCTTGGCGCCGAGCTGCGCGGGACCATCCTGCGGATCGAGGACGGGGACACCGTGACGCTGCTCGCGCAGCGGCGGGAAGTGCGCCTGCGCCTGGACAGCATCGACGCACCCGAGCTCGCGCAGCCCTTCGGCAAGCAATCCCGCAAGGCGCTTGCCGCGCTATGCGCGGGCAAGCAGGCGCGGGTTACGCAGCTCAACGAGGACCCGGTCCGGGGACGTATCGGCCGGCTGCGCTGCGGCCGCGTCGACGCCAGCACGCACCAGGTGCGCAGCGGCATGGCGTGGGTGTACGTGCGCTATGCCGATCCGCAGTCGCCGCTTTATCGCCTCGAGTACGAGGCGCGCCTGAAGCGGCAAGGCCTCTGGTCCGACGCGCACGCCGTCGCGCCGTGGGATTGGCGCCAGCGGAAAACCGCTTCGAAGAATTGGTAGGTCGTGGCGGATTCGAACCGCCGACCAACGGATTAAAAGTCCGCTGCTCTACCAGCTGAGCTAACGACCCACAGGAAACGAGACGATCGCCCGATCCGCTTCGCTACGCGAACCGGCAACTTCAAAGGGCGAAATTTTATCAAACCTTAAGCGCTGATTCGCCAGTATTGCCACTTCATGGTCGCGGCGGAGCCGGCGACGATGCACACGAACGTGATGATGGACCCGAGCGCCAGCGTGGAGAACCCGGTGATGCCCTGCCCGATGGTGCAGCCGAGCGCCGTGACGCCGCCGAACCCCATGAGCAGCCCGCCGAGGATGTGCATCCCGGTGTCTTCCGCATCGCGAAATCCCTCCCAGCGGAATTTCCGGGAGGCGAGCGCATAGGCGGCGGAGCCCGCGATGACGCCCGCGGCGGAAGCGATGCCGTAGGTGACGATCTTGGACTTGTCGGTCCAGAACATGAGGTATTCCAGCGTATAGGCGAGCGGCGAGACGAACGAGAAGGACTCCATGCGCCCGGTATTGGTCGCGACGAAGGCCTCCTGCAGCGTGTTCGGGTCCTCGGCCAAGTGCCCGAGATGGCCGCTCACGTACCAGCCGCCCACGACGACGAGCCCGGTAACGACGCCACCGAGCGTGTAGTCCAGGCGGGAGCGGAATTCCCGGCTGGCGTAGACGAAGGCGAGGAGCGCGCCGCCGATCAACGCGGCGAGCAGTCCCGGGTTCAGGCTAAGGAGCGAAGCCAGGTCCTGGCCGTTCGGCAGGGTGATCGCGGCCCTTTCCAGCACGCCGACGCGGAAAGCGCCGAGGATGCCGCGCAGCGTCATGTAGGCGGCGATGCCGAGGAACACATAAACGATCACCGACTTGAGGTTGCCGCAGCCGATGCGGATCAGCGTCTTCGATCCGCAGCCGGAGCCGAGCGTCATGCCGACGCCGAAGAGGAAGCCGCCGACGATGTAGGAGAGCCAGGTGAAATTGGGCCCGGGATAGATGGATTTCGAGAGATCCACGACGCCGGCGAACTGGAGGATCCCGGCGCCGAGCACCGCCACCGCGATGGCGAGCAGCCACATGCGCATGCGGTTGAAGTCGCCCATGTTGACCCAGTCGGACACGGCGCCCATGGTGCAGAAATCGGTCTTGTTGGCGACCGCGCCGAAGATGAAGGCGAGAAGGAAGGCGCCGCCCGTCACGTACGGGACGAGCTGCGCCGCGGTCAGGTCAGCGATGCGAACCCTCCCCCTGCAGGGCGGCTCAGCGCCTCGGCGTCGCGGCGAGCCGCTGCTTGGCGCTCGCGGCCGCGCTGCTCGCCGGATACTTGGCCACGAGCTCCTCGAGCGTCTTCTGCGCCGAGCGGCGGTCGCCCATCGTTTCCTGCGCGCTCGCGATGCTGAGCAGCGCATCTGGCGCCTTGTTGCTGTCGGGCCAGCTCATGAGCACCTTGCGCTGCGCGGTGATGGCATTCTTGTAGTCGCGCTGTCCAGAATAGGCCATCCCGATCCAGTACTGCGCGTTGGAAGCGAGCGGGCTGCTCGGATAGGTGACGAGGAACCCCTGCATGGCTGCGACTGCGAGCGCGTAGTTGCCGAGCTTGAACTGGTCGAGCGCCGCCTGGTAGGCCTTCTGCTCCGCCGCCGACGCCTCGGGCTCGGCCGCGGCTGACTTCTCGGGCGCGGCAGCCTGCTGCGCCTTCTCCAGCTTCAGCAGGCGCGTGTCGATGTCCTGGTAGAGCTCCGTCTGCCGCTTGTTCGCGGTCTCCGCCTGGTTCGTCAGCACCTCGACCTGGCCGCGCATGTTCGTGATCTCGGCGCGCAGCGCGTCGATCTGGCGCGACAGGTCGAGGATGGCATTGCGATCGGCCGCGTTCGCGAGCTTGTCGTCCACCGCCTTCTGCGTCGCCTCGAGCTGCTGGCGCAGCACGTCGATGCGCCGGCGAGCCTCGTTGTCGTCGAACAGGCCCTGGGCCTGCGCCGCCCCGGCGCAGGCAAGGAGCGCCGCGAACGCGGTCGCGCGAAGCATCAGTATTCGCCGTTGTACAGCATGTCGCTGCGCCGGTTCTGCGCCCACGCCTGCTCGTCGTGGCCTTCCGACTTCGGCTTCTCCTCGCCCAGGCTGACCGACTCGACCTGGTCTTCCTTCACGCCGAGGAGCGAGAGCATCTTCTTCACGCCGTCGGAGCGCCGCTGCCCGAGGCCCACGTTGTACTCGCGGCTGCCGCGCTCGTCGGTGTTGCCCTGGATGAGCATCTTCGCGGTCGGATGCTCGCGCAGGAACTTGGCGTGGGCCTCGACCAGCGGCCGGTACTCGTCCTTCACGTCGAACTTGTCGAAGTCGTAGTAGATCGAGCGCTTGGAGAGAATGTTGTTCGGATCCTTGAGCACCGCGAACTCGCTGCCTCCGGGCTTGCCGGTGACGTCGATCTTCGGTATCGGCTTGCTTTCCGCACCCGCGGGCTTGCGTTCCTCCACGCCTGCGGGGGACTGCTCGCTGCTGGGCGTGGTGGAGCAGCCGGCGACGAAGGCGGCCGCGGCGGCGGCGGTAAGGGCGGCTATCAGGACTGCGCGCATGGACATGACTCCTTTCATTCGATGAATGGGCCCCAGGCAGGCTCGCGGACGTCGCCTGCGCTGACGGTGAGACGCTGCTTGACGCGGCCGTCGGAGGACACGGCGGACAGCACGCCGCGCCCGCCGATGACGGTGGCGAACAGGATCATGCGGCCGTTGGGCGCGAAGCTCGGCGACTCGTCGCGATCGCTGTCGGTGATGATCTGCACCTGGCGGTTGGAAAGGTCGAGCAGCGCCACCTGGAACTTGCCGGCGTTGCGGGTGATGTAGGCGAGGATTTTGCCGTCCGGGCTGAGACGCGGCGACACATTATAGCTGCCCTCGAACGTGACCCGCTGCGGCTCGCCGCCGCCCGCCGGCATGCGGTAGATCTGCGGGCTGCCGCCGCGGTCGGATGTGAAGTAGATCGACTTTCCGTCCGGCGAGAAGCGCGGCTCGGTGTCGATTGCCGCGGAGCTCGTGAGGCGCCGCACGCCGCTGCCATCCGGGTTCAGCAGGAAGAGCTGCGAACCGCCTTCGCGCGAGAGCGATACCGCCAGCTGGCGGCCGTCGGGCGACCACGCCGGCGCGGAGTTGGAGCCCTTGAAGTTCGCCGCCACGGTGCGCTTGCCCTCGAGCAGCGAATGCACGTACACGACGGGCTTCTTGTTCTCGAAGGACACATAGGCGAGGCGGCGGCCGTCGGGCGACCAGGCCGGCGAGATGATCGGCTCGAAGGACGCCAGCGCGGTTTCCGCGCCGGCGCCGTCGGCATCGGCGATCTGCAGCTCGTAGCGGTTGCCGCGCTTCACCACGTAGGCGATGCGCGTGGAGAACACGCCCTTCTCGCCGGTCAGCTTCTCGTAGATGAAGTCGGCGATGCGGTGGGCGGTGGCGCGCACCTGGCTTTGCGAAAGCGTGTACGCGATGCCGCCGAGCGGCGTCTGCTTGACGACGTCGAACAGGCGAAAGCGCGCCTCGAAGCGGCCGTCGGGACGCTGCACCACCGAGCCGAGCACGAGCGCGTCGGCGAGGCGCGCGCGCCACTCGGGATAGCTCACGACGCTCGCTTCGGTGGGCGCGGGCGACAGCGGCGGGACTTCGAGCGCGCGGAACACGCCGCTGCGCTCGAGATCGGCGCGGATGATGGGCGTGATGCCAGCGCCGGTGGACGAAGTGAGCGCGCCCTCGCCCGGGAACGGCGCGATGGCGATCGGCACGCGCTGCGCGCCGGCGCCCGTGATCTCGATGGACAGCTGCGCGCGCGCAAGGAGCGGCGCAACGAAAAGGCACGCAGCGGCAAGCAGAGATGCGATACGGACCACCAAACACTCCTCCTGATGTTCTTTTAAGCCCCTTATTTGTCCTGTGGCCGGAAGCGAAGTTCCAGCTGGCGCTGGAACAGGCTCGCCGGCTCCGGCTTGGGCAATGGGGACGACCCAAGGATAGCGCGCTCCACCGCCTCGTCGTAACCCTTGTAGCCGCTCGATTTGCGCATTTTCACCTGCAGCACCTCGCCCGTGGGCAGCAAGCTGACATCGAAGATGGCTTCCGCATTTCCGGGCACGTCCTGCACCGCCTGGACCGGAATCCGGCCGCGGATCTTGGCGCGGATCTTGTCGGTCCAGGTTGCTAGCGCGCGGCTGTTGGTCGCAGCCTGCTCGCGAGCGAGCAGGTCCTTGATCTGGCGCTCCTGCGCGGCGGCCTGCTCGCGCGCAAGCTGCTCCTGCAGCTGGCGCTTGAACTCGCGGTCGTCCGGTTTTGGCTTCGGCGGCGGCGGCTTCGGCTTGGGCTCGACCTTCGGCTCCGGCTTGGGCTTGGGCTTCGGCGCCGGCTTCTCGACGATTTCGGGCTTCTCGACTTTGGGCTCGATGCGCGGCTCGGGCTTCGGCGGCGGCGCGGGCTCGACCTTGGGCGGCGGGGGCGCCGGCTTCGGCGCCGCGACCGGCTGTGGCGGCTCCCAGAGCTCGACGCTGATGTCCTGCGGCGGATGGCTCTGCCAGCGCACGCCGAGGAAGAGCACCGTGAGCAGCACGGCGTGCATGGCGAAGGACAGCGCGAACGAGCTCGAATAGCCCGGCTGCTCGCGATCGTCGAAGACCGCGGTGCTCATCGAGCGGAGTTCATCGTTGGGCGGGCTTCACCTGGAGCCCGACGCGCGCGATCGCCTGGCTGCGCAGGTCGTCCATCACGTTGAGCACCGCCTCGTAGCGCACGTTCTTGTCGGCGGCGATCATCACCGCGAGATCGGGCGACTTCGAATGCCGCTCCTTGATGATCTGCACCAGCGTGGCGCGGCTCACCGGCTGCTCGTTCACCACGTGGCCGGTGGCATCGCGCTCGCGCACGATCATCTGCTGGTCTTCCTTGACGATCACCTCGATCGGCACGCTCTTGGGCTGGCCCGCCTTGCCCACGCTCGGCAGGTCGATCACCCCGGGCGTGACGAGCGGCGCCGTTACCATGAAGATCACCAGCAGCACGAGCATCACGTCGACGTACGGCACGATGTTGATCTCGTGCATCGGGCCGCGCTTGCGATGCAGTGCCGGCATTGCTACCTCACAGTCTGGCGGTGCAGGATGTTGGAGAACTCCTCCATGAAGCTCTCGAAGCGGTTAGCGAGGCGCTCGATGTCGTGCGAATAGCGGTTGTAGGCGACGACGGCCGGGATGGCGGCGAACAGGCCGATCGCCGTGGCAATGAGCGCCTCGGCGATGCCCGGCGCCACCTGCGCGAGTGTCGCCTGCTGCACATTCGCCAGGCTACGAAACGCATGCATGATGCCCCACACCGTGCCGAAAAGGCCCACGTACGGGCTCACCGAGCCGGTGGAGGCGAGAAACGCCAGGTGCCGCTCGAGGAAGTCCATCTCGCGCTGGAAGGTCGCCCGCATGGCGCGGCGCGCGCCATCGACCATGACGCTCTTCTCGTTGCCGCCCTGCCCGCGCAGCTTGGCGAACTCGCGGAAGCCGGCCTCGAAGATGCGCTCCAGGCTGCCGATGGAATGGCGGTTGTTGACCGCGCCCTGGTAGAGCGCCTGCAGGTCGTTTCCGCTCCAGAACTCGCGCTCGAACTTCTCCGTCTGGCTGCCGGCGCGCCGGATCGCGAACCACTTCTGGAAGATGAACATCCAGGACATGAAGGACACCACGAGCAGCAGCGCCATGACGACCTTCACCACGACGCTCGCGTTGGCGACCAGCGTCCAGATTTCCAGATCCTGCGTCACGTTCATGTAAGGGCCTGTTCGAGTTCTGTCGGCATGCGCGCGGGCCTCATGCTGTCGCGGTTCACCAGCGCCACGGTGACGTTCGCTTCGACCAGCAGCTGCGGCCCGCGTTCCACGCGCTGATGAAACACCAGGCTCGCACGGCCCATTTTAGCGACTTCGGCCGTCACGTTTAGCAGCTCGTTCAGGCGCGCCGGCTGGTGATAGCGCACATTGAGGTCATAAACGAGAAAAAGTACGCGTTTCTCCTCCGCGATGCGCGCGAGATCGATGCGCGCCGCGTTGAGAAGCTCGGTGCGCGCGCGCTCCATGAACGCGAGATATTGCCCGTGGAACACGACGCCGCCCGCATCGGTGTCCTGGTAGTAGACGCGGACCGGGATGCCGAAGGGCTTCTTCAAGAATCGGACAGCAGGTCGCGAGAGCCCGCCGAGGCCGGGGCGACGATGCCGAAGTGCCGGTAGGCGCTGAGCGTAGCCATGCGGCCGCGCGGCGTACGCTGCAGGTAGCCCTGCTGGATGAGGTAGGGCTCGAGCACATCCTCGATCGTGTCGGACTCCTCGCCGATCGCGTGCGCAAGATTGTCCAGGCCGACCGGGCCGCCGGCGAATTTCTCGATGAGCGCGAGCAGCAGCTTGCGGTCCATCACGTCCAGGCCGAG
>DATAHF010000063.1:0-3334 GCA_036263315.1 Burkholderiales bacterium
CGACCCGCGAGGAGTTCCTCGACGCGATCGCGGACGCGGTGCGCGAGCGCTTCGACCTGCCCCCTCCGCCGCAGACGCTCGCGCAGCTGCTCGATGCGCCCCGGGCGCTCTACACGCGCTTCGATGCCATGCGCAGCCTCACCATGGCGGCGCTGCATTCGGAGCTCTTCCACCGGATGCGGGAGACGCAGGCGAAGGCGCGCTGGATGGCGGTGCGCAAATTGATCGACGAAGCGGCGCCCGAGCGCGGCGAGCGCGAGCGCAGGATCGCGGCGGCGAACATCCGCTACTACCTCGCCGCCAGCACCTGGCACTACTACCGCTTCTACTTCAACTTCAGCCTCGAGGACAGCATCGCGTGCGCCGAGGCCGCCATCCGCGACGCCCTCGCGGGCCTGGGCGCGAAGCTATAGCCCGGACTTGCCGGCGATGAAGCCGGCGAGCGCCACGGCGTCCTCGTCGCCGCGCCCGGCGCGGATCGCCTCGCGAATGTGGTCGCGGATCATCTCGGCGCTCGGCAGCCAGGCCCCCGCTTCCGCGGCCGTGGCGAGCGCGAGCTCGATGTCCTTCAGGCCGAGCGCCATCGAGAACTGCGCCGGCCGCCACGCCTCCTTAGTCATCAGGCCGCCGTAGCCGGCATACCTCGCCCCGATCGCGGTGCTCGTGAGGATGTGGAGGAAGGACTCGCCGTCCACGCCGCACTTTCGCGCGAGGGCCATCGCCTCGCCCAGGCTCTCGATGATCGTGGCGAGGAGAAAGTTGCGCGCGATCTTCACCGCGTTCGCCTTCTCCGGCTCGGCGCCGACGACGAACACCTGCTTCGCCATCGCCTTGAAGAGCGGCTGGCAGCGCTCGAGCGCCGCCGCAGGCCCCGCGGCGATCACGTCGAGCTGGCCCTGCTCCGCCGCGGCCGGACGGCCGAAGACCGGCGCCGCGACGTACGCGGAGCCGTGTCTTTCGTGGAGCGAAGACAGCTTCCGGCTCGCCGCCAGGCTCACGGTCGCCATGTTGATGTGGATCGATCCCGGGCGCAGGCGCTGCGCGAGGCCCGAGGACACCCACACCGCCTCGACTGCCGCATCGTCGGCGAGCATGGTGACCACGATTTCCGCGGCAGCCAGCTCTTCGGGCGCCGCCGCGATCCGCGCGCCGCGCTTCTCGAGCGGCTCCGCCGCCGCGCGCGTGCGGTTGTAGACCGTCAGCGCATGCCCGGCCTCGATCAATCGCCCGGCCATCGGCCGGCCCATCTGTCCCAGCCCGGCGAATCCGAGGTTCATCTAGTTCGCCGTGATTCCCGCGCTCTTGATGAGCTTCGCGAAGCGCTGCGCCTCGGACGCGATGAAGCGGCCCGCCTCCTCCGGCGTGGTGCGGAAGGCGACGAACGCCTGCGCCTCGAACTTGTCGTGCACGTTCTGCGTGACGAGCGCCTTGTTGAGCGCTGCATTGATCTGCGCGATGACCGGGGCCGGCGTCCCGGCCGGCGCGAGGAGCGCCAGCCATTGCGTGAACTGGAAGCCCGCGACGCCGGCCTCCTGCATGGTGGGCACCTCGGGCAGCAGCGGCGAGCGCGTCTTGTCGGTCACGGCGAGCGCGCGCAGCGTGCCGGCCTTCACGTGCGGCAGCGCGGCGGCGAGCGTGGGAAAGCTCATGTCCACCTGGCCCGCGAGCGTGTCCACCAGCGCCGGGCCGCCGCCGCGGTAGGGCACGTGCAGGATGAAAGTGTGCGTGTCGTCCTTGAACATCTCGGCGCAGAAATGGAACGTCGTGCCCACGCCCGCGGACGCGTAGGTGAGCTTGCCGGGGGCCGCGCGCACCATCTTCAGCAGGTCGGCAACGCTGCGCGCCGGCGACTTCGCCGGCACGACGAGCAGGTGCGGCGACGTGGCGATCATGCCGATCGGCGCGAAGTCGCGGATTGGATCCCAGGTGAGCTTCTCGAACAGGCCCTGGTTCGTCACCAGCGGGATCGTGTTCAGGACGATCGTGTAGCCGTCAGGCTTGGCGCGCGCCGCGGCTTCCATGCCGATGTTCCCGGACGCGCCGCTGCGGTTCTCCACCACGATGCGCCCGCCGAGCTCCTTCTCCAGCGGCTCGGCCACCAGGCGCGCGGTGATGTCGACGCTGCCGCCGGGCGGAAACGGGGCGATGAGCTTGATCGGCTGGCTGGGATAGGTCTGCGCCGCCACGCCGCCCGCGGCGAGGAGCACGGCGCCGGCGCAAAGCCGCTTAAGGGTGAGCCTCATGTTGTTCCTCCTCCGGATGGATCGTTATTGTTTCGCGACGGCATGAAAATTGCGAGAGCGCGGGTAAGGAGACGCACATGCACCCACGCACCCTCATCGTAGGCCTTGCGGCCCTGATCGGCGGCACCTCGCTCTACAAGCGCTATCGGCAACGGCCGACCGGCTCGCAGACCAATGCAAGCGACGCCATGGACGACATCCACCTTCCGTCGCGGCCGACGACCGACGAGGCGCTCGACGCCGGCGTGAAGGAGACCTTTCCCGCCAGCGACGCGGTGTCCAGCAAGCCTTCGGAGACGGCGTACGAGAAGCAGCAGCGGATGAAGCAATCAGGCTAGCTGCTTCAGCGCGGGCATGACCTCGCGCGCGAAGAGCTCCATGTTCTGCCGCGTGAGGTCCGCGGGCAGCGTGCCGAACTGGCACATCACCAGCAGGTTGCCGAAGCGCATCTCGCTCCAGTAGGCCTCGAACGCGTGGCGCACCGTCTGCGCGCTGCCGCACACGAAGAGGCCGAGGTCGATCGCCTGCTCGATCGTGACGTCGCCGAACATCTGCGCCTTGGCCTTCATCACGTTCTTGAACGACTCGCGCGAGGTGTAGCCCGGCGGCAGCAGCATCTCGAGCGGCATGCGCACGAAGACGTTCCTGAAAGCCTCGAAGTGCGGCTTGGCCTCGCGCCTTGCCGTCTCGTCGTCCTTGGCCACGTACACCGGCACGGCCCAGCCGAGCTGGCCATCCTTCGCGTCGTAGCCGTAGCCTGAGCAGGTATCGCGATACATCTTGAGATAGCGCGCGACCACCTTGGATGGACTGAACGTCTGCAGGTACGTGTACCGGCGATCCGGGTGCGACGCCCAGTCGATCGTCTCCTTGCTGCCTTGCGAGGGGATCCAGATCGGCGGATGCGGCTTCTGGTAGGGGCGCGGCCACAGGTTCACGTAGCGCACGTTGTAGTGATGTCCCTCGAAGGAGAACGGCCCCGGCTCGGTCCAGGCGCGCACGATGAGGTCGTGCGCCTCGTGGGAGCGGTCGTGCGAGAAGGTGGGGTTCACGCCGAAGGTGTGGTATTCCGCGCCGATACCGCGCACGAA
>DATAHF010000064.1:0-9882 GCA_036263315.1 Burkholderiales bacterium
CCGGCCCCTCTGGCAGGTGATGTCCGACGCCGGCCACCCGCTGGAATCGAAATACCTGGCCGCGGTCGCCGGCTATTACTCGGACCCGCAGGGGCGCCTGCTCGCATTGCCGCTCAGCACCGCGACGCCGGTCCTCTATTACAACCGCGACGCGTTCAAGCGCGCGAAGCTCGACCCTTCCAAGCCGCCGAAGACCTGGTACGAGATGCCCGCCACGCTCGGCGCGCTGCGCGAGGCCGGGACGTCGTGCCCGTTCACGACCGCCTACCCTTCCTGGGTGCTGCTCGAGAACATGAGCGCATGGCACAACCAGGAGTTCGCCACGCACCACAACGGCATGGACGGGAACGGCGCGCGCCTCGCGTTCAACGGCCGGCTCATGATGCGCTGGATCTCGATGCTCTCGTCGTGGATGAAGTCGGGCTACTTCGAATACTCGGGGCGCGGCAGCGAAGGCGAGGCGCGCTTCGCGTCGGGCGAATGCGCGGTCCTCACGTCCTCCTCGTCGAGCTATGCCGAGCTGCGCGAGCACGCGAAGTTCGACCTCGGCGTGGCGCAGCTCCCGTATTACGACGACTTCGGCGGCGCGCCGCACAACACGCTCGCCGGTGGCGCCGGCCTGTGGGTGATGGGCGGCAAGCCGAAGGCGGACTACCACGGGATCGCCAGGTTCGTGGCGTTCCTCGCGCGGCCCGAAGTGCAGGCCGAATGGACGCAGAAGACCGGCTTCGTTCCGGTGACGATGGCCGCCTACGAGCTCTCGCGCAAGCAGGGCTTCTACGCGAAGTATCCGGGCTACGAGGTCGCCGTGCACCAGCTCATCCTCAAGCAGCCGAGCGGCGAGACGCGCGGCATCCGGCTGCTGCACCTGCGCAACATCCGCACCATCATCGACGAGGAGCTCGAGGCGGTGTGGGGCGGCAAGAAGACGCCCATGGAGGCGCTGAACGCCGCCGTCTCCCGCGGCAACGCGGTCCTCGCGCGGTAGCCGTCCGGTACTAAACTCGGGCCGGCATGAGCTGGCCCTATCCCAGGATCGTCGCGCATCGCGGCGGCGGCGCGCTCGCACCCGAGAACACGCTGCAGGCACTGCGGCTGGGCGCTGCGCGCGGCTTCCGCGGCGTGGAGTTCGACGTCATGCTGGCCGGCGATGGCACGCCCGTCCTCATCCACGACGAGAGCACCGAGCGCACCACGGGCGTGAAGGGCGACGTGCCGCAGCTCGCCTTTGCCGAGCTGCAGCGCCTCGGCATCCCGTCCTTCCTGCAGGCGGCGCGCCTGTGCCGCGAGCTCGAGCTATGGGCGAACGTGGAGATCAAGCCGGCGCGCGGCCACGAGCGCGCGACCGGCGAGGCGGTCGCGCGCATGACGCTCGAGGCGTGGCGCGGCGCCGCGCTCGCGCCGGTGATGTCCTCGTTCGCGATCGAGGCGCTCGAGGCGGCGCGCGCCGCCGCGCCCGGCGCCGCGCTCGGCTATCTGGTGGACGCCATCCCCGCCGACTGGGGGACGACGCTGCGGCGCCTGCAGTGCGTGGCGCTGCACTGCAATCACGAGAAGCTCGACCGCGACATAGCCCGCGCGGTGAAGCGCGCGGGCTATGGGCTGCTGTGCTGGACGGTCAACGAGCCCGCGCGGGCGCGCGAGCTTCTATCGTGGGGCGTCGATTGCCTCGTGACCGACAACCTGGAGGCAATCGGCCCCGACTTCGGCTAGGCGGCTAGCCCTTCAGGCAGGAGCTCATGAACTTCTTGCGCTCCTCGCCCTTCATGCTTTTCGCCTTGGCGTTGCAGTCCTTCATCTTCTCCTGCTGCGAGCTCATCTTGCCGGCGCCTGCCGAGCCGCCGTCCTTGCCCGACAAGCAGCCCTTCATGAAGTCCTTGCGCTCGTCGCCCTTCATGCCCTTCGCCTTGGCGTTGCAGTCCTTCATGCGCTCCTGCTGCGCCTTCTGCGCGGGGCTCGCTTCGCGCTTGCCGTCCTTCTTGTCCTGGGCAAATGCGGGGTTGGCGAGGAATGCGAATGCAACGGCGGCGATGACGAGCTTCATGGACTTCCTCCTGTCTATAAGAGACGTTCGAGGGCAGCGATCAGCTTCGGATCCGACGGCTCGACTGCGGAATCGAAGGATTGCACCTTGTTTCCGCTGCGATCCACCAGGTATTTGTGGAAGTTCCATTGCGGCGCGCGCCCGCTCGCCTTGGCGAGCTCGGCGTAGAGCGCGTTCTTCCTGAGCTCGGTCTTGCCGAACACCGGGAAGTCCACCGCGTACTGGTTGACGCAGAAGCTCGCGATCTCCTTGTTCGAGCCGGGCTCCTGGCCGCCGAAATCGTTGGAGGGAAAGCCGAGCACCACGAGGCCGCGGTCCTTGTACTTCCGGTAGAGCGCCTCGAGCCCTTCGTACTGCGGCGTGTAGCCGCAATGGCTCGCGGTATTCACCACCAGGATCACTTTTCCGCCGTACTCGCAGAGCGACCGGCTCTGCTCGTCGATCGTCTGCACGCTTCGGTTCAGGAGCGAAGGGCAGGCCGCGATGACGCCGGATGAAGCGAGAAGCAGCCCCGCGCTAATAAGGCAGCGGAGCAGTCGGCTTGAGCGGCTGGAGCGCGGCGCGGAAGTCATCCTTGATCCGTTCGAGGGCCTTGGCGGAATCGGCTTCGAAGCGTAGCACGATCACCGGCGTCGTGTTCGAGGCGCGCGCGAGGCCGAAGCCGTCGGCATATTCGGCGCGCACGCCGTCGATGGTGAGCACGCGCTCGGCGCCGGGGAAGGGCTTGGATTTCTGCAGCTTTTCCACGAGCGCATGCGGCTCGCCTTCCTCGAGCGACCAGTGCAGTTCGGGCGTGGAGGGCGCGTTCGGCAGGTCCTTCAGCACCTGGTTCGGATTCTTCTCGCGGGAAAGAATCTCGAGCAGGCGGGCGCCGCCGTAGAGCGCGTCGTCGAAGCCGTACCAGCGCTCCTTGAAGAAGGTGTGGCCGGACATCTCGCCGGCGAGCAGCGCGCCGCTTTCCTTCAGCTTCGCCTTGATGAGCGAGTGGCCGGTCTTCCAGATCGTCGGCTTGCCGCCGTAGCGCGCGATCCACGGCGCGAGCAGGCGCGTGCTCTTCACGTCGTAGATGATCTCCGCCCCGGGGTTGCGCGAGAGCACGTCCTTCGCGAGCAGCATGAGCTGGCGGTCGGCGAAGATCACCTCGCCGTCCTTGGTGACCAGGCCCAGGCGGTCGCCGTCGCCGTCGAAGGCAATTCCGATTTCACAGGAAGTATTTTTCAGGGTCGAAATCAGGTCCGCGAGATTCTTCGGCTGCGACGGGTCCGGGTGGTGATTCGGAAAATGCCCGTCGACCTCGCAGTAGAGCTCCTCGACCTCGCAGCCGAGGCGGCGGTAGAGCTGCGGCGCGAGCATTCCGGCGACGCCGTTGCCGCAGTCGATCGCGATGCGGAAGGGTCGCGCGAGCTTCACGTCGGAGACGATCCGCTCCACATAGGCGTCGAGCACGCTCGCCGTGCTGCGCTTGCCCTGGCCGCGGGCGAGGTTTCCGGATTCGACGCGCTTGCGCACTTCCTGGATGTCGTCGCCATAGAGCGTGTCGCCGCCGATCACCACCTTGAGGCCGTTGTAGTCCGGCGGGTTGTGGCTCCCGGTCACCGACACGCAGCTGCCGCACCCGAGCTGGTGCGCCGCGAAGTACGTGACCGGCGTGGGCGCCATGCCGATGTCGATGGCGTCGGCGCCGGAGGCGAGCATGCCCTCGATGAGCGCGGCCGAGAGCGCCGGCCCGGAAAGGCGCCCGTCGCGGCCGACCGCGAAGGTCGGCGCCTTGCGCTCGCGGGCGAGGCTGCCGAGCGCCTGCCCGATCTGGAAAACGATCTCCGGCGTGAGCGTGCGGCCGACCACGCCGCGAATGTCGTAGGTGCGGAAGATTTCTGCGGGAAGGTTCACGTTTGGAAAAATTGGAGCAGGCGCCGGGGAAGCCAGCCGTGCCGGCCGGGGAACGGGCCGCCGAGAAAGCCCGCATGGCCGCCGGTGCGAGGAAATTCTAGCATCACGCTCGGCGCGGCTTTTCGCGTCGCCGCGAGCAGGGCATGCTCCGGAAGGAACGGGTCGTTGCGCGCATTGAGTAACAGTGTCGGCACGCGGATGTGCTCGAGGAAAGGCGCGCTCGAGGCGCGCGCCCAGTAGTCCTCGACGCTGCGGAAGCCGTGCAGCGGCGCGGTCACCAGGTGGTCGAACTCGCGGAAGGTGCGCGCTGCGCGCACGCGCGCGGCGTCGTAGAGCCCGGGAAACACCTCGAGCTTCGCGAGCGACTTCGGCTTCAGCGTCGACAGGAACATGCGCGTGTAGAGCAGGCGGTTGAGGCCGCGGTCGAGCGCATCGCCTGCCGCCGCAATGTCCAGCGGCGCCGACACGGCGGCGGCGCGCCGCACGAGCGCGGCGGCGGCGTCGCCTTGCTCGCCCAGCCATTTGAGCAGCGCGTTGCCGCCGAGGGAGACGCCCAGGGCGCACAACGGTCTTTGATAGGCGGAAAAGCGCTCCAGCAGCCACTGGACTTCCTGCGTATCTCCCGAGTGGTAGGCGCGCGGCAGCCGGTTGGGCTCGCCCGAGCAGCCGCGCCAGTGCGGGATCGCGACACGCCAGCCGCTCGCCGCCGCTTGCGCGGCGAAGGCGCGCGCGTAGTGGCTGTCGGAGCCGCCCTCCAGGCCGTGAAACAGCACGACGAGCGGCGCGCCCTCGCGTCCGCCGAAATCCACGTCGATGAAGTCGCCGTCGGGCGTGTCCCAGCGCTCGCGCGCGAGCGCCGGGCGCCTGGGCGGGCGCAACGCCGGGTAGATCGTCTGCAGGTGGCTGCCCGGCAGCCACCAGGGCGAGGAGAAGGCGCTCAGGCGGTTACTTAGTGCAGCGTCTTGGGCGGCGCCTCGCGCGGCGCCGCGGGCGCCGGCGCCGCGGGGGCGGGCGAGGCGTGGTGCACGATCATGCGCCAGCCCGCGCCGGTGCGCAGGTACACGTTGGTCGCCACCACGGGCGCCGGCTGCACGTCGCCGCGGCCCGCGCCCTGCACGGCGAAGTTCTCCTGCACGCTGTGCACGGCGATCATCATCCCGGACATCGTCACCTGGTGGCTCACCGTGACGCGCACGCGCTCCGGCCCGGCGAAGATCTGCGCCCAGCTCTTGCGGATCTCGTCGTGGCCCGTGAGCCGCGGCCCGGCCGGGTGCACGCAGAAGATGTCCTCGTCCTCGGCCCAGACCGCCATCATGCCTTCCAGGTCGCCGCGCTCGAGCGCCTCGTAGAACGCGGTCTCGGCGTCCTGCGCCGTCGGAAAGATTCGGCCCGTCATGGGGAAACGCGGTCAGGCGCCATCGGGGCGCAAATTGTGGATTTCCGCGAGCACCTTGTCGACCGTCAGCTCGCGCATGCAGCGAAAGTGGCCGAGCGGGCACTCGCGCGCGTAGCACGGGCTGCATTCCAGGCGCAGCCACTGCACCCGCGCGGCGCTGGAGAGCGGCGGCGTGCGCTCCGGGCTGGAGGAGCCGAAGAGGGCCACCTGCGGCCGCGCGAGCGCGGCGGCGACGTGCATCAGGCCCGAGTCATTGGTGACGACGTAGGCCGCGCCGGCGATCAGGGCGAGCGCTTCCTCGAGCGTCGTCTCGCCGACCAGGTTCCTGCCCTGCATGCCGCGTGCGGCGTCCGCGTCCCCGCCCGCACCGAGGATCACTTTTTCCAGAGGGATCGCCTTCGACAGGTCGCGGAAGTAAGGCCAGCGCTTGGCCGGGCCGTACTCGGCGCCGGGGCAGAGCGCGGCATAGGGCGGTGCGACGGCGAATTTTTCCTGCGCCCTGCGGATTTCATGCGAGCTCACCAGCAGCCGCGGCGAGGGCAGCGCGCCCTTGGCCTCCGCGCCGGGCGCTTCGGACAGCGCCGCGTAGTGCGCCGCCATGCTTGCCCCGCGCTTTTCCCTGTAGAGGAGGTTCAGCAGGCCGTAGCGCGACTCGCCCACGTAGCCCGAGCGCAGCGCGATGTCGGCGAAGAACGGTACCAGCGCGGCCTTCCAGGTATTGGGCAGCACGATCGCCTGGTCGTAGCCGCGCTTCGCGAGCGCGCGGCCCAGCCGCCAGCGGCTGCGAAGCTGCAGCTTGCCGTGCTGGAACGGCGCCTCGATCACCTCACGCACCTCGGGCATGCGCCGCGCGACGGGCGCGACCCACGGCGGCGCGAGGACGTCGATCTGCGCGCCGGGAAGCTTCTCGCGCAGGCGCCCGAGGAGCGGTTGCGCCATGAGCGCATCGCCGATCCAGTTCGGCGCCACGACGAGGATTTTTCTGTTAATGGCCCTTGGGCGGCGCGCCCTTGTAGACGTACCGGGTCCCGCAATAAGGGCACAGCGATTCGCCCGCCTTGGCGACGTCGAGGAACACGCGCGGATGGCGCGCCCAGAGCGGCGCGCCCGGCATCGGGCAATGCAGCGGCAGGTCCTTGGCCGTGACCTCCACCAGGCGCGACTTGTCGCGAGCGTTTGTCTGATCGGTCATTTCTTGGACTTCTTATTATGGACCGGTGTCAGCCAGCCCCGGTGCTTCTTGTCCTTGCCCGTCACCACGTCGAAGAACGCCTTCTGCAGCGCCTTCGTGATGGGGCCGGCCTTGCCGGCGCCGATGGTGCGGCCGTCGAGCTCGCGGATCGGGGTGACTTCCGCCGCGGTGCCGGTGAAGAAGCACTCGTCGGCGATGTACACGTCGTCGCGCGTGAGGCGCTTGGCGCGCACCTCGTAGCCCAGGCCCTGGGCGAGCTCGATGACCGAGCTGCGCGTGATGCCGGTGAGCGCGGAGGTGAGCTCCGGCTCCCACAGGATGCCGTCCTTCACCACGAAGATGTTCTCGCCCGCGCCTTCGGCCACGAAGCCGTCCACGTCGAGCAGCAGCCCTTCGTCGTAGCCGTGCTGCGTCGCTTCCAGCGTCGCGAGCACCGAGTTCGGGTAGGTGCCCGACATCTTGGCGCGCGCCATGGTGACGTTGATGTGGTGGCGCGCGTAGGACGAGGTCTTGACGCGGATGCCCTTCTCGAGCGCGTCGGGCCCGAGGTACGCGCCCCAGGGCCACGCCGCGATCGCGACGTGCACTTTCGCGCCGATCGGCGACACGCCCATCTTCTCGGAGCCGTAGAAGCAGATCGGCCGGATGTAGCAGGCCTCGTGGTTGTTGGCCCGCACCACCTCGCATTGCGCCTCCATGAGGCGCTCGCGCGTGTACGGGATCTTCATCATGTAGATGTGCGCGGAGTTGAACAGGCGGTCCGTATGCTCCTTCAGGCGGAAGATCGCGGTGCCGACCTGCGTCTTGTAGGCGCGCACGCCCTCGAACACCGCCAGGCCGTAGTGCAGCGAATGCGTGAGCACGTGCGTGGTCGCCGAGCGCCACGGCACCAGCTTGCCGTCGTGCCAGATCCAGCCGTCGCGATCGGCCATCGAAAGCGGCCCGCGCGGTCCTTTCTTGCCTTGCGCCATCCGAGGTCTCCCGTGAGTTTTCCCTGCGTGAGGACGCAGTCTAACCATGCGCGGCGCAATTAACCTATTAACGCATCTGTTAACATTGCGCCATGCAGCTTGACCGGGTCTTCGACGCCCTGGCGTCCGCGCCGCGCCGCCGGGTGCTGGCGTGGCTGTCGCAAGGCGAGCTCACCACCGCCGAGCTCGCGCAGCGCGCCGGCATCAGCGCGCCCGCGATGTCGCGCCACCTCTCGGTGCTGGAGAACGCCGGCCTCGCCGCCAGCCGGCGCCAGGGCCAGCGCGTGCTCTACAGCCTGGTGCGCGACACCTTGATGGATGCGCTCAGCGCGTTCGCGGCCGACTTCTCGGTCCCGGCCGCGCCCAGGCCGAAGCGCGAAGCGCTGTAGGCATCCTAATTGCTGAATCGGGGGCGCGATGGTGCCTTCCGAGACGCTTCCCGCCGAAAGAGAGCCCGGCGCCTTCAGGCGCTGGCTGAAGTCGCTCGGCCCGGGGCTCGTCACGGGCGCGGCCGACGACGATCCGTCCGGCATCGGCACCTACTCGGTCGCCGGCGCGGCGCTCGGCTTCGCGACCCTGTGGACCGCCGTCGTGACGCTGCCGCTCATGACGGTGGTGCAGTTCCTGTGCAACAAGATCGGCATGGTGACCGGCCGCGGGCTCGCGGGCGTGCTGCGCCGGCACTACTCGCGCAAGGTGCTCTACCCGGCGGTGCTCGGCCTGCTCGTCGCCAACACCATCAACGTGGGCGCCGACCTCGGCGCCATCGCGGCGGGCATCAATCTCGTCGTACCGGTCCCGCAGAAGCTCATGATCGTCCTGGTTGCGGTAGCCATCGTCACGGTGCAGGTCTGGGGCCACTACCGCATGATCGTCACGCTCTTCAAATGGCTCACGCTGAGCCTGTTCGCCTACGTCGCCGCCGCATTAATTGCCAAGCCGGACTGGAGCGAAGTGCTGCGCGCGACGTTCATCCCGACCCTGCGCTTCGACCATGAATACCTGACGACGCTGCTCGCGATCCTCGGCACGACGATCTCGCCGTACCTTTTCTTCTGGCAGGCGAGCCAGGAGGTGGAAGAGGAAATCAGCCAGGGCAAGACGACGGCCGCGAGCCGCAAGGGCACCACCGACCGCGAGCTCGAGCGCGCCAAGCTCGACACCATCACCGGCATGTTCTTCTGCAACCTGATCTTCTACTTCGTGATCCTGGCGTGCGCGGCGACCCTGCATGCCTCGGGCAATACGGAGATCAACTCCGCGGCCGACGCCGCCGCGGCGCTGCGGCCGGTCGCCGGGAGCGCGGCCACGTATCTTTTTGCCGTCGGCATCGTCGGCGCGGGTTTCCTTGCAGTGCCGGTGCTCTCGGGCTCGAGCGCCTACGCCATCGCCGAGACCTTCGGCTGGAAATACGGCCTCGACGCGAAGCCGGGGGAAGCGAAGCAGTTCTATGCGGTGATCGCGCTGTCGACGCTGGTCGGCGTGCTGATCGACTTCATCGGCATCAATCCGATCCGCGCGCTGTTCTGGACCGCGGTGATCAACGGCGTGCTCTCGCCGCCGCTTCTCGTGCTCATCATGCTGATCTCCGGCAACCGGCGCATCATGGGCGAGCGCGCCAACGGGCGCTTCGCCACGATTGCCGGCTGGCTCGCCACCGCGGTGATGTTCGCCGCAGCGATCGGAATGGTGGTGACCTGGCAATAGCGGCTCGCGGCGGGCTTTCAGGTAGCTGACGGCGAAACCGCAATAAACGTCACCCCATGTGACGCAATTGGTCGTTTGCCCGGCCGGGGCCCGAAAAGCGCCCTTGTTTCCATGCAGGTTTTCAAAAGCGGGGCGCATGGCGTGCTAATTGCGTCAAGTGCAGCGTCCGGGTGAAATCCGGTCGTTGCTTAAGAAAGAAGTCCCACCTTACACAGGGAGCAAGAAATGAAACAACTGCAGAAGGGCTTTACGCTGATCGAACTGATGATCGTGGTCGCGATCATCGGCATTCTGGCGGCGGTGGCAATTCCGGCCTACCAGGACTACATCGCGCGGGCGCAAGTGTCCGAAGCGGTGAACCTGCTCGGCTCGGGCAAGACGCCGTTCGCCGAGTACTTCGCCGACAAGGGCCTGTGGCCTTCCGACACCGGCTCCGTCATGGGCAACACGACGGGCAAGTACACCGGCTCGATCCAGATCACCGGCACGCCGGTGACCACGGCGCCGGGCTCGATCACCCTGGTCGCGACGATGGCGGCCTCGGGCATCAACAGCAACATCACCGGCGCGAGCGTGCTGCTCGAGACGGCCGACGGCGGCAAGAGCTGGTCGTGCAAGACGACCGGCGCCCCGACCCCGGCGCTGTCGCAGAAGTACGTTCCGGGCGTCTGCCGCAACTAAG
>DATAHF010000065.1:0-15963 GCA_036263315.1 Burkholderiales bacterium
GCTCGGCATCGCTGCCGAGGAGCATGCGCTTGATTCCCCTGCGGCCGTGCGTGCCCATGATGACGAGGTCGGGTCGCCAGCGCTTGACCTCATCGACGATCGCGTCGGCGACGCGTCCGGCGAAGTTCTCGACCAGCGCCGTGCTCGGCTTGAGGCCCGAAGCGCGCGCGCGCCGCTCGATGCGGGCGAGCGTGCGCTTGCCGGCGGCACGCAGCGAGTCGAGCACGGGCCCGATGCCTGCGCCCGTGTCCGGGGTCATGAACGCGCCGAACTCCTCCACGACGTGCAGCAGCCTGACCTTGGCCCGGCCCCCGCGCGCCATTTTCATGGCCTGTTTCAGGCCCAGGTTCGACACCGAACTGCCGTCCACCGGCACCAGGATTCGCTTGTAGCTCATGGGAATTGCCTCCTTTTTTCGAGCCTAAGGGCGCTGGCGGGCGGGGGCTTGATCCTTGTCAAGCGAAGCCCCCCGGGGCCGCCCATCATGGTGAAAATGCCCAACACCCTTTTTGGTTACATCTGGCGCGCAAGCGCGCGCCACCAGCTCGCGCTCTGCCTTCTGTCGGTGGCCGTCTTCGCGCTGAGCACCGTCCCGCTCGAGCTGCAGCGCCGCATCGTCAACGACGCAGTCGCGCACGGCGCGACGGCGACGATCGTGGTGCTTGCGCTTGCCTACGCCGCGGTCGCCCTGCTCGAGGGCGGCATCAAGCTCGGGCTGAATGTCTACCGAAGCTGGGTAAGCGAGAAGACCGTGCTCGGTCTGCGCCAGGGAATCGGCGCGCTCACCGGCCACGCGGTTTCCGCCGAGGATCGCGCGCGCGCCGAAGGCGTCGAGATCTCGATGATCCTGTCGGAAGCCGAGCCGATCGGCGGCTTCGCCGGCATCAGCTTCTCCGAGCCGGTCCTGCAGGGCGGACTGCTCGTCGCGATTTTCGGTTATCTGGCGTTTCTCGAGCCCTGGCTCGCCCTTCTCGCGCTCGCCATCTTTTCTCCGCAGCTCGTCTTCGTGCCGCTCATGCAGGCGGCGATCAACCGCCGCGTCGCGGCGCGCATCGAGACGCTGCGCGAAGTGAGCGGCGGGATCGTCGGCGCTTCGAACGGCGATGCGACGCTCGCGGCGGCGCAGAACGGCCAGATCGAGCGCATCTTCGGACTGAACATGGGCGTCTTCAAGCTCAAGTTCTCGATGAATTTCCTCATGAACCTGATGCACCACCTCGGTGTTGCGACCGCGCTTGGCGTGGGCGGTTGGCTCGCCGTCGAGGGGCGCATCGAGGTGGGCACGGTGGTCGCTTTCGTCTCGGGCCTCGGCAAGGTGAACGACCCGTGGGGCGACGTGGTGAACTGGTTTCGCGAAATGACGGTGGTCGGCATGCGCTATCGCCTGGTGGCGGAGGGCATGCGCTGGCTAAGCGGCATGGCGCAAGATGAGCAATGCAAACCGGCCTTCCTGGCACCGTCGAGAGTGAAGCGCCCCGCGTCGGCCTGACCGCGGGGGAAGCCGGGCAAAGGCTCGCCCGGGAAGGCCCCAATCTGCTGCAGTCGCGCCGGCGCCGCAGCGGGCCGGCAATCGTGCTGGGCGTCCTGCGCGAGCCGATGTTTTCCCTGCTGGCCGCCGCCGCGGCGGTCTACTTGCTGGTCGGCGACGTGCGCGAGGCCCTTGTGCTCGCCGCCTCGCTCCTCGCCGTCATCGCCATCGCCGCCGTGCAGGAGCGCAGGGCCGAGCGCGCGCTCGAGGCGCTGCGGGACCTTTCCAGCCCGCGGGCGGTGGTGATCCGGGACGGCGAACGGCGCCGCATCGCGGGCGCGGAGGTGGTTCGCGGCGACCTGCTGCTGCTCGCGGAAGGCGATCGGGTCGCGGCCGACGCGCGCCTGCTCTCGAGCAACGAGCTGCAGCTCGACGAATCGCTGCTCACGGGCGAGTCGCTGCCGGTAGAGCGGCGCTCGGGCGAGGTCTGCGCGGGCACGCTGGTGGTAAAGGGCCAGGCCGCGGCCGAGGTCACGGCCACCGGCGCTCGCAGCCGCCTTGGCCGGATCGGCGAATCGCTCGCGGGAATCGAGTCCGAGAAGACGGCGCTCGAGCGCGAGACCGCGCGCGTGGTGCGAATCGTCGCGCTTGTCGCGATCGTCCTGTCGCTCGCGCTCGGGGCTTCCTACGCCGCATTGCGCGGCAGCGGCCTCGAGGGAATCCTGGCCGGACTGACGCTCGCCATGGCTATCCTGCCCGAGGAGTTTCCTCTTGTCCTCACGGTCTTTCTCGCGCTGGGGGCCTGGCGCATCGCGCAGCGGGGCGTGCTCACGCGGCGCCTTCCCGCGATCGAGACGCTCGGCGCGGCCACCGTGCTGTGCGTCGACAAGACCGGGACGCTGACCGAAAACCGCATGGCGCTCGCCGATGTCCTGGCCGAGGACCGCTCGCGCGCGCTTGCCGCGGCCGCGCTCGCCTGCGAGCGCGACCCGTTCGATCCGATGGAGCGGGCGATTCTCGCCGCCGCTCCGGCGCAGGCCCTCGCCCAGCGCGCAGCATGGTCGCTCGAGCGAGACTATCCGTTCGGCGCCGGCTTTCTTGCGGTATGCCACGTCTGGCGATCGCCCGAGGGGCGGCGCGTGGTCGCGATCAAGGGCGCCGCGGAAACGGTGCTGCCGCTGTGCGACGGCAAGGAGGGCGCGAGCGATCGCGCCGATGCTGCGGCCGTGCGCGGCCTGCGGCTGCTCGCGGTGGGCGAGGCCGAGGCGACCGATGCAGCCCTTCCGGCGGATCCGCGCGACTACCGATTCCGCTTCCTCGGTTTTGTGGCGCTCGCCGACCCTTTGCGCGCGGAGGTGCCTGATGCGGTCGCCCAGTGCACGGCCGCGGGAATCCGCGTCGTCATGATCACCGGAGACCACCCCGGGACCGCGCTCGCCATCGCGAGCCAGGCCGGGATTCCCGCGCGTGGCGGCGTGCTGGCGGGCTCGGAGGTCGGCCGGCTCGATGACGCGGCGCTCGAGGCCGTCGTCCGGCGGGTCAGCGTCTTTGCGCGCGTGGCGCCGGAGGAAAAGCTGCGTCTCGTGACGGCGCTCAAGCGCGCGGGCGAAGTCGTGGCGATGACCGGCGATGGGGTCAACGACGCGCCCGCCCTGAAGGCGGCTCACATCGGCATCGCGATGGGGCAGCGGGGCACCGACGTCGCGCGCGAGGCGGCGGCGCTCGTTCTGACGCGTGACGACTTCGGCTCGATCGTCGCGACCATACGGCTCGGCCGCCGCATCTACGAGAACATCCGCAACGCGATGCGTTATCTGATCGCGGTGCACGTGCCGATCGCCGGTGCCGCCTTCTTGCCGATCCTGCTCGGCCTGCCGCCACTCCTCCTGCCGGTGCACGTGGTCTTCCTCGAGTTCGTCATCGATCCCGCGTGCTCGATCGTGTTTGAGGCCGAGCGCAGCGATGAGGAGGCGATGGCGCGGCCGCCGCGCGATCCGCGGGCGCGCCTTTTCGATCCCCGCACGCTCGTTCTCGCTCTGACGCTGGGGGCGAGCATGCTTGCCTCGGTCGCCCTCGCCTGCGCATGGGCGAGCGCGACGGGTCGCAGCGACGACGAGGTGCGCGCACTCGGGTTTGCCGCCATCGTGCTCGGCAATCTCGCGCTGATCCTGGTTCACCGCTCCGCCGATCGCCTCGCCATCCAGATGCTGTCGCGCGCCAACGCCGCCTTCTGGTGGGTCGGCGGCGGCGCCCTGGCCGCGCTTCTTGGCGCTCTTTACGTTCCCGCGATCGCGGCGCTCTTTCGCTTCGCTCCGCTCGGTGCGATGGAGCTGGCGGTCGCCGCGGCGGCGGCCCTCGCGGGCGCCGCATGGATCGAACTCGTCAAGCTCATGAAACCCCGGGCGCGCACGAGGGTCTGACAGGACATGGAAAAGCGCGTCCAGTTCAGCATCTGGTACTTCCTCATCGCCATGGTCGCGGTGGTCTGGATCCGGCAGTTCTGGGTCGACGCCACGCAGGTCGAGCCGATCACCTACAGCGAGTTCCAGGACTACCTGCGCCAGGGCAAGGTGGACGAAGTGGTGATCGGCCAGAACGCCGTGCAGGGCAAGTTCAAGCAACCGCTGCCCGGCGGGCGCACGCGCTTCGCCGCCGTGCGCGTCGACCCGGACGTGGCGCGCGACCTGGAGAAGTACGGCGTCAAGTTCTCCGGCGCGGTCGAGTCGAACCTGCTGCACACGCTCCTTTCCTGGATCGTGCCCGCGCTCGTCTTCTTCGCGGTCTGGATGTTCCTCATGCGCCGCTTCGCGCAGAACACGGGGATGGGCGGGGGCTTCCTCTCCATCGGCAAGAGCAAGGCGAAGATCTATGTCGTGAGCGACACCAAAACGACCTTCGAGGACGTGGCGGGCCTCGACGAAGCGAAAGAAGAGCTGCGCGAGGTGGTCGGATTCCTGAAGGACCCCGCCCGCTACGGGCGGCTGGGCGGCCGGCTGCCCAAAGGCGTGCTCCTGGTCGGCCCGCCCGGCACGGGCAAGACGCTGCTCGCGCGCGCGGTGGCGGGCGAGGCGGGCGTCGCGTTTCTCTCGATCAGCGGCTCGGAGTTTGTCGAGATGTTCGTCGGTGTCGGCGCGGCGCGGGTGCGCGACCTCTTCGAGCAGGCGCGCACCAAGGCCCCCTGCATCATCTTCATCGACGAGCTCGACGCGCTCGGGCGCGCGCGGGGCGCCTATGGGGTGGGCGGACACGACGAGAAAGAGCAGACGCTGAACCAGCTCCTCTCCGAGCTCGACGGCTTCGATCCGAGCAAGGGCATCGTGCTGCTCGCGGCGACGAACCGGCCCGAGGTGCTCGATCCGGCGCTCCTGCGCGCCGGGCGCTTCGACCGGCAGATCCTCGTCGACCGGCCCGACAAGAAGGGGCGCATCGAGATCCTGCAGGTCCATCTCAAGAAGGTCCGGCTCGCGCCGGATGCGGACGCCGAGAAAATCGCCGCGCTCACGCCGGGCTTCTCCGGCGCCGACCTCGCCAACCTCGTGAACGAGGCGGCGCTCCTCGCGACGCGGCGCGGCGGCGAGGAGGTCGGCATGCGCGACTTCACCGCCGCGGTCGAGCGCATCGTCGCCGGGCTGGAAAAAAAGAACCGGCTGCTCAACCCGCTCGAGCGCAAGGTCGTGGCCTATCACGAGATGGGGCATGCGCTCGTCGCGCTCGCGCTGCCGGGCTCCGACACCGTGCACAAGATCTCGATCATCCCGCGCGGCGTGGGCGCGCTCGGCTACACGATCCAGCGGCCGACCGAGGAGCGCTTCCTCATGACGCGCAGCGAGCTCGAGAACAAGATGACGGTGCTGCTCGGCGGGCGCGCGGCCGAGGCGATCGTGTTCGAGCAGCTCTCGACCGGCGCGGCCGACGACCTCGTCAAGGCGACCGAGATCGCGCGCGGCATGGTCATGCGCTACGGCATGGTGCCCGCCCTCGGGCACGTCTCCTACCGGGACGAGCGCTCTCCTTTCCTGGACGTGCCCGGCGCGCCGGGGCAGCGCGACTACAGCGAAAAGACGGCCGCGGCGATCGACGAGGCCGTGCGCAAGCTCATCGATGCCGCCTTCGAGCGCGCGCAAGGCCTGCTGCGCGAGCGCCGCGGCCAGCTCGAGCGCGGCGCCGAGCTGCTCCTGCAGAAGGAAACGCTGGAGGAAGCCGAGTTGCTCGCGCTCGCGCGGCCCGAGCGCGCCGCGGCCTAGCCGCCTGAAGCAGGCTGCGGCCTAGCCGCCTGAAGCAGGCCGCGGGCTAGCCGCGGGTGGGCACGAGCAGCACCGGCACCTTGCTGTAGCGGATCACGAGCTCGGCATCGCTGCCGAGCAGCATGCGCTTCACGCCCTTGCGTCCGTGGGTGCCCATGACGATCAGGTCGGCGCGCCAGCGCTTCGCCTCATCGACGATCGTATCGGCGATGCGGCCGCCCGGATTCTCCGCGAGGCCGCTCTCGAAGCGCACATTGCGCGCCCGGGACTTCACCTTGGCGAGCGTGCGCTCGCCCTGCTTGCGCAGCGAGTCGAGGATCGGCCCGATATCGACCGAGACCTCGGCGTTGGCGTAAGCGGCGTATTCGGCGACGACGTGAAAGAGGCGCAGGCGCGCATCCCATTCGCGTGCGAGCTTGATCGCCTCCTTGAGGCCCCGGTGCGAGACGGCGCTGCCGTCCACTGGAACCAGGATGCGTTTGTAGGCCATTTGGACTCTCCTTGTTCTTCGGCAACCAAACCGTACCCTGAAAGTCAGACAGTATCCAAGCGCCAAAAATTCAACGGCTTGCCCAAGTCACTGTTCGGCTACATCTGGCGTACCACCGCGCGTCACCAGGTCGTGTTGTGCGCGCTGTCGGCCGCCGTCTTTCTTCTTAGCACGGTACCGCTCGAGCTCCAGCGCCGCATCGTCAACGACGCGATCAAGCGCGGCGCGCTCGACGCCATCCTCTGGCTCGCGATCGCCTACGCGGGCGTGTCGCTCTGCGAAGGCGGCATCAAGCTCTTTCTCAACATCTACCGCAGCTGGGTGAGCGAGCGCGCCGTGCTCGACCTGCGCGGCAACATCGGCAGGTTGACGGGGGCCGCGGCAGAGTCGAGTGACAGCAGCAGCGCGGGCGGCGTCGAAGTCTCGATGATGCTCTCGGAGGTCGAGCCGATCGGCAGCTTCATCGGCATGAGCATCTCCGAGCCGCTCCTGCAGGGCGGGATCCTCGTCAGCGTGTTCGGCTATCTCGCCTTCCTCGAGCCCTGGCTCGCGCTCCTCGCGATCGGCATCTTCTCGCCCCAGCTCGTCTTCGTTCCGCTCATGCAGGGCGCGATCAACCGCCGGGTCGAGCGGCGCATCCAGACCCTGCGCAAGGTGAGCGGCGGCATCGTCGAGGCTGCGACGAACGGCGAGCCGGTCTCCGAGGGCGAGCAGAGAGCGCGCGTCGAGCGGGTCTTTCGCCTCAACATGGGCGTCTTCAAGCTGAAATTCTCGATGAATTTCCTGATGAATCTGCTGCATCACCTCGGCGTCGCGATGGCGCTCGGCGTGGGCGGCTGGCACGTCGTGCAGGGGAGCCTCGAGCTCGGCACCGTGGTCGCGTTCGTCTCGGGCCTGGGCAAGGTCAACGATCCCTGGCGCGACGTGGTCAACTGGTTCCGCGAGATGATGGTGGTGCGCGTGCGCTACGGCCTGATCTCGAGCGGCATGCGCAGGATCGCCGAGGGCGACGCTACAGCGCAAGCGTCGCCCGCCTGACCGTCGGGCCTTCGCGGCCCGTCGACAGGACGAAGCCGAGGCTCGCGCAAAAGGCGAGCATCGCGTGGTTTTCGGCGAGCACGTGCCCGATCATGGTCTTCAGCCCGCGCTCGCGCGCGACCTCGATCAGCGAGCGCATCAGGCGGCGGCCGAGGCCGCGCCGCTTCCAGGCATCGGCCACCACGAGCGCGAACTCGCAGCTCTCGCCGTCCGGATTGGTCGCGTAGCGGCAGATGCCGATGGCCGCGCCGGATTCTTCGACGGCGATGAGCGCCATGTCGCGGTCGTAGTCGATCTGCGTGAAGCGCACGAGCAGCGCGGGCGCGAGCTCCTTCACCGTGTCCATGAAGCGGAAGTAGCGGCTTTCGGGCGAAAGCGAGCGCACGAACGCCTTCTCGATGTCCGCGTCCTCGGGCCGGATCGGCCGCAGCGTGACGCGCGGCAGCCCGGCCGGCTGCCATTCGCGGATGTATTCCGCCGGGTACGGATGAATGGCGAGGTGCGCAAAGCGCCTGGCCTGCGGCGCGGCGCGCAGCGCGATGCGCGCGTCCACCGCGACTGCGCCGCGCTCGTCGGCGAGCAGGGGATTGACGTCGAGCTCCGCGATCTCCGGCAGCTCGCAGGCGATCTCGGAGACGCGCAGCAGCACCGACTCGATCGCCTTCATGTCGGCGGGCGCAAGGTTGCGGAAGGCGCCCAGCATTTTCGCCACGCGCGTGCCCCGGATCATGTCGGCGACGAGGAAGGCGTCGAGCGGCGGCAGCGCCACCGCGCGGTCGCGCAGCACTTCGATCGCCGTGCCGCCCGCGCCGAACACCACCGCCGGCCCGAACACCGGATCGCGCACGAGGCCCGCCATCAGCTCGCGCGCGCGGTGGCGGCCGACCATGGGCTCGACGACGACGCCCTTCAGGCGCGCGCCCGGGCGCAGGCGCGCCGCGTCGGCGAGGATTGCGCGATAGCCCTCGCGCACGCCCTTGGCGTCCGCGACATCGAGCCGGACGCCATTGACGTCACTCTTGTGCGTGATGTCGGGGGAATCGATCTTGAGCGCGACCGGATAGCCGGCCGCATCGGCAAGGCGCACGGCGTCTTCCTCCGTGGCGGCGCGGGCGCTTTTGGCGACCGGGATGCGGAAGGCTTCGAGCACGTCCTTGGACTCGGTCTCGGAGAGCACCGTGCGTCCTTCCGCAAGCGCGGCGCCGATGAGCGCGCGTGCGGCCGCGGGATCGGGCGCGGCCAGCTTCGAGAGCGGGCCGGGCGTGCGCAGGAGCGCGCGCTGGTTGCGGTAGAAGGCCGACAGGTGCGCGAAGGTCTCGACGGCGGGATCGGGCGTGCGAAAGGCCGGAATCCCCGCCTCGGCGAGCAGCCGTCGCGCGCCGGCGGTCTGCGCCTCGCCCATCCAGCACGCGAGCACGGGCTTCTCGCTTTCCTTCGCCTCATCGATCACCGCACGGGCCGCCGCCTCGGCGTCGGTCATCGCCTGCGGGGTCAGCATCGCGAGCACGCCGTCGACGTTTTCGTCCGCCAGGCAGGCGCGCATGGCTGCCGAATAGCGCGCGGCATCGGCATCGCCGATGAGATCAACCGGGTTGCCGTGCGACCAGCTCGCGGGCAAGGCCTCCTTGAGCGAGGCGATCGTGGCGGCCGAAAGCTCCGCGAGCGGCAGGCGCAGGTCGGCCGCGCGATCGGCGGCCATCACGCCCGGGCCGCCGCCGTTGGTGACGATGGCGAGCCGCTCGCCCTGGGGGCGGATGCGTGCGGCAAGCGCCTGCGCCGCGGCGACCATCGCGCCCAGTGAATCGACGCGCACGACGCCGGTGCGGCGCACCGCGGCGTCGAACACGTCGTCCAGGCCCACGATCGCGCCGGTGTGCGAGACCGCGGCGCGCGAGCCCGCGGGATGGCGGCCGACCTTCATGAGGATCACGGGCTTCACGCGCGCCGCCGCGCGCAGCGCCGAGACGAAGCGCCGCGCGTCGCGGATGCCCTCGATGTAGAGCAGGATGTGCGCGGTGCGCGCATCCTCGACGAGGTAGTCGATCAGCTCGCCGAAATCGAGGTCGGCCGAGGCGCCGAGCGAGACGACGCTGGAGAAGCCCACGCCCGCGGGCCGCGCCCAGTCGAGCATGGCGGTGCACACCGCGCCCGACTGGGAGATGAGGCCGAGCGAGCCCTCGAGCGCGCCGCCGTGCGCGAACGTGGCATCGAGTCCGAGCGAGGGCCGCATCAGGCCGAGGCAGTTGGGTCCGAGCACGCGCACGCCGTGGCGGCGCGCGTTTTCGAGCAGTGCGCGCTGCAGCTCCGCCCCTGCCGCGCCGGCTTCGCCGAAGCCCGCGCTGATGACGGCGGCCGCGCGCACGCCTCTCTGTCCGCATTCGTCAATCAGGCCGGGAACGGTTTGGGCAGGTGTCGCGATCACGACCAGCTCGGGGCGCTGCGGGAGCGCGGCGAGCGAGGCGTGGCAGGGCACGCCGAAAACGCTTCGATGCTTGGGATTGACCGGATAGAGCGCGCCGCGATAGCCCGCCTCGCGCATGTTCTGCATCAGCACGGCGCCCACCGAGCCCGGGTTCTCGGAAGCCCCGACGATCGCCATCGACTCGGGCTCGAAGAGCGGCGAGAGGTAATGCCTCTCGGGAACGGTGCTCATTTCCTGCGCGCGCGGACGCGCTTGACCGCCTCGGCGACGAGCGCGACCGTGGACATCCTGTTCGAGGCGTCTGTGATGGTGTCGGTGGTCGCGATGACGCGGCAGCCGGCGGCCTCCAGCCGCTCGCGCGCGCCGCTCGCGAACACCGCGTGCACCGCAGCGCAGACCGGCGCAGCAAAGCGCTGCGCGCGCAGGCGCGCCGCGGCTCTCGCCATCGTCACGCCGGACGAAATGATGTCGTCGACGAGCACGGGCGTATGGTCGCGCCAGCGCGAGAGATCGGGAAGCGAAATCCGCACGTCGCGGTCGCCGCGACGGCGCTTCTCCAGCACGACGACCGGTGCACGCGCTCCGTCGGCGACCGCGCCCGCCCACCGGGCGCTTTCGATATCCGGCCCGATGATGAGCGGCCGGCGCACGTGCGCGCGGATCCACGCCGAGAGCACGCCGGCGGAGGCCGCCGCTTCGGCGGGAATGGAGTAGATCTCGCCGAGCGAGGCGTGCCGGTGCAGGTGCGGATCGACGGTGACCAGCCAGTCGAAGGCCTCGCTCGCGAGCGCCGCGAAGGTGGCCGAGGAGATCGCTTCGCCCTCGCGGAAGCGCTTGTCCTGGCGCATGTAGGCGAGGTAGGGCGCCACGAGCCCGATGCGCCGGGCGCCCAGCTCGCGCGCCGCGCGCGCCGCGAAGAGAAGGCCGAGGAACTTCGGGTCCGGATCGTTCAGCGTGCATACGAAGGCGATGTCGCGGCCGCGGCACTCGCCGGCGAGCCGCACGTACGACTCGCCGTCGGGAAATGCGCGCGTCTCCAGGCGCAGCGTCCGCGCCCCGAGGCGCGCGCGCAGCTTCGCCGAATAGCGCTCGTTCCCGGGCAGCGCGCAGACGAGGAGGCTCATTGCCCGGGCGCGACCGCGACGATGCCGGTCTGCGCGGCGAGGTATTGCAGCGCATAGGCGAGCTCGCCCGGCGCCTCGGCGTGCAGCGTGAAGAGCGGCTGGCCGGCGACGACCGCGTCGCCGACGCGCGCATGCAGGTCGAGCCCGGCCGCGGGGGCGCGCGGCGCACCGGCGAGCTTGGCGAGGCGCCCGAGGCGCCGGTTGTCGAAGGCGGCGACCCTGCCCGCGGCGGCGGCAAGCACGACGTGCGTATGAGGCGCGCGCGGCGGCATGCGCAGGCCGCCCTGCGCCTCGCAGATCGACTGGAATTTGCGCCAGGCGCGGCCCTCCTGCAGCACCGAGCGGGCCCGGCCGAGTCCGGCTCCGCGCTCGGCGGCGCCGGCGAGCTCGAGCACCGCCCCCGCGAGGGCGAGCGCGCGCTCGCGCAGGTCGGCCGGAGCGCCAGGGGTGTTCTGCAGGACGGCCAGCACGTCGCGCGCTTCGAGCGCCGGTCCGACGCCGCGGCCGACCGGCTGCGCGCCGTCGGTCTGCACGACCTGGATCTGCATGCCGAGCGCGCCCGCCACCGATTCGAGCGAATTGGCGAGCGAGCGCATGGCCGCGCCGCTTCGCACCTTCGCGGTGGGACCGACGGGCATGTCGATCACGAGGTGCGTCACGCCCGCCGCCGCCTTCTTGGCAAGGATGGAAGCGACCACCTGCGCGTCGCTGTCGAAATCGAGCGGGCGCTCCACGCGGATGAGCAAGTCGTCGGCCGGCGCGAGGCGCACCGCGCCGCCCCAGGCGAGGCAGCCGAGCTCCCGCTCGACCACGCGGCGTATATGCGCGACGTCGAGGTCCACGCGCGTCAGCGTTTCCATCGTGTCCGCCGTGCCCGCCGCCGAGGTGATGGCGCGCGAGGAGGTCTTGGGAATCGGGATGCCGCAGGCGGCGACGATGGGCACCACGATCGGCGTCGTGCGGTTGCCCGGCAGACCGCCGATGCCGTGCTTGTCGGCGACGGCCGGATAGGGCCATTGGATGCGCTCGCCCGTGTCGATCATCGCGCGCGTGAGCGCGAGCGTCTCGCCCGCATCCAGCCCGCGGCCCGCGGCCGCGGTGATGAAGGCGGCGATCTGCAGCTCCGAATAGCGGCCCTGCACGATGTCCTCGACGATCGCGCCCATGTCCGCTTCCGAGAGCCGCTCGCCATAGACCTTGGCGCGCAGGCGGCTCTCGGACACGACCGGGTCGGGGTGGGCGATGGTGATGTGCTCGCCCGCGCGCGCGCCGAGCTGCTGCCAGGCGTAGTCGGAAAGCGCGGCCTCGTCGTAGCCGATCAGGTCTCCGGTGACGACGTTCAGAGTCGCGAGCAGGCTCTTGCCGTCGAGCATCACCTTCACGCGCGAGCGCGACTCGAATCCCTCGGAGCGGCAGGCGTGCGAGTCGCTGCGCAGGTAAAGGACCGGCTCCTGGTAGGTGTCGATGCCGATCCGCCGGAGCCGCAGGCGGTGGTCCATGGCGCAGCCTAGCGCGAGTGGATCGTGGCGAGGTCGCCCGGGGCTTCGATGATCCTTAATGGAAGCAGCGTGAGCCTCTGGCGCGCGAGCTTCTTTTCCAGCTCGGACTGCAGGGCGACGAGGCGCACGCGGCGGGGATCGAACGAGAGCCCGAGCGTCAGCGTTTCGACGTTGACGCGCACGCTCGCCCGGTCGACGCCGGCGCTGGAGGCGGCGGCGGCTTCGATCGCCTTCTTCGTGCGCTCGTCCTTGCCGAGCGGCCCGTCGACGTGGAAGTAGACGGTGTGATGCCGCTCGCCGAGCGCCTTGGCGACCGCGGCGTGGTCGTACACCGAGGCGATCTTGTCCTCGACGCAGTAGCCGCAGGCGAGCGCCGCCGCCGGAACGAGCGCGGCGAGCAGCGTCGCGAGGTGTCGGCGCAGCATGCTCAGTGCCCGCCTTGGGCCTGCGGCTTCTTGTCCGCCGGCAGCGCGTCGTACCACTGGAAGTACTTGATGTACTCCTTCACTTCCGCGTCCGAGAGCGCCTGGTTCGGCATCGGGATGTTGTTGTACTCCTTCAGCAGCGCCTTGGCGTCCGCGTCGGTCTGCAGCATCTTCTCCGGCTCCTTCAGCCAGCGCGTGAGCCAATCCACGCTCCGGTGCTTGGTGACCCCGGCCAGATCGGGCCCGAGCTTCTTGCCCTGGCCGATCGAGTGGCAGGCAAGGCACTTGGACTGGAAGGCGAGCTGTCCCTTGACCGCTTCGGGGTCGGTGGGGCTCGCCTCGACCGAGGGCATGTTGTGGTGCTCGAGGTCCTTGGCGGGCGGCTTCGCGGCGGTCGAGATGAGGCCGATCGCGCCCTGCGAGGCGTTGGCGAAATGGTGATCGACCATGATGTAGGAGCCTTCCTCGGGGATCATGAATTCGACCGTGGCGCTGTTCGATGAGCCGAGCAGCACCGTCTGCATGCCGCGCATCTGGTTGTCGGGATTGCCCTCGAACCAGACGCGGTCGAAGATCGTGCCGACCACGTGGAAGCTCGAGGTTTTGGACGGGCCGACGTTCAGCACGTGCAGGCGCACGCGCTCGCCGGGCTTGGCCGGCAGGGGATTCTTCACCATGCCGTTGTGGACGCCGTTGAACACGGTGTGCGTCGGCTGCGAGGCGCGCAGGCGCTCGCCATCGAGCGTGTAGACGCCCGACTTGTCGCCCTTGCCGGGCGCCTTGGCGTAGAACTCGCTCTGGATGACGACGTACTCGCGATCCGCCTTGGTCGGGTAGCCGTTCTTGGGCTCGACGATCACCGCGCCGTACATGCCCGAGGCGATGTGCTCGAGGATCATCGGCGTGCCGCAGTGGTACATGAAGACGCCGGGATAGTTGAGCGTGAACTCGAACTCGATCGTCTGGCCCGGCGCGATCGACTTGTACTTGTCCTGCGGCGAGACCATCGCGGCATGGAAGTCCATGGAGTGCATCATCGGCGCGGCGGTGAGGCGCACGCCCGGCACGGGCTCATCCGAGCGGTTGGTCATGCTGAACTTGATGCGGTCGCCGACTTTCGCGCGGATCGTCGGTCCGGGGACGTGGTCGCCGAAGGTCCAGGCGCTGAAGCGCACGCCCGGGGCGATCTCGATGATCTTGTGCGTGGTGTCGAGGCGCACCGTCTTGACGGGCGAGGGGTCGAGCGGCTTCAGCTCCGGCACGTTGCTTAGCGAGGCGCCCTCCGCGAACGCCCCCTTGTGGCGCTCGTTGGACACTTTCGAGGGGACCGGCTTCAGGTCCATCCTGGAAATGTCGTAGGGGTCGGTAGGCGCGGCCTTCTGCTCGGGCGCCGGGTTGCAGGCGGCGAGCAGCAGGGCGCAGAGCGCGGGCAGGGCAGGGTTTTTCATGACTTTTTCCCGAGTAGGAGAGGGGTATAGACGAAGAGAAAAATAGCAAAACCGGCGCTCCAGGCGAAACCCGAGAGCGAAATGAGCGCTGCGTAGTGGCCCGAGAGCGGCGCGAGCAGGCGCAGCAGCGCGGCGAGGAAGACGAGCAGATAGAGGGCGATCGTACCGGGCCCCGCGGCGAGCGGCCGGCCGCTATGGCCGAGCGTGGCGCGCGTCATGACCGCGACCGTCATCGTGCCGATCGCGCCGACCGTGAGCGCGTGCAACGGCGCTCCCGACGGCAGCCACGCATAGAAGCCGTTCAGGCCCGCGAGCGCCAGCCCGAAGGCGAGCCACGCGTAGCCGACATGCAGCACGAAAAGAAGCGGGTTGCGAAACGTGGCGAGGCCGCGCCAGCGCGCGAGGCGCAGCGCGAGCGCGACGCCCGCGCCGATCTCCAGCAGCAAACTCGCCGTCGCGTCGGGCGCCGCGGCCCAGGCAACCACGCCGGCCGCAGCGATGCCGAGACAGGCCCAGTCGAGCGCTGAATGCGGCGCAGGGGCGCGAACCGCCGGGCGCTCCTTGGCGAGCCAGTTGCGCGTGAAGCTCGGCACGATGCGGCCGCCGATGAGCGCGATGAGAAGGAGCAGCATCGCGACGCCGATGCGCAATCCGAGCTCGGCCGTGTCGGCCAGGGCGAGCGCCTGCAGGTGCACGAGCAGGTTGCCGGCGAAAAAGGCGGTCAGGATCACGACCACCGGGAAGTTGTGGAAATTCCGCGCCGCGGTCACTTCGCGCGCCACCACCGCGATCAGCATCGCGCTGAAGGAAAGGTCGAGGACGGCCGCCGCCGTGGCGCCGATGCTTGCGGAGGCGAGGAGGCCGAAGCGCCCGGCAATCCACAGGCCCGCGAGCACGGCGAGGCGCGCGCCTCTCACCGGCAGCCGCCCCGTCCAGTTGGGGATCGCGGTGAGGAGAAAACCGGCGAGCGCGGCGAGGCCGTAGCCGAACACCATCTCGTGGCCGTGCCAGTACAGGGCAGGCAGGCTTCCCTCGAGGACATAGCCGTGCACGAACGCGGCGAGCCAGACCGGCACCGCGACCGCCGCCCATGCGGCTGCGAGGAGGAAGAACGGCCGGAAGCCCGCCGAGAGAATCAGCGCTGACGGCCTGTTTTCGATCGACGCCTGGGTCACGCGGCCTTCCTTTTCAATTCAGCTTGCGGAATGTTGCCGGTCAGGTCAGGTACCGGCTTGATCGGCGTCAAAGGAAGGGCTACAACGCGGTTCCGTCCGTAGTTCTTAGCCTGATAAAGAGCTTCGTCCGCGCGAGCAATGGCCGGATCCAGGCTCAAAGTTGTCCCTGGATCGCATAGGGCTATGCCCGCGCTGAGCGTCGTCTTCCTCGGCACATCGCCGAGGGGCCGCTCGCACGCGGCGAGGCGTATCCGCTCGGCGATGGCGATCGCCTGGCCGGGAGCCGCCCCGGGCAGAACGGCGCAGAACTCCTCCCCGCCGTAGCGGCCGAACACGTCCTCGGCGCGCAGGCAGCCGCTTGCGAGCGCCGCGAATTCGCGCAGCACGCGGTCGCCCGCCTGGTGGCCAAAATCGTCGTTTACCCGCTTGAAGTGGTCCAAGTCCAGCATCAGGACCGCGAGCGGCGCCACGGCGCGCCGCGCGCGCGCTATCTCGCGCTCCGCCAGGTCCATGAACGCGCGCCGGTTGTAGAGGCTGGTGAGTGGGTCGAACATGGCGAGGCGTCGGATCTCCGCTTCGGCGCGCTCGCGCAGCATGAGCAGGAACGAAAGGGATCCCAGCGCCGTGGTG
>DATAHF010000066.1:0-8520 GCA_036263315.1 Burkholderiales bacterium
GGGCGTGAGGTTCTGCGCCTCGTCGATGATCAGCCACTTGTTGACGAAGGTGCGCCCGCGCATGAAGTTGAGCGACTTCACCTTGATGCGCGCGCGAACGAGGTCGCGCGTCGCCGCGCGCCCCCATTCGCCGCCCGACTCATCGGAGGCGTTCAGCACCTCGAGGTTGTCCTCGAGCGCGCCCATCCAGGGCTGCATCTTCTCTTCTTCGGTGCCGGGCAAAAAGCCGATGTCCTCGCCGAGCGGCACGGTGACGCGCGTAACGATGATCTCGTTGTAGCGCTTGTCGTCGAGCACCTGCGTGAGGCCGGCGGCGAGGGCGAGCAGCGTCTTGCCGGTGCCCGCCTGGCCGAGCAGGCTCACGAAGTCGATGGCCGGGTTCATGAGGAGGTTCAGCGCGAAGTTCTGCTCGCGGTTGCGCGCGGTGATGCCCCACACGGAATTCTTCGCGTGGGTGTAGTCGCGCAGCGTCTCGATCACCGCGGCGCGTCCCGCCTTCTCGCGCACGAGCGCGTAGAGCGGGCGCTCGCCCGACTCGTCGTAGACGAACTCGTTCAGCTGCAGATGGTTGACGAGCGGCCCGCGCAGCCGGTAGTAGGTGTGGCCTTCCTTCTTCCAGGACTCGACGTCCTTGCCGTGGCTTTCCCAGAAATCGGCGGGCAGCTTCCTCACGCCGGTGTAGAGGAGATCGGCGTCCTCGAGCACCTTGTCGTTGAAGTAGTCCTCGGCGGCGAGGCCGAGCGCACGCGCCTTGATGCGCATGTTGATGTCTTTCGACACCAGCACCACCTCGCGCTCGGGCTCCTTCTTCTGCAGGTGGCTGACCACCTGCAGGATCTTGTTGTCGCTCTTGCCGGCGGCGAGCGTCGCCGGCAGGTCGCCGTTGATCGCCTCGGTTTGCAGGAAAAGGCGCCCGGTCGAGGAAAGCCCGTCCCGGGTCTTGAGGACGAGCCCGTCGTGAATGTCCTCGGTCCCGGCCGAGACGATCTCGTCCAGGAACCGGCTCGCCTGGCGCGCGTTGCGCGCGACGTCGGAGAGGCCCTTCTTGTTGCTGTCGAGCTCCTCGAGCGTCGTCATCGGCAGGTAGATGTCGTGCTCCTCGAAGCGGAACAGGCTCGCCGGGTCGTGCATCAGCACGTTCGTGTCGAGCACGAACAGCTTCTTGACCTTGGATTTTCGGGGACTGCGGGACGGCTTGGACATTTCGGCGGTGGACGTGGACTCTGCGAGCTCGGCCTGTTCGGCCTCAAAGGGTCTTAGCAAAGTGGAATACCTCCTCTGTTGCAGGAGAGCGGGGGACCGCCCGGGTAGAGGTACAGATCGCTGGAGTGGCTGCGCGGGTCCGAGAGCCGGGATTCGCCGGCGTCCGTCGACGGAAGGACCAAGTCCTTGGCCGTTTTTCTTAGCAACTCGTCTCAGCTTCGGAGCGCAACGCTTTCATTGAACACGTTTTTTGGGAACGCTGCAAGCGCGCCGTAGAGGTCTGATACGAAAGGGGTTTCTAGTCGATCACGGCCTCAAAGGTAGCGACTATTTTTAGATCTTTCGCTTTCTTAGGAGACAACTCGATTGGCTTATAGCGCGGGTCGCTCGACTCCGGATATAGCGTGATACGAGTATGTCGCCATTCTTCTGCGCCGGATTCGTCGCCACCCGACAAGAGCTTTTCGCTGCGATAACGCTTCACCGTAAGATGGGTTCCGGTATCCACGTCGGAAATCTCCCGGTGCTCCGCGACCACAATTTGCCGGTCTCGCGATCCCGCGCGGTAGGCCCTGAACAAGCACCAGGCACCGTTTGGAATTCGTCTGTTCATGGACTCGCCCAAGACCTGTGCGACGAACAGGTCCTTGGAGATTCTGAAGCTTCCCGGCAATGCGACCCATTTGTGATCCTGTCCTTCTGCGTTCTGTTCCCCGCTGAAATACCCAGCGGCCAGCTTCAACTCCAGCAGAGGTACGGCGTTGACATAGGGCCTCACTTTCTCCATAGGCAGGACGCGTAACGTCGGCGGAAGGCGCGGAGTTTGCGAAGTGACTGCGGCAGGTCGCCGAGGCGCCAGTGACTCGACTGATGTAGATCCGGTCTCCAGGCCCTCGGTGCGGCTGCGCACGAACGTCTCCGTGACCGGGTCCATGAAGTGGACGTAGCACCCTTTCAAGCCGCGAGATAGAAGTACCCGGTAGGTGTTGCGAACCAGATCTAGAAATTGATCGCCGGAACCGCGAACGACTCGATCCTTCGACTTTGTCCTGTCGCCTTTCCAGACGCCACGTTGCGGGTCGTATGAAAGATCCGGCCCCCAAATCACTCCAACGTAGTCGAATTCAAATCCTTGAGCCGTGTATATGCAGCCCACTTGGTCGATGCCTCGCGGGTCGTGTGCCCAGTGGACTTCGCGCGGAATCCCGGGGGCGAGCCCGGTCGCTTCCGATCTCGCATTCCACGGACGTTGGTAGTCGCCGATCACGACGTCGTTTACTAATCTGCCTCCCGGAAGCAGACTTTTGGACCAAGGCCAGCAGAAACCTGCGGTCAGCCTGGCCGAATGTCCGTCAGCCGCTCTCTTGCGGATCGCGGTCTCGAGAGCCAGCGGGCTGGGAAAAATACGAAACTCGAAGGCCTCTTCGCGCTGGTTCCAAAGGATGTTTGCCGTATCCCTGACGCCCAACGTGTTGTCCACCCAGTTTACAAACGCATCCGATCCGGCGCAGCGAAATTGGGCTTCGAGCGTGTATTCGTACAGTCGGCATTTGTTGGCCGCGACGGTTTCCTGGACTAGGCGCGAAGATCCGACTTCACCGGGACGTACGACCTGTTTGTCATCGATGAAGAAAACCGGCACCTTGGCGGCGTCCACGATCTCCTGAATCTGGGTTCTCCTGCTGCGGGTCGCGCGCTTCGCGCTCGACATAAACCTGTTCGTGCTGCTTGGGCGAAGGCGATGCGCCTCGTCGCAGATCAGCACATCCACCGCGGCAGGCTCGGCTTCTCCGTAGCTGTGGAAGTAGCGGAACTGTTCGGCGGCGCGCGGCCCGACGATTTTGTGCAGCGTCTTGGTGAACGCCCGCGACCCGGTCGCGTACTGGGCGTTGAGACCCCTGCGCGACAACTCCGCCATCAGCTGGATAGCGAGAACCGACTTTCCGGTTCCGGGGCCTCCGCTGACAAGAAAAACATGCTTGACGCGCTCTTGCCGCGCCTTTGTCACCGTCCCCAGTATCCGGTCGAAGACAATCTTCTGTTCGTCCAGCAGGACGAAAGAAGGCTGCGCCTTGATGACCTCGGCCACATGGTCGAGAAGCTTTTTTGCCGGACGATAGCGACTCTGCTCTATGCGTGGCAGAACCGTGCCGCCATGGCCACCGTCGAGTCGCTGCCGAAGGTAGTGGACTAACGGATCGACATCATCAGCGGCGAAAACTGGAACTTCCTCCAGTACTTGGGCGTATTGGGGCAGCAGCAGCGGGTCATGATCGACTGTCTGATAATTGTGCAAGTAGGCGCACGCTGACAACAACACGGGGTTCGGAGCTTCATAAAAGGCGGTGTGCGTATCCGCAAGGTAGTCGCGATATTGACGAGCCTGCGCGGACGGATGCAGGACGTCTCGTCGGCCGCCGCCAACGACCGTTCGAACAATACTTTCTTCATCGGTTGCTTCGCATTCCGACCATTGCTTTAACTCAACGATGACCGCTCCGTCGCGGCCTTCGTCGTCTCGACCTGCGACGAGGCAGTCGAGGCGGCGCGAGGTCAAGGGCAGCTGATATTCGAGAACGATGCCATGGTCGACAAGGTGCCCGCGCTCAAACACCTGGGACATGGCGCGCAAAGAGTTGCGCCATGCGTTCTCCTCTCCCGGGGAAGGGGCATAACGATAGTGCGCGAGAAAAGCATCGCGCAGCTTTGACGCGATGCGGTTTTGAACGGCGTCTTCGATGAATTCCGCCGACATCCCTGCGTAGAGTCGCATCAGGGCCCCCAAGGTAAACGATATCATGGGCCGCAGCGTTGCCTCATTCGCCTCGCATGCCCAACTTCTTCCTCATCGCCGGCCCCAACGGCGCCGGCAAGTCCACTTCCGCACCCGAGATCCTGACCGGCGTTCGGCGCGTGGCGGAGTTCGTCAATGTCGATGTGATCCAGAAGGAAAGGTCGGTCTCGGAGATTGAAGCCGGCCGGATCACCCTCGCGCGCCTGGACGAGCTGGGCGCGGCGAGGAAGGACATGGCGTTCGAGACGACGCTCGCGAGCCAGGGTCTTGTGCCGCGCATCCGCCGTCTTCAGGCGGCGGGCTACCGGTTTCATCTTTTCTTTTTCTGGCTGCCAAGCGCGGACATGGCAGTGGAACGGGTCGCTGCTCGCGTGAAGAGCGGCGGTCATCACATTCCCGAAGAGACGATCCGCCGGCGCTATGAACGTGGCCTCGAGAACTTCTTCAACGGTTACTTCCGCATTGCGGACTCATGGATTCTTTACAACAACACCCGTGCTCCCGCGATTCCCGTGGCGTCGCAGGCTTTTGGCGAGGCGCTTGCCGTGGAGGATAATCAGCTTTGGAACCGGCTCGTCAATCGATACATGAAACCAAAAGCCGAAGAACCTCAGGCCGCGACGGCGGTGCAGCAATCCTGGACAGTCGATGAAATCACCGACGCGGTCAACCGTGCCGTGACCGCCGCGCTCAAGCGCCACAAGGAGCGCGGCGAATCGGTCGTGATCTGGCGCGACGGCAAGATCGTCTGGCTCAAGCCCGAGGAGATCGAGGTCTAGGGACGGCCTACAGCTCTTTTTCCAGGGTGAACATTTCCTGGGGACCCTGCACGCCGCGCAGGTCGAAATGCCCGATCGAGCGCAGGGGCCGGCGGATGTGCGAGGCGAATTCCTTGGAGAGAAGCAGCGGCACTCCCGCCTCCTTGGTCATCGATTGCAGCCGCGCGGTCTTGTTGACCGCCGGCCCGACCACGTTGAAGGCGAGCCGGTCGGGCGCGCCGACGTTGGCGTGCGTGACCTGACCGAGGTGCAGGCCCAGGCCGAACTCGATCTGCGCGTAGCCGCCGCGCCGGCGCCGGTGGTTCGTGACCGCCATGGCGTTGAGGGCGTCGATCGCGGCATCGAGCGCGTCGTTGCAGACCTTCTCTTCGTCCGCGCGCTCGCGGATCTCGAACACGATCAGGATCGCGTCGCCGATGAACTGCAGGATCTCGCCGCCGCGCGCCGCGGCCGCCGCGGCGCAGTTCTCGAAGTAGTCGTTCAGGAGCGAGAGCAGCTGCTCGGCGGGCAGCGACTCGGAGAGCGCGGTGAAGCCGCGCAGGTCCGAGTACCAGAACGCCGCCTCGATGCGGTCACCGTCGCCGCGCTTCACCTGGCCGCGCAGGATGCGATCGCCGATCCGGGGGCCGACGAAGGCATTCAGCAGCCCGAGGGTCATGCGCCGGGCGTGGATCGCCTCGAGGAGCGGCGCCAGCAGGTTGGCGAGCGCTTCGAAGCGCTCCAGGTCCTCGTCGCTGAAGCCGGCCGGCCGCGCGGTCGAGACGGTCATGAAGTTGACGTCGCCCGAGCCCAGGTAAAGCGGCAGCGCGTAGTAATCGGCGATGCCGTCGGCGCGCAGCTCGTGCAGGAGCAGCGGGTCGCGATCGGTGAGCGCAGTCAGGCGCTTGCGGAACGGCCGCTGGTTCTCGTACACGTACTGGACGGGGCTGCCGACGTAGGCGTCGCTGTTCTGCGTGCCGTGCTGGCCGGTGAACATGCCGGTGCCGTTCTTCCTGGACCAGTAGCAGCCCCAGGCGACGATCTGCGGGTGGATGGTGCGGATCGTGAAGCCCAGCCGGTCGATGCCGGCGCCCGCCGTATTGAGGCGCACGGCGAGCGCCTCGAGCAGCGCCTGCGGGTCGCTGATATGGCGGCCCTCGATCATGATCCAGGCGCCCACCGGCGCGAGCGACCAGCCTTCCTCGGGGCCGAGCAGCCCGCGGCGCGAGAGCTCGCGCAGGACGGGCGCCGGCGGCTGCGGTTCAGCCACGCGGGAAAAAGCGCCGCAGCTCGGCGAGCACGTCCTCCGGCCGCTCCTCGGGAAGGAAATGGCCGCAGTCGAGCGCGCGCCCGCGCACGTCCGAGGCCACCTCGCGCCAGTCGCGGAGCGGCTTGAACATCGCCTCGATCACGCCCTGCTTGCCCCAGAGCACGAGGACCGGCATGCGGATTTTCCTGCGCAGGTCTTTCCTGTCGTGCACGAGGTCGATGGTCGCCGCCGCGCGGTAATCCTCGCAGGTGGCGTGGATGCAGCGAGGGTCCTTGAAGGCTTTGACGTATTGATTCAAGGCATTTTTATCAAAGACCTTTATTCCACCGGGACCGCGACCGATCCTGCCGATGATGTATTTCGGGACCTGATTCTTCAAAAGCATTTCCGGCAGAGGCGGGCGCTGGATCAGGAAGAACCAGTGGTAGTACGCGGTCGCGAATGCCTTGTCGGTGCTCTCGTACATCTTGAGCGTGGGCGAGATGTCGAGCACGGTCAACGACCTCACGCGCGCCCCGTGATCGCGCGCGAGGCGGTGCGCGACGCGCGCGCCGCGATCGTGGCCGACGACGTGGAAGCGCCGGTGGCCGAGCGCGCTCATCGCCTCGACCATGTCCTTCGCCATCGCGCGTTTCGAGTAGTTCGAATGATCGGGTTTCCCTTTTGGCTTCGACGACTCTCCATAGCCGCGCAGGTCGGCGCACACCACGGTGTACTCGCGCGCGAGCTGAGGCGCGACCTTGTGCCACATCGCATGCGTCTCCGGATATCCGTGCAGCAACAGGACCGCAGGTCCCGTGCCACCGGTGACGGCGTGGATCGTCGCGCCAGAGGTGCGGATGTTCTTGGTTCGAAAGCCCGGGAAAAGGTTCATTTGAGCAAAATCGCCGCGGCGACGCGGCGTCCTTCGGCGATGAGAATGTTGTAGGTGCGGCACGCGGCTTGCGTGTCCATAACTTCGATGCCGACGCGCTTCTCGGCGAGCGCGCGCGTGAGGCGCGGATGCGGGAAGCGCTGCTTCGGGCCGGTGCCGACCAGCAGAATCTCCAAACCGAGCGCGAGAAAAGGCTCGAAGTCGGATTCGGCGAGCGCGTCGAATGCCGCCACGCTCCAGGGCAGGACGCGCTCCGGGGTCACGATCACGCTCGTTTCATGGCGGGCGCCGTTCACGAGCACGTAGCCTTCGCCGTATCCGGAAAAGACATGGCGCGCGCCGGGCGCGCTGGCATGGAGCTTCACACGCCGATTCTAGGCTACGAGCGCCGGTAGCGGAGTTGATCGTCGGCGAGGTGCACTGAATTCTTCGCGCGCAGCGCGGCGCCTTCGTCGTCGTACAGGAACGGCAGGTACATGTAGCGGCGCCCGCGCGTGACCGGGGTCGCCTCGTGCAGCATCGAGCAGGAGAAGACGACCGCGCCGCCGAGCGGCGCCTTGTAGAGGTGCCGTCCGTACTCCGGAAAGCGCAGCGTGCCGCCCTCGAAGTCCTCATTGAGAAAGAGCGACACCGCGAAGCGCCGGTGCGCCGTGCCCTTGGTGGTGTTGTCGCGATGCGCGCGGAAGAAGCCGCCCCGGGTCGCGTCGTAGCAGGCGACGATCTGGCGCTCGATGCGCGTGGCGCGGAACTGGAACGCGCGCTCGATCTGGGGCCTGAGCTTGCCGTCGATGCCCTTCGCGCAGGCCTCGCGCAGCTGCGCATCCTCGATCTGGCAGTCGCGGCGCCGCTTGAAGTCGTGGTTGAGCATGCGCACGGTCTTGCCTTCGCGCTCCTTCATGAAGCCCGAGTCGTAGCTCGCGTTTTCGTCGTAATAGCGCCTCAGCCTCTCGCATAGCGCCTCCTCGAAGACGCGGGGCACGACGAGGACGGGCGCGCCGAGCGGCGTGACCGCATCCACCGGGGGCTGCGCGGCGACGACGGCGCACACGTTCGCGGCGTGCGCCCTCGCGTCATCGCCGAAGGGAATCGCCGCTACCACGCGCAGCGCGATGTCGAGGACGTAGGTGGTGCGCTCGTTGACGCCGAAAAGCCCGCTGATCGCGCGCTCGGGGTCCCAGAAGTAGCGAAAGCCGGGATAGCGGTCGGCGACGCGCGCCTGGCGCTCGTCCTCGGGGTCCTCGGAGACGCCGAACCAGGAGGCGTTGTCGTCCTCGAAGACCTCCGGGCGCGCGTGCATCGCCTCGATCACCTCGCGCGAAAGCGGATCGGCCATCGATTGAAAAAAGCACACGACGATGGTGCGGCCCGCGACCGAGCTGAACTGGTAGTCGGGGTTGGACGCGGTCCGTGTCCTGAACCAGGGCGCCGGCTCGCCGGGCTCGAGCGGTGCTTTTCGCAGCAGGCGGGGCATGCCGCGATTCTAGCGGCTCCGCCAGCGCGAAACTTTCATAGTAGTAAGAGTTTTCAGTGACTTAGACTACAATGCGGCAATGCGAGAATTTTCCCGGATCAAGCGCCTTCCGACCTACGTCTTCAACATCACCAACGAGTTGAAGATGGC
>DATAHF010000067.1:0-4976 GCA_036263315.1 Burkholderiales bacterium
CGCCGCGCAAGGCCGAGTTCCGCGGCCCGCTTGCCGCGGGGCCGTTCAAGAGCGGGCTCCTCGAAGGCGTGGACATCGTCTGCATCAGCCCGGGACTCTCCCTGGAAGAGCCGCTCGTGCGCGATGCGGTGCGCAGGCAAATTCCGGTGCTCGGCGACATCGAGCTCTTCGCCTGGCACGTGCGCGGCGCGACGCGCTCCAAGGTGCTCGCAGTCACCGGCACCAACGGCAAGACGACGGTGACCGCGCTGACGGCATGGCTGCTCGCGAACGCGGGAGTCGATTGCGCGCAGGCAGGGAACATCGGTCCGCCGGCGCTCAAGGCGCTCGCCGAGCGCGCCGCGCCGCCCGACGTGTGGGTCCTGGAGCTTTCCAGCTATCAGCTCGAGACGACGTGGTCGCTGGAGCCGGATGCGGCGGCCATGCTCAACCTGAGCGAGGATCATCTTGACCGCTATGCCGGCCTCGAGCAATACGGCGCGGCAAAGGCGCGCATCTTCCTGGGCGACGGCATCCAGGTATTGAACCGCGACGACCCGCGCTCTCTCGCGATGGCGCGCGAGGGCGCTGCGCGCATGAGCTTCGGGCTCGACGCACCGGCCCGGGTCATGGATTTCGGCGTGAGAGACGGGCATCTCGTGCAGGGCGAGATGCCGATCCTTCCGGTCGACGAATTGCCGATTCTCGGCATGCACAACGTATCCAACGCCCTTGCAGCATGCGCGCTTGCGCGCGCCATGGGCGTCGCGCTCGACAAGCTCGGCCCGGGGCTGCGCACGTTCGCCGGGCTGCCGCACCGCGTGCAGCGCGTGGCGACGCGCCGCGGGGTCGAGTGGTACGACGACTCCAAGGGCACGAACGTCGGCGCCACGGTGGCGGCGCTCACCGGGCTGCGCAAGCGCGTCGTGCTCATCGCCGGCGGCGACGGCAAGGGGCAGGACTTCTCACCGCTCGCGCTCCCGGTCTCGCAGTTCGCCAAGAAGGTGCTGCTCATCGGCCGCGATGCTCCGCTCATCGACCGCGCGCTCGCGCCCAGCGGCGTGCCGGTCGGCCATTGCGCGTCGCTGGAAGACGCGGTGGCGCAGGCGGCGGCGGAAGCTGGGCCCGGCGATGCGGTGCTGCTCTCGCCCGCGTGCGCGAGCTTCGACATGTTCCGCGACTACCGCCATCGCGGCGAGGCCTTCGCCGCCGCGGTGAAGGGGCTCGGGGCGTGAGCGCGACCTATGTCTTCGCGCGCAATGCGCCTAGCGCGGAATACGACCGCTCGCTCGCGTGGGCGGCCCTGATCCTCGCCGCGGGCGGGCTGGTGATGGTGTATTCCGCATCGATCGCCACCGCGGAGACGAGCCGCTTCACCTCCAACAACGCCGCCTGGTTCCTCGCGCGGCACGCGCTTTTCCTCGGCGCGTCGCTGGCTGCGGCAATCGCCGTGTTCCTCGCGCCGGTGCGCTGGTGGCAGATCGCGGCGCCCTGGATTTTCGTTCTCAGCGTGGGGCTGCTCATCATCGTGCTCGTACCCGGCCTCGGGCGCGAGGTGAACGGCGCGCGGCGCTGGCTGGCGCTTCCCCTGGTGAGCGTGCAGCCCTCCGAGGTGATGAAGCTCGCCGCGGTGCTCTATGCTGCGGACTACACCGCGCGCAAGCACGCCGTGATGAAAAGCTTCAGGAAGGGCCTGCTGCCGATGCTGGTAGTGATGCTGCTCGTTTCGTGGCTTTTGCTGCGCGAGCCAGACTTCGGCGCCCTGGTCGTGATCGCGGTGACGACGTTCGGAATCCTCTTTCTCGGCGGCATGAACGGGCGGCATTTCGCTGCCCTGGTCGGCATGCTCGCCGCGGGCTTCGCGGTGCTGGTGGTGTCCTCGCCTTACCGCATGCAGCGCATCTTCGGCTTCATGGACCCGTGGTCCGATCCCTTCGGGCGCGGCTACCAGCTCTCGCATGCGCTGATCGCCTTCGGACGCGGCGAATGGCTGGGCGTGGGCCTGGGCGCGAGCGTGGAGAAGCTCCACTATCTTCCGGAGGCGCACACCGACTTCCTTCTGGCCGTGATCGCCGAGGAGCTCGGGTTCGCCGGCGTCGCGGTCGTCATCGCGCTCTTCGCATGGATCGTGGCGCGCGCCTTCGCGATCGGCAGGCAGGCGACGCTCAACGAGCGGCATTTCGCGGCGCTCGCCGCCCAGGGCATCGGCATCTGGATCGGATTCCAGAGCCTAATCAACATGGGCGTCAATACCGGGTTGCTGCCCACCAAGGGGTTGACGCTGCCGCTGATGAGCTACGGCGGCTCGGGGCTGGTCGTGAACTTCGTGGCGCTCGCGCTGCTGCTGCGCATCGACTGGGAGAGCCGCCAGCTCGCGAGAGGATTGAATGCCTAGGACCATCCTCATCATGGCGGGCGGCACGGGCGGGCACATCTTCCCGGGCCTGGCGGTCGCCGACGAGATGCGCAATGCCGGCTGGCAGGTCGTATGGATGGGCAACCGCGGCGGGATGGAGGAGCGGCTCGTGCCAAAGCACGGCTATCCCGGCGCATGGATCCGGGCGCGCGCGGCACGCGGCAAGGGCCTGGTGGCCAAGCTTCTCCTTCCGGCACAGCTGCTCGCGTCGTTCGTGGAAAGCGCGCGGCATATCCGGCGCGTGAAGCCCGACGTCGTGCTCGGCCTGGGCGGCTATGTCGCGTTTCCCGGGGGCATGATGGCGTCGCTCCTCAACCGGCCGCTCGCGCTGCACGAGCAAAACGCCATCGCCGGCCTCGCGAACCGCGTGCTCGCCGGCATCGCCGACAAGGTCATGGTCGCCTTCCCGGAGGCGCTGAAGAAAGCCGAGTGGACGGGCAATCCGGTGCGCCAGGCGATCGCGCAGCTCGCGCCGCCGGAGGAGCGCTTCGCCGGGCGCAGCGGGCCGCTGCGCGTGCTCGTCGTCGGCGGCAGCCTCGGCGCGCAGGCGCTTAACGAAGCGCTGCCGAAGGCGCTCGCCCTCATGACGCCGCAGCCGCGGGTCGTTCACCAGTCGGGCGAGAAGCACCTGCCGGCGCTCCAGGCCAACTATCGCGCCGCCGGCGTCGAAGGCGAGCTTGTCTCCTTCATCGACGACATGGCGCGCCGCTATGCGGAAGCCGACCTGGTCATCTGCCGCGCCGGCGCCGTGACGATCGCGGAGCTCTCCGCGGGCGGGATGGCGAGCGTGCTGGTTCCTTTCCCGCACGCGGTGGACGACCACCAGACGGCCAACGCGCGTTTCCTCGCCGATCGCGCGGCGGCGATCCTGCTGCCGCAAGGCGAAATGACACCGCACAAGCTGGCCGCGCTCATCGGCTCCCTCGATCGCGGCAAGCTGCTTGCGATGGCGAAAAACGCGCGCGCGCTTGGCAAGCGCGACGCGGCGGGCGTCGTCGCGCGCCGCTGCATGGAGCTCGCGGAGGCGCGCGCATGAAGCACAAGGTGCGCCACATCCACTTCGTCGGCATCGGCGGCTCCGGCATGAGCGGCATCGCGGAGGTGCTGGCGAACCTCGGCTACAAGGTGAGCGGGTCCGACCTGGCCGAGAATGCGGCGACGCGCCGGCTCGCGGGCCTGGGCGCAAAGATCGCGCTCGGGCATCGGGCGCAGCACGTGAACGGCGCCGATGCGGTGGTGGTGTCGAGCGCGGTGCAGCCCGACAACCCGGAAGTCGCGGCGGCGCGCGAAAAGCGCATTCCCGTCGTGCCGCGCGCGCTCATGCTCGCCGAGCTCATGCGCCTGAAGCAGGGCATCGCGATCGCGGGCACGCACGGCAAGACCACCACGACGAGCCTGGTGGCGAGCGTGCTCGCCGAAGCGGGGCTCGATCCGACGTTCGTGATCGGCGGCCGCCTCAATGCCGCCGGCAGCAATGCGCGCCTGGGCGCGGGCGATTTCATCGTCGCCGAGGCCGACGAATCCGACGCGTCGTTCCTGCACCTGCAGCCGGTCATCGCGGTCGTCACCAACATCGATGCAGATCACATGGACACGTACGAGCAGGACTTCGGCAAGCTGAAGCAGGCGTTCGCGCAGTTCGTGCAGAACCTGCCTTTCTACGGCGCCGCCATCCTTTGCGTCGACGACGAGCATGTGCGCGCGATTCTGCCCTCGGTGGCGAAGCCCGCGCTCACCTACGGCACGACGCCGGAGGCCATGGTGCGCGCCGAAGCCATCGCGCCACAGGGCAGCCGCATGCGCTTTCGCGTGGTGCGCGAAAAGCACCCGACGCTCGAGGTCACGCTCAATCTGCCGGGCCGCCACAACGTGCTGAATGCCCTCGCCGCGATCGCGGTCGCCGGCGAGCTCGGCGTGCCGGACGCGGCGCTGCTCAAGGCGCTCGCGGAATTCCGCGGCGTCGGCCGGCGCTTCCACAACTATGGCGACATCGCGGCAGCCGAGGGGGGCGCGTTCACGCTGGTCGACGACTACGGCCATCACCCCGCCGAGATGGCGGCCACCCTGGAAGCCGCGCGCGGCGCGTTTCCGGGGCGCCGCCTCGTGCTCGCGTTCCAGCCGCATCGCTACAGCCGTACGCGCGATCTCTTCGAGGATTTCGTGAAGGTGCTCTCCACCGCCGACGCGGTGCTGCTCGCCGAGGTTTATGCCGCGGGCGAGGCGCCGATCGTCGCGGCCGACGCGCGCTCGCTCGCGCGCGCCCTGCGCGTCTACGGCAAGGTGGAGCCGCTCTTCGTCGAGGACATCGGCGCCATGGCGGACGCCATCCGGCGCACCGCGAAGGACGGCGACGTCGTCCTCACGATGGGCGCCGGATCCATCGGCAACGTCCCTGCGCAGCTCACATGAACATGGCCGAACCCCTCCAATTCCACGGCTTGCGCGGCACGCTGAAGCGCGCGGAGCCGATGTCGCGCCATGTGAGCTGGCGCGCAGGCGGCGTTGCCGAGCGCTGCTATGCGCCGGCGGACGCGCAGGACCTGGGCGCCTTCCTGAGAGCGCTTCCGCCCGCGGAACCGGT
>DATAHF010000068.1:0-4530 GCA_036263315.1 Burkholderiales bacterium
AAGCCGATCGCGCAGAATACCACGCCCAGCAGCCCGAGGCCGGCCGCGATCCATACCAGCGCCGCCATGGCGGTGATGATGGACGCCGAGGCGAGCACGATGGCGATCTGCACCGCGGCCGAGGCGAGCTCGTAGTGGTGATAGGCCGCCATGGAGGTGTCGCGCTTCTTCTCGGCCGCCTTGGCGCGCGCCACCAGCTGGTCGCGCCCCTCGTTGGTGTCCGGCTCGTTCTGGTAGCGCTGGACGGTTTCCTTCCATTTCGCGACCTGCTTCTTCGCCGCCTCGCTCGAGGCGGCGAGCTCGGTCTGCTCGGCGGCCGTGCGCAGCGTGGTCTGGCGGATGGTCTTCGCCTGGAAGAAGGACCAGAGGTTGGAAGCCTCGATGTTGGCGGCGAGGGCGGCGGTCTGCGCGCTCTTGCCCAGCGTTTCGGAAAAAGCGAGCACGAGCGCGAGCACCGAGATGAGCAGCGCAACGCCCTTGTTGCCGCCGTGGTCGACGTGGCCGTGAGCTCCGGACATGGTGGATCTCCCTTTGCGCGGATTCTATCGCGCAGTAGGGTGCGGCTTGCGCCTCAGGCGGAATCCGGCTGCGCCGCGTACTGGGCCCAGGCGACGCCCGCCATCGTCACCGCGGCGCCCGCGAGCTTGAGCGGCGTGAACACCTCGCCCAGCGTGAGCCACGCGACCAGCCCGGCGATCGGCGGCATGAGGTACTGGAACGGCGCGCAGCGCGCGAGCCCGCGCACGCTGTTCACCCAGCTCCACGCCAGCCATCCGAAGAACGAGGAGATGACGATGGTGAAGAAGAGGGCGAAGGTCACTGGCGCGGTCAGCGCGCCTTCCGGGGACGCCAGGAAGGACGACAGGCTCAGCGCGACGAGCGGCGGCGAGCCGAAGAGGAGCGTGTAGGCCAGCACGATCAGCGGCCCGTAGCGATCGGCGAGCGGCCGCGAGAGCACCGTATAGAGGGAGAAGAGGAACGCCGCGCCAAGCAGCAGCAGGTCGCCGAAGCCCGCCGCGGCGAGCCCGCGCGTGAACTTGTCGCCGAGGAACACCACGATGCCGCAGAACGCGACCAGCGTGCCGGCGAGCTGGCGGCGGCGCAGCCGCTCGGCGCCGAGCGCCGCCAGGATGAGAAGCGTGAAGAGCGGGCCGCTGGTCAGCACCAGCGAGGACGAAAACGCCGTGGACAGGTTCATGCCGTACATGACCATGGCGATGTGCGCCGTATGGCCGATGAGGCCGCAGGCGACGAAGCGCGCCAGGTCTTCGCGCCTGGGCCAGGTCCGCGCGATGCGGCCGCGGAACACGACGAAGAGCAGCGCGAACGCGAGCACCGGCAGGGTGACGAAGCGGATGAACATGAACGGCCACACGCCGATGTGCTCGAGGACGTACTTCACGAAGGCGAAGTTCATGCCCCAGGCCACCATGGTGAGGAGCGCGGCGGCGAGCGACCATTGCTGGCGGTGCCAGGTCATCGGTGCGCAAGTCTAGAATAGACTTTCCATGAAAGCCGAAACTCCGCTCGGGGCGCGCGGCGCGGTGCACGCGACACTGGGGGCGCGCGGTGCCGTGCACGCGCTTGGGGCCTCCAAGATCCGCGAGCTCTACAACGAGGGCGTCGGCCGCAGCGACATCCTGCCGTTCTGGGTCGGCGAGCCCGACGAGCCGACGCCGGAGTTCATCCGCAAGGCGGCGACCGACTCGATCGCCGCCGGGGAGGTGTTCTACACCCACAACCTCGGCATCCCGGAGCTGCGCGAAGCGCTCGCCGTCTACCTGTCCGGGCTTCATGGCAGGAAAACGAAGGCCGCGGAAATCGCCGTGACGAGCGCGGGCGTCAATGCGCTCATGCTCGCATCGCAGCTCCTCGTCGATCCGGGCGACCGCGTGGTGGAGGTGGTGCCGCTGTGGCCCAACCTGCTGGAGATCCCGAAGATCCTCGGCGCGCGCGTCGCTACGGTGGGGCTGCGCTTTTCGCCGGAGGGCTGGAGGCTCGATCTCGACGAGCTGCTCGCCGCGCTCACCCCCGGGACCCGCGCGCTGTACCTGAACTCGCCCAACAATCCGACCGGCTGGACGGTCACGCGCGAGGAGCAGCGCGCCCTCCTGCAGCACTGCCGGCGCCACGGCATCTGGATCTTCGCCGACGATGCGTACGAGCGCCTCTACTACGGCGAAGGGCGCCTTGCGCCCTCTTTCCTCGACATCGCCGAGCCGGAAGACCGCCTGATCAGCGCCAATACTTTCTCCAAGTCCTGGCTCATGACCGGCTGGCGGCTGGGCTGGCTGGTAGTTCCGCCCGCGCTCGTCGCCGACCTCGGCAAGCTGATCGAATACAACACTTCCTGCGCCCCGGTGTTCGTGCAGCGCGCGGGCATCGAGGCGGTCACGCGCGGCGAGCCGGTGATCGCGCGCACGCTGCAGCGCTTTCGCGCAGGCCGGGACTTTCTGATTTCAAGCCTGAAGGACACTCCGAGGGTGTCGGTCGCTTTGCCGCCGGGCGCGATGTACGCCTTCTTCAGGATCGAAGGCATGTCCGACAGCCTGGCCTTCTGCAAGGCGCTGGTGCGCGAGCACGGGCTCGGGCTCGCGCCCGGCTCGGCGTTCGGCCCGGAAGGCGAAGGCTTCGTGCGCTGGTGCTTCGCCGCGTCGCAGGAACGGCTCGGGGAGGGCGTGGCGCGGCTGCGCAAAGCCCTGGCGCCATAAAAAAATACCGGCCCCCCCAGAGTGCAGGGGGCCGGCAGGCACGGTCCCCGCGCCAATGACCTGACGCGGAAACGACGACTCGAGCTGCTTAGGCGGCCTTGCGGACGGTGCTCTGGCCCTTGTCCATCGTGGCGATATCGCCGGAAAGCTCTGCGCCTTCCTCGACCTTGATCTTCGCGTAGCGGATCTTGCCCGACACGCGCCCGGTCGACTGGATGATGAGCTGCTTGCGCACCGTGAGCTCGCCTTCGAAGCGGCCGTTGATCTCGGCCTGATCGACCGCGATCGTTCCCTGGAACACGCCGTTCTGGGCAATCTCGAGCACGCGCGAATCGAGCGTCGCTTCCATGCGGCCTTCGACGACCAGCGTGTCGCAATCGCTGATCTCGACGCCCTTCATCTTGATGTCCGGGCCGACGACGAGCTTCGCCTCGCGGCGCTCGTCGCCCCGGTCCTTCTTCGCTTCAATGTGCGCCTCGCTGTGCACGGGAGCCGCGTTTGCGGCCGGCGCCGGCGCCGTCGAGACAGGGGGCTTGGTGGTTGCGGTGGTGGTGGTGAAGCCTTCGTCGCGTTTGCGGAAGAAACCGTCTTTCTGTAGCACTTTCTACTCCCTCTCTGTAGTGATGGCGGGGACGCCGCGTACCAAGAGGCACGATCCATGCCGGGGAATTGTCCTTTGGGAAACAGGGGCTTGGGAAAACGCGGGGAGAGCCTTGCGTCGCCTGTAGCCGACGCTCGCTGAGCGTCCTCGAACGTTTACACAGCAGGACGCGACTGTCGCTGCAATGCTACGAAAAATCGCGCAGCAATTTTCCGGGTCGGCGGCCGTTCGTTCCCAGCGCACCGTCCGCCCCGACGATGCGCTCGCCGTTCACCCACACGCCGTGCACGCCGATCGCATCGGTGGTGAGGCGCGGATGGCCGCCGGGGAGGTCGAACGCGCGGCGCTTCGGGCCGCGGTCCACGGTCGACGGATCGAAGAGCAGCAGGTCGGCATGGAAGCCGGCCTGCAGCGCGCCGCGCTCCCTGATGCCGAAGATCCTTGCCGGTTGCCCGGTGAGCCGTTCCGCGGCCTCGGCAAGCGTGAGCACGCCGAGCCTGCGCACCCAGTGGCCAAGGAGGTGCAGGCCGAAGCCGGCATCGTTGAAGAAGGTGAGATGCGCGCCGGCATCGGACAGCGATACGAGGCTGCTCGGATGGCGCAGCATGCGCCCGACCGCGTCCTCGTCGGAGTTGAGGAGCAGCGCGCTGAACACCGTTTCCAGCTTCTCGGCGAGCGCGAGGTCGAGCATGTAGTCGAGCGGGTCCTTGGCGGCGGCTGCCGCGAGCTCGGCGATGGAGCGCTGCTCGAGGTCGCCGCGCGAGGACTCCACCACATGCACCTTGTCCCACTCGCCGTTGAAAAGGCGGAAGTGCGCCGGCTTTGCGAGCTCGGCGCGGATGCCGGCACGGAAGCCCGGATCCGCGAGGGTGCGCGTAAGGGCATCGCCTTTCTTGCCGAGCGCCGGGCGCCAGGATTCCAGGCCTTCGAAGGTATAGGGCGAGCGCAGCGTGAAGTCCATGGCGAGCGGGCAGCACGACACTGCGCCGACCAGCCCGCGTCCGCGCTCGCCGGCCGCGCGGATGCTTTCCAGGTCGGCGAAGACCGATTGCGGATTGGTCGTGTTGTGGAGCAGCGCGGCAATCACGACCGGCCGGCCCGATTGCGCGGCAAGGCGCTCCAGGAATTCGATCGAGGTGTGGCCGCCCTTCGTCAGCATGAACACGCCGCGTCCGGTGTCGCCGAGCGCGCCCGCGAGCGCCTCCATCTCGGCATCGT
>DATAHF010000069.1:0-8545 GCA_036263315.1 Burkholderiales bacterium
CGGCGCGAACTGCACGCCGCCGCCGGCCGCCATGCGCTCGGCTTCCGCGAGGTCGCGCGCCCAGCCTTCGAACACGATGGCGCCGCACACCGCGCCCTGCAGCGGCCCGCACATGCGCTCCCACGCGATCGGCGGGCCGGCGTGCAGGATGAGCCGCCCGGCGTCGAGCTCCGGGATCAGCTCGCCCGCGCGGCGCACGTCGACCAGGAACGGCTCGGCTTCGAGGATGCGCGCGAGCACCCGCTGGTTCGCCTGGTCGATGGCGCCTTGCGAGCGCGACAGCGCATCGAGCGCGGCGAGCAGGCGCGGCTCGCCGCGCGCGGGCGGCGTCCACTGGACTTGCGCGACGGCGGCGCCATTGGCCGCGAGGTCGCGCGCAAAGCCCGCCAGCCCGACGTTGATGACGCGCGGGCGATCAGTGAGGAAAGAGCTCAATTACAGGAAGGCGGCCTGCTAGCGCGCGGTGCCCTGCCAGCCTTTCTTCGAGATGTCGAAGATGACGCCGTCCGGGTCCTTGAACTTGCGCTCGAAGTTCTCCTTCTCGGCGTCGTTGCCGAGGTCGAAGAAGAACTTGCCGCCGAGCGCCTCGATTTTCTTCTGCGTCTCGGCGAGATCGTCCACCTGGAAGCCGAAGTGGTGCGCGCCGACGAAGTTCTTGGCATCCGAGAGGCCCGAGCCGCGCTCGCCCTTGTAGTTCAGGAGCGCGAGATTGATGACGCCGTCGCTGAGATAGACCGCGGAGGCGAAGTCGAGCGTCTCCTCGCCCACGCGCTTCAGGCCGAACACGCCTTCGTAGAACCTGGCCGCCTTCTGAAGGTCGCGCACCACCACCGCAAAATGCCTGAGCTTGCCCGCCATGTCGTTATCTCCGTAGTCCCATCTGTTCGAAAACCGCCCGGACCAGAGCATGCTCCGGATCGCCGTATTTTTCCATGAGCTCGAAATGGTTCACGCCCGGGAAGCATACCTCGCGCTGCAGGCGGCCCGCCTTCTCCAGCGCGCGAGCGAACTCGCGCGACTGGCGGCGGAATTCATCGGTGTCGTTCTCCGCGTAGACGATGATCACCGGGCAGGTCATGCGCCCGGCGTGCAGGCCGGGACTCAGCTCGAGCACTTCCGCGGGGCTCAGCTTCACGTAGCTGCTGCGCGCGCTCAGCACCACCGGCTCGAGGTAGTACGGTCCGCTCACCAGCGTTGCCGCCTTCACGTAGCGGTCCTTCTGCAGCGCGAGCGCGGAAAGGTGCGCGCCCGAGGAATGCGCCGAGAGGTAGATGCGCTCCGGATCGCCGCCGAAGCTCGCCGCGTTGCGCGCCACCCATTCGATGCCGCGGCGCACCTGCTCCGCCATCTCCGGCAGGCGCACCGCCGGCACGTTGGAGAAATTGAGCACCAAAGTGTGGATGCCGGCGGGCACATAGGCATCCGCGGGAAACGAGTAGTCGTCCTTCGTGAAGTTCTTCCACGCGCCGCCGTGCACGAAGATCTGCACCGGCGCGGGCGACTTCGCCGCGGGAAAGATGTCCAGCGTCTCGTCGGCGCCCTGCCCGTAGGCCACGGTGCGGTGCGCCAGCCGCGCGCGCGTCGCCTTGCTGAGCTCGGGATAGCGCCCGATGATCTCCAGCGCGTTCTTCACCCAGTTGCGCTGGTCGAAGTTGCGATCGAGCTCGGCTTGCGTGTAGTGCAGATAGATCTTGTCTGTCATTTTTTAAATTTTTAAACCTGTGCGATAGGCGCTGTAGGTGGCATCAATAAGCGTTGGCCCGCCGGCGAAATGCACCTCGGGCGCGGCGGAGCGCCATGCGGACAGGTCCGGCGCCTGCGCGCCGCACGCCAGGATGACGCTGCCGCCATCCGCGCCGCCCGCATGCTCGGTATTGAATTTCACCGTCACGCCGGCTTCCTTCAGCGCGCCCGGCAGCACCAGGCGCTGGATGAGGTTCACGTCGTCGTCGAACTCCGCATCGCGTTCCAGCAGCGTCACCGCGTGCTTCTTCGAGCCCAGCCACCACGCGAGCTCCGCGCCCACGGTGTTGGCGCCGACGATCGTCACCGTCTTGCCGATGCGCTCGGGATGCTCGAGCGCGGAAATCGCGTTCTGCGCAGAAGAGAAATGCGGACCGACCGCCAGCACCACGCAGTCCGCGTCCATTTCGGCCGGGGAAATGTCCTTGTTGAGAAAAACCGCTACCCCCGCTTTCTTCAGCGCGTGCTCGTAGTACGCAAGCAGCTTCGGGAGCGTGCTCTTGAAGGGCAGCTGCGCCGCGAGGCGCAACTGGCCGCCGATGCGATCGCGCCGCTCGTAGAGCGACACGGCGTGGCCGCGCGCCGCCGCGGTAAGCGCCGCCTCGATGCCCGCGGGTCCCGCGCCGACGACGGCCACGCGCTTCTTGCGCGTCGCGGGCAGCGCCGTCTCGTGCTCGCGCCCGGTGCGCGGGTTCACCGCGCAGTAGCCGCGCAGGCCACCCTGCTCGCGCGCCAGGCAGGTGTTGCAGCGGATGCAAGGGCGCACTTCTTCAATTTTTCCCGCGAGAATTTTTTTAGGAAGATCGGGGTCCGCGAAGAGCGGCCTCGCCTGGGAGACGAAGTCGGCATCGCCCTCGCGCACCAGGCGCTCGGCAAGCTCGAGGTCGTGGATCGTGCCCGAGGCGATGACCGGGACCTTGGCGGCCTCGCGGATCGGGCGCGCGTACTGCGCGAACGGCGCCTCCGGCAGGTACATGGGCGGGATGCGCCGCTCCATGACGCGGTAGGTGCCGGCGGAGACGTGGATGAGATCCACGCCCGCCTCCACCAGCGCCTTCGCCACGCCGCGGTACGCGTCGATCTGCAGCCCGCCGGGCAGGAGGTCGTCGCCGTTCAGGCGATACGAGATGAGCTTCTTCGGGCCGAGGCCGGCGCGCACCGCGCGCACCACCTCGATCGGAAAGCGCAGCCGCTTCTCGGGCGAGCCACCGTACGCATCGGTGCGCGTGTTGGTGGCCGGCGTGACGAACGCGTTCAGCAGGTAGCCGTGCGCGCCGTGCAGCTCCACCACCTCGAAGCCCGCCTGCGCGAGGCGCCGCGCCGCCTGGCGATGGTCCTCGACGATCTGCTCGATCTCGGCCGCGGTGAGCTCGTGCGGCACGCGCTTGCCCGGCGCCCACGGGATCGGCGAGGGCGCCACCACCGGCGGCTCGACCACCACGCGCTGCGGCCCGCAATGGCCGAGCTGCAGCCCCGGAACCGCGCCCTCCTCGCGGATCGCGGCGGCGAGCTCGCCCAGGCCCGGGATCATGGTGTCGTCGTGCGCCCCGAGCTGGGCGTGGAACGCGCGGCTGCCGCTCGCATCGGTGAAGGTGATCTCGACGATGACGAGCCCGGCGCCGCCGCGCGCGCGGGCGCGGTAGTACTCGATCGTCTGCGGCGTGACCGCGCCGTCGGGCGCCGCGTACATGGCGCACATCGGCGCCTGCACCATGCGGTTGCGGAACGCGGTGCCGCGCAGCGTGAAGGGCTGCGCGAGCGAGGCGAAGCCGCTCATGCCACCCCCATGCACTTCTCCAGGTAGACGACGTAGCGGCCGAACGCCGGGTCCTCCTTCGTCGCCTGCGAATTGCGCGGCCGCGGCAGCTCGATGCGCACGTCGTCGACGATCCTGCCGGGGCGGTCGGACATGACGAGCACGCGGTCGGAAAGGAAGATCGCCTCGGGGATGCTGTGGGTGATGAGGAGCACGGTCTTCCGCATGTCCTGCCACAGGCGCAGGAGCTCCACGTTCAGCTGGTCGCGCGTCAACGCATCGAGCGCGCCGAACGGCTCATCCAGCAGCAGGAGCTGCGGCAGGAGCACCAGCATCTGGCCGAGCGCGGCGCGCTGGCGCATGCCGCCGGAGAGCTGGTGCGGATAGAGGCGCCGGAACGCGTCGAGCTTCAGCACCGGCAGGATGTCCTCCAGCCGGCGCTCGATCTCCGCGGCGGGCAGGCCGCGCACGTCGGCGGCGAGGCGGATGTTCTTCTCGACCGTGAGCCACGGCAGCAGGTTGTGCGTTTGGAACACGCCCCCGACCTCGTCCGAGGGCGCCGACTGCGCGCGCCCCATGACCTCGACCGCGCCGCCGGCATCGGGCGTGATGAGCCCGGCGATGATCCTGAGCAGCGTGCTCTTGCCGCAGCCGCTCGGCCCGAGCACCGAGACGAACTCGCCCTGCGGCACCTCGAAGGACACGCCTTCGAGCGCGCGCACGCCGTCGGCGCTGCCGCCGAAGGTCTTCTGCACCGCGCCCAGCCGGATGGCCGGCGCGGCGGCTACAGCGCCCGCCACCACACGCGCTTCGCCGCGAGCTCCACGAGGACATAGAGCAGGCCGGCGAGGATGGAGATGGCGAATAGCGCGGCGAACATCAGGTCGGTGCGGGCGTTCGCGTTCGCCTCGAGGATGAGGTGGCCCAGGCCGTTCTCCGAGCCGACGAACTCGCCGACGATGGCGCCGATCACCGCGAGCGGCATCGCGGTCTTGCAGCCGTCCATGATCGAGGGCAGCGCGCTCGGGATGCGCAGCCGCACGAAGGTCGTCGTGGCGGAGGCGCGGATGGCGCGGAAGTGCTCGAGCAGGTGCTCCGGCGTCCCGGCGAGGCCGCCGAGCGTGCCCACCACCACCGGGAAGAAGGCGAAGAGGAACGCCATCAGCACCTTGGAGGCGAGGCCGTAGCCGAACCAGATGACGAAGATCGGCGCGAGCGCCACCTTCGGCAGGCCCTGGAAGAGCACGATCACCGGGTAGAGCGTGCGCCGCATGAAGGGCCAGGCGAAGATCGCGAGGCCGAGCGCGAGGCCGCCCGCCACCGCCCAGAGGAAGCCGCCGACGATCTCGCCGAGCGTGATCCAGCTCTGCTGCAGCAGCATGCCGCGGCCCTGCCAGAACGTCTCGAGCACCTTGGAGAGCGGCGGCAGCAGGTAGGGCTTGATGCCGAAGAGCGCGACGCCCTTCTCCCAGAAGACCGCGAGCACGGCGAACAGGATCGCCGGCTCGACGATCTCCCGCCACTTCATTTACGCGGACCCCAGTCCGGCGGCGGGACCACGAAGCGCTTGAAGTGCCACTGGTCGAACGCATCCAGCGTGTTGGGGTGCACGCTCGGCTTGTAGGGCCGCTCCGGCGTGATCTGCACCATGTCGCAGTAGAACTCGACGTGGTTGCCGTCGGGATCCTTGAACACCAGGAACACGTTCTCGCCCGGGCCGTGCTTGCCGATGCCGCGCACGATCTCGACGCCCTTCTCCTTGAGGAAGGGCACCGCCGCCTCGATCTCGGCGAGCGAGCCGAGCTCGAAGGCGAAGTGCTCGGTGCCCGGCCGGCTGAAGGGCGGCAGCATCTTGTCGAAGTGCTCCGCGTCCTTCGGCAGCTGCGCGAGCGCGATGGAGTGGTGGTCGGCGTTGCAGCGCAGGAACACCATCTGGTCCTCGATCCAGTCGGACACCTCGAGCCCGACCACCTCGCTGTAGAACTTCGCGGACGCCTGGATATCGCGCACCATCAGCACGAGATGGCCCATCTTGCGCGGCTTGGGCACTGAACTCATTTCAGGAATTCATTCGTGAAGAGGTCGGAGAGCTTGACCTTGCCCTTCACGTCGTAGGCCTTGTCGACGAAGGACAGCGTCGAGGCCATGCGGTCCTCGCGCAGGTAGCCGAGGCCCTGGTTGCGCACCTGCGGGTCGTCCATGATGTCCGCGGTTTCCCTGATCTGCGCGAGCGCGATGGCGCGGTCGGTCGCCGGGAACATCTTGACGACGATGTCGGCGGCCGCTTCCGGGTTCTTGAACGCGTCCTGGAAGCCGCGGTAGGAAGCCTTCAGGAAGTTGCGCACCACCTGGGGCTTCTTCGCGATCAGCTCCTCGCGCGTGGCGAAGCCGCTGCCGTAGGCGTTCAGGCCGAAGTCCGCGTAGTTGAGCCACGCCACCTGCACGTTGGCCGCGTTCGCGAGCTTGGCGAGCACCGGGCGGTTGCTCGCCTGCCAGCACTCGGCGAGGTCGGTCTTGCCTTCCATGAAGGAGGCATCCACCACCGCGGGGTCGAGGCGCACGAGCTTGATGAAGTCGCGCGGCTTGCCGTTCATCTCGAGCCACGCCGGCACCACGTTGTGCACCGGCGAGCCGGCGCCGCCGCCGAGCGACAGGCCCTTCAGGTCGTCGATGGTCTTCACGTGGTTGCGCTTGGTGACATAGCACACGCCCGCCGGCCAGCGCGTGTTGATCGCGCCCACCATCCTGATCTTGCCGCCGTTGGCGCGGTTGAGGATGAGGCTGATCGGGTCGACGTAGCCGAACTCGAACTGTCCCTGGTCGAGCTCGTTCGCGGTGCGGTTGCCGCCGTAGCCGCGCACGATGTTGGTGTCGAGGCCGACTTCCTTGAAGTAGCCCTTGTCCTGCGCGACGATCACGCCGATGGAGCTGCCCTGCGGCAGCCACGCCATGTTGTAGGTGACCTTCTCCTGGGCGAGCGCCGGCGCGGTGCCGAGCGCGAGCGCGAATGCGAGAGCGGCGGTGCGTTTCATGGTTGCCTCCTCCTGGTTAGCGTTTCTCGTTCACGATGCGGTTCGGCAGCGTGCCGATTCCCTCGACCGTGGCTTCCACACGGTCGCCGTCCTTCAGGAATATGCCATGCGCCGCGCCCACGCCGGTGGGCGTGCCGGTGGCGATCACGTCGCCCGGGCGCAGCGTGAGGATCTGCGACAGGTAGCTCACCTGCTCGCGCACCGTCCAGATCATGCTCGCGGTGCTGGAATCCTGCATCACCTTGCCGTTGACCGTGAGCTTGAGCCCGAGCGCCTGCGGATCCTTCACCTGCCAGGCCGGCACGATCCACGGGCCGAACGGCGCGAACGTGTCCCAGCTCTTGCCCTGGAACCAGTCGAAGGCGAACGGGTAGTCGGTGCGCTTGTTGAGGTCGCGCGCCGAGATGTCGTTCAGCACGCTGTAGCCGGCGACGTAGTCGAGCGCCTCGTCCACGCCGACGCGGCGCGCCTGCTTGCCGATGACGGCGGCGAGCTCGACTTCCCAGTCGAGCTTCTGCGTCTCGGGCGGCTTCACCACGTCGTCGCCCGGGCCGACGATGGTGTCCTGCAGCTTGAGGAACATGTAGGGCTTGCTCTGCGCCTTGTTGGCGAGCACGGTGCCCATCTCCTTGGCGTGCTCGATGTAGTTCGCCGCGGCGCAGAAGACGCGCATCGGGCGGTACGGCGCGGTGAGCGCGTCCATGCCCTCGCGCAGCGCCGGGAGCTTCCCGGCGCGCACCTGCTCGGCGAGCTGGCGCACCGCGGCCTGCGCGCGCGGCCAGTCGGCGATCGCGCCGCCGACGCCGGCGGGGAGCGCCTGGCGCGCGTCGTACAGCTTGTTGTCCACCACCACCGCGGGCGCTTCGCCCTTGGCGCTGGTTCGATAGGTTGCGAGGGCAATCCAGGTCATGAAGTCGGGGTTCCTGTCAGGTCTGCGGGAGGCGCTATCGTACCGGAGCCTTGTGTACAGCAGCGCCATTTTTGTATACACGTTTCGAGGGCGCGCCCAAGGCCATGTCGTGCCGGCGGAAATACTCCATGACGTTGGCCGCGGCGCTGGCGGCATGGCTGCGCATGGCATGGCTCGCCGCGTCGGCGTCGCCGCGCACGATCGCCTGAGCGAGCAGGTCGTGCTCCTGCGACGAGCTGCGCATGCGGTCGGCCACGTCGAAGAACACCCGCGTGCGGAACGGCGCAAGCCGCTGCCTGAGCTCCAGGGTGAGCGCCTCGAGGTTGCGGTTGCGCGCCGCGCTGTAGATCGCGCGGTGGAACGCCTCGTTCAGGCGCGAATACCCGCCCAGGTCCTTCCCCTTCGCCGCGCCCAGGGCCTGGCGGTGGATGGCCTCGATGGTCTTGCGCTCCGGGGCGCCCGCCCGCAGCGCACAAAAGCGCGCGCACAGCGCCTCGAGCTCGGCCACGGCTTCGAACATGTCGTGCAGGCCCGCGACGTCGATGGCCGCGACCGAGAAGCCGCGGCGCGGCTCGGACTCCACCAGGCGCGTGGCGGCGAGGTGGCGCAGCGCATCGCGCACCGGGCTGCGCGAGACCTTGAAGCGCCGGGCGAGCGTCTCCTCGTCGAGCTTCGTGCCGGGCGCCACCTTGCCCGAGACGATGTCCGCGCCGAGGGCCTGCGAAATGCGTTCCGAAAGCGTGCTCATGGGATCCGGGGTGAAGTGTACAGTCCTCGCTTTCCCGGAAGAGGCCCCCATGGCAGACATCAAGATCTACAACGTCGAGTCGCTCGGCAAGCCCCTCGGGCAGTACTCGCACGTCACGCGCGTGAAGGCGGGCGAATACCTTTTCATCGCCGGCATGCTGTCCCCGGGCGCCGACTTCGCCGCGCAGTGCAGCGGCGTGTTCAGCCAGATCCACGAGGCGCTCAAGTCCGCGGGCGCGGGCTGGGGCAACGTGGTGCAGTTCACCACCTACATGGTGCACTCGCAGGACATCCCGCGCTTCATGGAATGGCGCCTGCGCGAGTTCCCGAAGATGTTCCCGAACGGCGCCTACCCGC
>DATAHF010000070.1:0-11841 GCA_036263315.1 Burkholderiales bacterium
TGGTTTCGCAGGAGCATCACTTCGCAATCGCCCAGGTTCCTGAGCAGGCGCTTCCTTTCCTCCATCTCCAGCACTACGCCTTCATAGTCGTGGTAGGCCACCTTGGCGAAGCGCATTGCGGTCTGCGTCATCGGCAGCAAGCCGCGCTTGAGGCTCGCCACCGCCATGCCGGCAAGCGAGTGCGTGTGGATCACGCACTGGATCTGCGGCTTGGCCTCGTGGATCGCGCCGTGGATCACGAATCCGGCGAGGTTGATGGTGTAGTTCAGCCCCTTGGGCCACTCGGGCTGCCACAGGATGCGTCCCTTGAGGTCGACCTTCACGAGCGAGGAGGCGCAGATCTCGTCATAGGTGAGGCCGAACGGATTGAGCAGGAACTCCTCCGTTCCAGGGATGCGTGCCGAGATGTGGTTGTAGATCAGGTCGTCCATGCCGAAATGGCGCACGAGGCGATAGGCGCAGGCGCAATCCACGCGCGCTTCCCATTCCTCCGCCGTCACCTTCTTCCGGATGGACTGGAAGCGCAGCGGTGGATACTCGCGATCCGGCGCAATGTCCGGGTAGTAACGTTTGCGTAGCGCGGTAACTTTTTCCTTGGCCATAGCCTCCAAGCCTACAACGTGACGTCCGAAGCAGCCATCCGAAGTTCGATCCCGGCTCGCCTCGACCGCCTGCCGTGGTCCAGATGGCACTGGCGCGTGGTGATCGCGCTCGGCGTGAGCTGGCTGCTGGACGGCCTGGAAGTCACCGTGGTGGGCTCGCTCGGGCCGACCCTGCAGCGCGCCGACACGCTTGGGCTCTCGGCGGCGCAGATCGGCTGGGCGGCGTCGGCCTATGTCGCCGGCGCGGTGCTCGGCGCCCTCTACTTCGGGCGCCTTGCCGACCGGCTGGGGCGAAAGCGCATGTTCCTCGTGACGCTCGCCGTGTACGTCGGCGCAACCGTGCTCACCGCCTTTTCCTTCAGCCTGCTGACCTTCGCCTGCTGCCGCTTCCTGACCGGCTTCGGAATCGGCGGCGAATACGCGGCGATCAACTCGGCGATCGACGAGCTGATCCCGGCGCGCCTGCGCGGCACGGTGGACCTCGCGATCAACGGCAGCTTCTGGATCGGCGCCGCGCTGGGCGCCGCCGTGTCGATCCCGCTCCTCGATGAACGCTTCCTCGATCCGCAGCTCGGCTGGCGCCTGGCGTTCGGGCTCGGCGCACTCCTCGGAGCCGCCATCCTCCTCGTGCGGCGCCACGTCCCGGAAAGCCCGCGCTGGCTCCTCATGCACGGGCGCAGCGCGGAAGCCGAAGCGATCGTGGCGCAGATCGAGGCGGAGCTTGCCCTCCGCCACGGCGCGCTGCCGGCGTTTTCCGGGCAGCTGTCGATGCGGGCGCTGCGCTCGGTGCCGTGGCGCGAGATCGTGCGGCTTCTCGCCACGCGCTATCGCCGGCGCACGGTGCTCGGCCTTGTGCTTATGGCCGCGCAGGCGTTCTTCTACAACGCCATATTCTTCACCTACGCGCTCGTGCTCACGCAGTTCTACGGCGTCCCGAACGCGAGCGTCGGCTACTACATCTTCCCCTTTGCGGTCGGAAACTTCCTCGGCCCGCTCATCCTCGGGAGGCTCTTCGACGCGATCGGCCGCCGCGTCATGATCGCCCTCACCTACGCTGCTTCCGGCATCGCGCTCTTCGCCACCGGCGAAGCCTTCGCCTCCGGCGCGCTCGGCGCCACCGGGCTTACGCTGTGCTGGAGCGCAATCTTCTTCGTCGCCTCGGCGGCCGCGAGCGCCGCCTACCTCACCGTGAGCGAGGTATTTCCGCTGGAGATGCGCGCCATCGCCATCTCCATCTTCTACGCCACCGGCACCGCGCTCGGCGGCTTCGCCGGGCCGCCGCTCTTCGGCGCCATGATCGAGAGCGGCAGCCGCCCCGCGCTCTTCGGCGCCTATGCGCTCGCCGGCGGCCTCATGTGCGCCGCTGCGCTTGTGGCCGCCTTCCTCGGCGTCGACGCCGAGCGCAAGCCTCTGGAAGAAGTCTGCGCCCCGCTCGGCTCGGTCCCCTGACGGATTACTGCATTACTGCAGGACGTGCGGCGAAGAATGGTGATGAAGGATGCGCCACTCGCTGCCGCGCTTGGTGACAAGCATCGTAAAGCGCGACGGGCCAGGCAAAGGCTTGCCTTCGCTCATGCGGGTGAACTCGTAGAAGCCGGTGACGACTACGGCGTCCTCGCCGAGCACGATGGTGCGCCTCTCCTCGAGCGTGTTCTTGTTGCCGCTTCCCTTCACACGGGAGAAATACTTGCGGATCGCCTCGGTGCCTTCGGAAATGACCGGGCTTACCGTTCCGAGCAGGATCGCATCCGGCCAATAGCTATCGACGACTGCTTCCGGGTCATTCGCGGTGTACGCGGCCGACCATTGGCTGATTCGCGCATTCGCGTCTTCAGATGGGCCGGCCATGGCGAAGGCCGCTGGAATCAGCATGACTGCCATCCCAACGACCCGGACGGATAAACCAGGAACCAGAAAAATGCTCATAGTTGCCTCCGGATGATTCCGAACACGGTGGTCTCTTACCAACAAGGAGTCAACACAAATCAGAAGCGAGTTGAACCTAGGTCAAGGGCCAGGAATGTTCTATTGGCCGGTACCGGACATATACTAGCGACCGCTTTCGACGATCGCCTTGCGGACAGTTACCACGCCTTTTTTCGCGGCCATGACCGAGCACGCGGCTGAGCCCCTTCTCGCCGCGGCCCGCGTTGGTGCTCGGATGTCCGTGCTCAAGGTGTGCGTGGGACTGAAAGGAGAATCATGAAAAGATTTTGCAGCCTCATGGCCGCGACGCTGATCGCGGCAACGCTCGGATTGCCCGCGCATGCGCAGAGCTATCCGACGAAACCGATCCGCCTGGTGTCGCCGTTCCCGCCCGGCGGGAGCGTCGACGTGGTGGGCCGGCTACTGGCGGCGAAGCTCTCGGAGAGCCTGGGCCAGCAGGTGGTGGTGGACAACCGCTCGGGCGCCTCGGGAGTGATCGGCACGGAGGCGGTGATGAATTCGCCGCCCGACGGCTACACGCTGCTCATCAACACGATTCCCTTCGTGTCCAACCAGTTCCTCATGCCGCGCGCGCCGTACGACCCGCTGCGCGACTTCGTCGCCGTCTCGCTGGTGGCGTCGTCGCCGTCGTTCGTCACCGTGAATCCGTCGCTCCCGGCGCGCTCGATCCAGGAGCTGATCGCGCTCGCCAAGGCGAAGCCGGGCCAGCTCTACTACTCCGCCGCGGGCGTCGGCACCAACCCGCACATCGCCGGCGAGCTTTTCAACCTGCTTGCCGACGTGAACATCGTGCCGGTGCAGTTCAAGGGCGGCGGGCCGGCCGACACGGCGCTCATCGCCGGCGAGGTTGCGGTCACGTTCGGCAACATCTCGCAGGAGATCGGCTTCGTGAAAGCCGGCCGCATGCGGGCGCTGGCGGTGACGAGCGCGAAAAGGAATCCTGCCGTGCCGGACCTGCCCACGGTCGCCGAGGCGGGCGTGCCCGGCTACGAGTTCGACACCTGGTTCGTCGTTGCCGCGCCCAAGGGCACGCCGCGCGCGATCGTCGACACGCTGAACTCGCACATCCGCAAGGGGCTCACTACCCCCGAGCAGGTGAAGTTCTACGAGGAGCGCGGCCTTACGGTAATCGCGAGCACGCCGGAAGAGGCGGCCGCGCACCTCGCGAGCGAGCAGAAGAAATGGGCGCGCGTAATCAAGGAGCGCGGCATCAAGGCCCAGTGACGCTCGCCTAGGAGCCCTGCGCGGCCGCGGCGGGCTGGCGCCGCTCCTTCATGGCGGCGCGGATCGCTGCGATCAGCTTCTCGGCCACCACCGGCTTGTCGACGCGATCGCAGAACCCTGCGGCGACGAGGCGCTCGCGCTCGATCTGGGTGAACGCGGTGAGCGCGATGGCGGGCACCGCGGGCTCGAACCCGCACGCCATTTCCACCGAGCGGATGCGGCGCAGCGCCTCGAATCCGTCCTCGCCCGGCATGGCGAGATCGATCAGCAGCACGTGCGGCGGACGCCCGGGGAGCTCGCGCTCGAGCGCCGCGACGAGCTCGCCGCCCGAGGAGAAAGCCTCGACGACCGCGCCGGTCTGGCCGAGCGTGAGCGCCACCACCTCGTGCGCATCGACGTCGTCGTCGGCCACCCAGACGCGGATGCCGGAGAGCGCGCCTTCCGGCGCGCGGCGGCGCTCGGGCGCGGGCGCCCCGGCGAGGGCGAGTGCCGCGGTGGCGGGCGCGGCCGGAAGGTCGACCGTGAAGCTCGCGCCGCGGCCCACGCCGCCGCTCTCGGCCCTCACCTGCCCGCCGTGCAGCAGCGCGATATGGCGAACCAGCGCGAGGCCGATGCCGAGGCCGCCGGCGCGCCGCGCCGCCGAGGTGTCGGCCTGGGTGAAGCGGTCGAACACGTGCGGCAGGAACTCGGAGGAGATTCCCACGCCGTTGTCCTTCACCTGCAGCTGCACGCGCTCGGCGTGCTTGCGCAGCGCCACGTCCACCGTGCCGCGGTCGGGAGTGAACTTCAACGCGTTCGACAGCAGGTTGGACACCAGCTGCTGCAGCCGGCCGCTGTCGCCCACCACCATCACCGCCGGCTCGTCCGGCCGGAAGCGCAGCTCGATCGACTTGGCCGCCGCGCCCGGGCGGGCTGCGTCGAGCGCGTTGCCCACGATCTCCACCAGGTTCACCACGCGGCGCTCGATGTTCAGCTTGCCGCTCACGATGCGCGAGGTGTCCAGCAGGTCGTCGATGAGGCGCGTCTGGTGGTCGACGTTGCGCTTGATGGCCTTCGCGCCGCGCTCGATCAGCGCCGGGTCGAGCGGCCGCGTGGTGAGCAGCAGGTGGCTCCAGCCGCGCAGGGCGTTGAGCGGCGAGCGCAGCTCGTGCGACACGATGGCGAGGAACTCGTCCTTGGCGCGGTTCGCGCGCTCGGCCTCCGCGCGCAGGCGCTGCTCCGCCACCACGAGCTTCTCGAGCTCGCCCTGAGCGCGCTTGCGCTCGGTGATGTCGGTCGCCACGCCGATGAGGCCCATGATGCGCCCCTGCTCGTCGCGCAGCGGGGACTTGGTGGTGAGGTAGATCCGCTCGCCGCCCGAGGAGGGCAGCGACTGCTCGATGATCATCGCCTCGCCGCCTTCGAGCACCAGGCGGTCGTTCGCGTCGAGCTCGGCGCCCTCCGCCTCGCGCGCCTCGCCGACGGCCTGGATCCACGCCGGGTTCGCCATCAGCGTGCGCCCGGCGCGGTCCTTGGCGTAGATGAGGTCGGGCGTGCTCGTGGTGATGGCGTTCAGCAGCGCGTTGCGCTCGCGCAGCGCCGAGCTCGCGCGCTCGAGCGCCGCGGTGCGGCGCACCACGCGCTGGTCGAGCTCGGTATAGGCCTCGCGCATCGCGCGCTCGGCCTTGCGCTGCACCGCCGCCTCGCGCAGGACGAGCACCGCGCCGAGCAGGTTGTTGCCTGGATCGAGGATCGGCGCCGCGTTGATGTCCACGGCGTGCACCGTGCCGTCGCGCCCGCGCAGCGCGGGCTCGCCGGCCGCCGACGTCGCGACGCGCAGCTGCAGCGCCGGATGGAGCGGGCACTCGACCGCGGCGCCGTTGCGCTCGTCGAAAAGCTGCAGCAGGTCGGTGAACGGACGGCCCGCGGCTTCGGCGGCGCGCCATCCGGTGAGCCGCTGGGCGGCGGCGTTGAGGAAGCGCACCCGGCCCGCCGCATCGGTAGCGACGACCCCGTCGCCGATGCTCGCCAGCGTGACCTGCAGCCATTCGCGCTGCTCCTCGGCCTGCTCTTCCGCCTGGGCGCGCTGCGCCGCGATCCGGTCCAGCGTGCGCGCCACCCACAGCACGAGCGCGCTGAAGGACACGATCATCAGCAGGGTGAACGCGGCCAGCCCGAAGGCCTCGCTGAACAGGCCGTGCCGCTCCGCGAGGATGCGCAGCCAGCCGACCACGAGCGGCACGCCGAACGCCGCCGGCAGCAGCCAGCGCGTAACCACCGCGCCGGTGCGGCGGCTGGAGAGCGTATCGAGCAGCCAGGCGCTTGGCCGGCCGGTGGCGAGGCCGAGCGCGGCGAACAGGCTCGCCAGCGCTTCGGGCGCGGAGAATCCGAGGAGCGGCGCGGCGAGGTCCAGACGCAGCACGCGTAGCGTCAGTCCGAGGAGCGCGAAAAAGGCGACCGAGGCCACGACGCAGGCGACCAGGCTGTTGGCGGGCACGCGCAGGATGCGCGGATCGCGCGCGAGCGGTGTTACGAACGCGAGCAGGAGCAGCGTGACCGCGGCCGCCGGCGCGATGGCGAGCTCCGGCGCGAGAGCGATGCCGAGGAATTCCTGGGCGAGCGCCAGCACCGCGATCGCGCCTGCCACGATGGCGGCGCCGTACGACGCGCGGCGCTGCGCCGCGTGGCGCGAGGCGAAGAAGCTGCCCGCAAGCAGCACGAACGCGAGCGACGCGCTCGGCGGCATGGGCGGGAAGTCCGCGCCGAGGTCGCGCAGGCGGGACACGGAGAGGACCCAGCCCCAGAGCGTGGCCGCGCCCAGCACCGCGACGAGGCCGAACGCTGCATTCGCTACGCGGGCCAGCCGGGAAGGAACATTCATGCGCCCTCCGAGACTAGCCGGTGCGAAACGCTATTTCTATAGTGCGGTCAGCGGTATGCGTGTGGCGGCGGATTGACGCTGCGCGGGCCGAACCTGTCGCCCGGCGACGACCGCGGCGCCGGCGGCGGCGTGTAAGCCGCGGACTTGTGCTTCACGCGCGAGACGATGAGCTGGGCGATCTGCGCCGGGTTGCCCAGCTGCTGCTTCAGCAGCCACAGGGCGCCCGTCATGAGCATGCCGGCGAAGCCGGTCTTCTCGGCTTTTTCGCGGCGTCTCTCCTTCACTGGCGCCTTGCGCCGGCTGATACCGGCTCCCGCCAGGAAGCCGAGCGCGACCACGCCGACCAGCACGGCCGGCGAGGCGAGCGTCTTCACCGCGCGCTGCCCGGTCTCGTGCAGCGTGTGCTCGAGCTGCGTGCGCCGCCGCGCGAGGCGCTGCTCGACCTCGACGATTTCCGGGTCAGGATGCATGCGGAGGCTCTCCTTCTCCTTTGGGCGGCTCACCCTTCAGCTGCCGCAGCAACGCAGTGAAGGGCAGCTCGACCACCAGGCTTCGCATCCACCACACCAGCGCGCCGGCGCCGACGAGGTTGATGAGGGCGGCGATGCCGATCGCCGCCGGCCACGAGACGCCTTCGCCCCACATCCAGACGATGCCGGCGGCGATCCCGGCCATCCACGCGGTGATGACAAGGATGGCTACCATGAGCCCGCTGCCGAGCAGCCAGGCCAGGCGGATGCCGGCGCGGCGCGCGTCGAGCACGGCGAGCTCCGCATAGTCGGTGACGAGCGCTCTCGTTTCCGAAAGCACGCGCCCGAGGAGCTCGGAGAGGCCCGGCGGCTTGCGCTGCGCCGCGGTGAATTGCGGAACTGCGGACATCGCCCGGCGTCTAGCGCGAGCGCGTGATCATGTGCAGGAGGTAGCCCGCCGCCACGGCCATGCCGAGCGCGGCGAACGGCTTCTCGCGCACGTAGTCGCGCGCCGTCTCCATCCAGTCGTCCTTCATGGCGAGCAGCTCTTCGCCCTTGTCCGTGATGCGCTCGGCGTGCTCGCTCAGGCGGTCCGCGACCTGCGCCGCTGCGCCAGTCACGCGGTCTACCGCCTGGTGCGCCGACTGGCCCATGCGATCGATGTTGCGATCGGCCTCGGCTTTTGCGGCGCCCGCCGCCCTGCTCGTGTCTGCAGCCATGTCCTGCCTCCGTTAACGTTGACGTTCAAGAAAACGATCGATGGAAAGCAAGGCGCATACCCATCAAGCCGCCGTGCGGCGCTCGCTAAGCCGCCGTGCGGCGTTCATCGTAGCTGCCGCCGGACTTCACCGCGTCGTCGTCCTCCATCGGCTCGCCGCCGTCGGCCGCCTTGTACGCGGCGAGGCGGTTGTAGAGTGTCTTGAGGCTGATGCCGAGCATGTCGGCGGCCTTGCGCTTGCTGCCGCACTCCGCGAGCGTCGCCTCGATGAGGCGCCGGCTGACGTCGTCGAGCGTGGTTCCGACCCGCACCGTGAGGATCGGCGCCGTTTCCGGCGCGGTGACGGTCGCCGGCGCCAGGTCCGCGTCGATGATCTCGTCGGCCAGGATGAACGCGCGCTGCACATAGTTCTTCAGCTCGCGCACGTTGCCCGGCCAGCCGTGCGCGTAGAGCGCAGCGATCGCCGGCGGCGCGAACGACTTCGAGCCGCTCTCCTGCTTGTTCAGCTGGTCGAGGAAGTGCTGCGCGAGGAGCTCGATGTCGGTGCCGCGCTCGCGCAGCGGCGGCATGGCGATCGGGAACACGTTCAGCCGGTGGTAGAGGTCCTCGCGCAGCTTGCCGTCGGCCACCGCGGCTTCCGGGTTGCGGTTGGTCGCGGCGATCAGCCGCACGTCGGCGCTGATGGGCGTGGTGGTGCCTACGCGCATGAACTGGCCGGTCTCCAGCACGCGCAGCAGCTTCACCTGCAGCTCCTGCGGCATCTCGGTGATCTCGTCCAGGAAGAGCGTGCCGCCGTGCGCTCGCTCGAAGTAGCCCTTGTGCTGGCGGTCGGCGCCGGTGAAGCTGCCCTTCTCGTGGCCGAACAGCTCGCTTTCGATCAGCTGCGGCGACACCGCGCCGCAGTTGAGCGGCAGGAACGGCGCTTTCTTCCTCCGGCTGAGGTCATGGATGGTCTGCGCCGCGAGCTCCTTGCCGGTGCCGCTCTCGCCCACGAGGAGCACGGTGGCCGAGGTGGGCGCCACGCGGCCGATCTGGTCGTAGAGTTTCTGCATCGGCGGCGACGAGCCGAGGATATGGCCGAAGCGGCCGAGCTTGCGCAGCTCGTCGCGCAGCTCGCCGATCTCGGCGCGCAGCTCGCCGGTGCGCGGCACGCGCCGCAGGATCGCGCGCAGGCGCTCCAGGTCGACCGGCTTCACCAGGTAGTCGGTGGCGCCGGCGCGCAGCGCTTCCACCGCGCTCTCGACGCTCGCGTGGCCGGTGATCAGCACGAGCTCCGTCGAGTCGCGCGTTTCCAGGTCGCCGATGAGTTCCATGCCGTGGCCGTCGGGAAGCTGCAGGTCGGTGAGCAGCACGTCGGGCTGCAGGCGCGTCATCTGGATCCGCGCGTTGCGCAGCGAGTCGGCGGTGGCCACGGTGAAGCCCTCGGCCTTGGCCATCTCGGAGAGCCACTCGAGCTGCTCGGGGTCGTCGTCTACCAATAGGAGGTGGGGCACGTGGGGTGTCCTGGAGGAATTGGAAAAATTTGCAGCGCCGGCCAAAGGCACGCAACTTGCGTACCACCCGCTCTCCCTAGTAGAGACGCGCTGTCGCGCGGCAGATTGCGTCGCCCTACGGAGACAGTTTCACGCGATGACGCTGGATTGGCAGGCGCTGTTCGTTCCCGAGATGCCGCTCGAGATGGTGGTGCGCGGCACGATTTCCTACTGGTTCCTGTTCGTGCTGTTCCGCTTCGGCGTGCGCCGGCGCATCGGCTCGGTCGGCATGGCGGACATCCTGATCCTGGTCATCGTGTCCGACGCCATCCAGCAATCCATGGCGGGCGAGTACGTCTCGGTCACCGACGGGTTCATCCTGGTGGGCGTGCTGGTCGGCTGGGCGATCTTCACCGACTGGCTCGCGTTCCGCTTTCGCGCCCTCGAGCGCGTGCTCGAGCCGCCGCCGCTCAAGCTCGTGCATCGCGGCGCGGTCTTGTATCGCAACCTGCGCGCCGAGCTCATCTCGGAAGCCGAGCTGAAAGCCAAGCTGCGCGAAGCGGGCGCCGCGGACTATGCCGAGATCGAAGCCGCCTACATGGAAAGCGACGGGCAGATCACCGTGATCAAGAAAGGCCAAGCGCGCGGCGCATCTTCGCCGTGATGCCCTGCCGGGTCTCGCCGTAGTCCTTCCACGGATCCACGCGCAAGCGCGCAAGGCGCGTGGGCACCGTCTTTATCGTGAAGCGCTGACGCGGGTCTTTCGCGTCGAGCTCATCCCACGACAGCGGCGTCGACACCATGGCGCCCGGACGCGCGCGCGCGGAGAAGGCGGCCACCGCGCTCGCCGTCTCGGAGTTGCGCAGGTAGTCGACGAACACCTTGCCGCCGCGGCGTTCCTTCGCCATGACGGCGAGGAAAAGATCAGGCCGCGCCTGGGTCAGCGTGAGCGCGATGCGATGCGCGAATTCCTTGACCTCGTCCCAGCCGAGCTCCGGCACGAGCGGGAACACGACGTGCAATCCCTTGCCGCCGGTGGTCTTCAGGAAGCTCGCAAGGCCAAGGCCGTCGAGCAGCGTCTTCGTGAGCCGCGTTGCTTCGAGGAGCTTCTTCCACGGCAGGTCCGGCCCCGGATCGAGGTCGATGGTGACGCGGTCCGGGTTATGGATGCGAGGCACGGTGGCGCCCCAGGTGTGGAATTCGATCGCCCCGTTCTGCACCGCGCTGATTACGGCCTGCATCGTGCTCGCATAGATGTAAGCCCCCTTGCTCGAGCGCTCGCGCTTCACCGTCTTCAGGTCGCCGGGACTCGCGCCCATCAGGAGATGGCGCTGGTAAAAGCATTGTCCGCCCACGCCGTCGGGGCAACGCACCAGCGTGAGCGGCCGATCCTTCACGTGCGGCAGCAGCCAGTCGCCCACCTCGTCGCAATAGCGGGCGTAGTCCATCTTCGTGATGCCGAGCTCGGCCCACAGCACGCGCCCGGGATGCGAAATGCGCACGCCGCGCACGGCATCGTTGCCCTTGTCGCCCTTGCCGGCCTTGTCCCTCTTTGCCGCCGGGGGCGGCTGCGGCTTCTCCTCGCCGACCGATTTTGCGTCGATGTCGGCGCGCAGGCCCATGAACGAGGCCTGCCGCAGGATGCCGTCCTTCGTGCGCTCGGCGTAGGCGATCTCGGCCACCAGCACCGGCCGCACCCACTGCACGCCCTTCTCGCGCGGCGGATCGGCGAGCGGCGAATCGTCGCGCTTGATGCCGGCGAGCCTGCGGCTGAGCGAGCGCAGCAGCTCGTCGCCGAACCCGGTGCCCACCTTGCCCGCGAAGTGCAGCCTGCCCGCGCGGTCGTACAGACCGAGCAGCAGCGCACCGAACCCCTGGCGCGAGCCGCCCGGCGGCGTATAGCCGGCGATGACGAAGTCCTGCCGCGCGCGGCACTTGAGCTTGATCCAGCTCTTCGAGCGTCCCGAGAAGTACACGCCGTCGGCCTGCTTTCCGATCAGTCCCTCGAGGCCGAGCTTGCACGCCTGGTCCAGCACCTCCTGGGCATTGCCTTGCAGGTGCTCGCTTATTCGTACCTGGGAAGCCTTGTTTTTCGACAGCGAAGCGGCAAGGCGCTTCTTGCGTTCCTTGAGCGGCAAGGTGCGCAAGTCCTTGCCGTCGAGGAACGGCGCGTCGAAAACGTAATAGGCCACGCGGCGGTCGTTGCCGCCCTCGAACGCGTTCTGCAGCGCCTGGAAGTCCGAGCGCCCGTGCTCGCCGGGGACCACGATCTCGCCGTCGAGCCAGGCGGCATCGAGGCCCAGGCTCTTCAATTGATCTGCCAGGTGGGGCAGCTTCGCGGTCCAGTCCTTGCCGGAGCGCGTGAAGAGCTGCACGTGCCCGCCGTCGATGCGCGCGAGCATGCGGTAGCCGTCGTACTTGATCTCGTACACCCAGCTCCCCGAGCGCGGCGGTTCCGTGACGAGGGTGGCGAGCTGCGGCGCGACGAACTGGGGAAGCTGCGCGCGGGACGCCCGCTTGGTGCGCTTCGGCGGCTTCTTCACGCTCT
>DATAHF010000071.1:0-2598 GCA_036263315.1 Burkholderiales bacterium
CGCCTTGAGCGAGGCGAGCGCGCGCAGCCCGGCGGCATAGTCGAGCCCCTCGAAGGCGCGCTCGACCTGCGGGCGGATGCGCCCGAAGAGCGCGGCGAGCTCCTTCTCCTCTTTCAGCGTCAGCAGCTCGGCGTCGAATCCGTCCGGGGCGCCGCCCGCCTGCTTCAGGATGTTGGCGATGCGCTTGTTGGCGGCGGCCAGGCTTTCGGCCTCCGGCATCGCCGAGAATGCGCGCACGGCCTGCAGTTGCTTCGGCACGAGGTCGAGCCGCGCCGGGCGCAGGCACAGCACTGCTTCCACTTCGGCCGGGGTGTACCCCAGCTCGGCGAAGTAGTGCCGCGCCCGCTCATAGACGAAGTTCTCGATGTCCACCTGGGCATCGTGAAAGCCCGGCTTGGCGGAGAAGCCGTTGATCGCGGCGGCGATGAGCTCGGGCAGCGGGAATGCAATTCGTTGCTCTACGAGGATCCGGACCAAGCCCAGGGCGGCGCGGCGCAGGGCGAACGGGTCCTTGTCTCCCGTCGGGGCCTGGTCGATGCCGAAGAGCCCGGCGAGCGCGTCGAGCTTGTCGGCGAGCGCTACCGCGCAGGCGACGGCGCCTTCGGGCAGCCGGTCACCCGAGAAACGCGGGCGGTAATGCGCTTCTACGGCGTCGGCCACGGCTTCGGGCTCGCCGTCATGGCGCGCGTAATAGCGGCCCATGACGCCTTGCAGCTCCGGAAACTCGCCGACCATGCCCGTCAGGAGATCTGCCTTCGACAGCCATGCGGCGCGCTCGGCGAGCATGACATCGCCGCCCAGCTTGCGCGCAATGCTGCCGGCGAGAAGCTGGATGCGCTCAACGCGCTCGAGCTGGCTGCCGAGCTTGTTGTGGTACACGACCCTCGCGAGCGCCGGCACGCGCGATTCCAGCGGCTGCTTGCGATCCTGCTCGTAGAAGAACCGCGCGTCCTGCAGGCGCGGCCGCACCACCCGCTCGTTGCCGGCGATGATGTGGCGCGGGTCCGCAACCGGCATGTTGGAAACGATGAGGAATTTCGCCAGCAGCTTTCCGGCCGCGTCGAACAGCGGGAAGTACTTCTGGTTCTGGCGCATCGTGAGGATGAGGCATTCCTGCGGCACTTCCAGGAACTGCGCATCGAAGCTTCCCACGTACACCGCCGGCTGCTCGACGAGCGCGGTCACCTCCTCCAGCAGGTCCTGGTAATTCCCCAGGCTCCCGCCTTGCTCCGCGGAGCGCGCGGCGAGCTGCCGGTCGATGTCGCCGCGCCGTGCGTCGAAGTCGGCCACGACCCTGGCGTCGCGCTCGAGGGTGCTCTCGTAATCGTCCGCGTTCGCCAGCGCAATGGACCCGCCCGCCAGGAAGCGGTGGCCGCGCGTGCTGCTGCCTGACGATACGCCGAGCACCGTGCCTGGCACGGCATGCGCGCCGTGCATGAGGACCAAGCCGTGGACCGGACGGATGAATTGCGCGTCCCCATCGCCCCAACGCATGAGTTTGGGGATGGGAAGCGCCTTGAGCGCTTCCTGGACTTTCTGCGCCAGCACCTCGTCCAAACCGCGGCCCGCCGTCCTTACGCGCGCCACGAAGAGCTCGCCCTTCGCGGCGGCCCGGCGCTCGAGCGCCTCGACAGCGACGCCGTTCTTGCGCGCAAAACCGGCCACGGCCTGCGCCGGCGCATTCACCGGCGGGCCCTGCACTTCGCGCTCTACGTCCGGGGAGCGGGCGGCCACGTCGGCGATCTTCACCGCAAGGCGCCGCGGCGTGGCGAACGCACGGGCTATCGGACGCGTGGCAAAGCCGTCGCGCTCCAGCTCGGCGCACAGCGCTCGCGCGAAAGCCTCCGACACCGCGCGCAACGATTTGGGAGGCAGCTCCTCCGTGAGGAGCTCGACGAGAAGCGTATCCCTCATCGCTGCGCCGCCTGGGTCGGGGCCTGCAGCATCGGGAAACCGAGACGCTCGCGCGACTCATAGTAGGCCTGTGCAATGCCGCGAGCCAGGGCGCGCACGCGCCCGATATAGGCGGCGCGCTCCGTGACCGAGATCGCGCCGCGCGCGTCGAGCAGATTGAAAGTATGCGAGCACTTGAGGACCATTTCATAGGCGGGCAGCACGCATTGCGCCTGCATCAGCCGCTTGGCCTCCGACTCATATTCGGCAAAGTGGCGAAACAGGAGCTCGGCATCCGAGAGCTCGAAGTTGTAGCGCGACTGCTCGACTTCGTTCTGGTGGTAGACGTCGCCGTACTTCACCCCGTCGACCCAGGCGAGGTCGAACACGCTTTCCTTGCCTTGCAGGTACATCGCCAGGCGCTCGAGGCCGTAGGTGATCTCTCCCAGCACCGGACGGCAGGGCAGGCTACCTACTTCCTGGAAGTAGGTGAATTGCGTGACCTCCATGCCATCGAGCCAGACTTCCCAGCCCAGGCCCCACGCGCCAAGCGTCGGCGACTCCCAGTCGTCCTCGACAAAGCGGATGTCGTGCTCGCGAGGATCGATGCCGAGCGCCTGCAGCGATTGCAGGTACAAGTCCTGGATATTGGCCGGCGAGGGCTTCAGCACTACTTGATATTGATAGTAGTGCTGCAGCCGATTC
>DATAHF010000072.1:0-26115 GCA_036263315.1 Burkholderiales bacterium
GACCACGTGCAGGAACTGCGGGCCCTCAAGCTTGCGGATGTTCTGCAGCGTCGGGATGAGCGCGTCGAGGTCGTGGCCGTCGATCGGGCCGATGTAGTTGAAGCCGAACTCCTCGAACAGCGTCGAGGGCGTCACCATGCCCTTCACGTGCTCCTCGGCGCGCCGCGCGAGCGCCCACACGCCAGGCACGCGCTTCAGCAGGTGCTCGCTCGCGCGCTTCGCGGTGTCGTAGATCCGCCCCGAAAGAAGCCGCGCGAGATAGTTCGTCAGCGCGCCGACCGGCGGGGAGATCGACATCTCGTTGTCGTTCAGGATGACGAGCACGTCCACGTCCATGGCGCCGGCGTTGTTCATCGCCTCGTACGCCATGCCCGCCGACATCGCGCCGTCGCCGATCACCGCGATGCAGCGCCGCTTTTCGTTCTTCAGCTTGGCGGAGACCGCCATGCCTAGGGCGGCCGAGATCGAGGTCGACGAGTGCGCGGTGCCGAAGGTGTCGTAGGGCGACTCGCTGCGCCGCGGAAAGCCGGAGATGCCGTCGTTCATGCGCAGGCGCGCCATCGCCTCGCGCCGGCCGGTGAGGATCTTGTGCGGATACGTCTGGTGCCCGACGTCCCAGACGATGCGGTCCTCGGGCGTGTCGAACACGTAATGCAGCGCGATGGTGAGCTCCACCGTGCCGAGGTTCGAGGAAAGGTGGCCGCCGGTGCGCGCGACCGACTCCAGCACGTACGCGCGCAGCTCCTCGACGAGCTGCGGCAGCTGCTTGCGATCCAGGCGGCGCAGTGCGGCCGGGTCGTCGATCGTCTTCAGCAGCTCGTACATCGACGGATTGTAGCCGTGCGCCCCGAGGTCTCCGGGCGCGTCCCCTGCGACGGTGTCCATGGCTAGAATTTTCTCAGAACAATGAAGTCCGCGAGCTCGCGCAGGCGCCGGGCACGCTCGCCGCACGCGCGCAGCGCTTCGTGCGCCTCGAGCCGCAGCTCCGCGGCGAGCTCGCGCGCGCGCGGCAGGCCGAGCGCCGACACGTAAGTGGGCTTGCCCATCTTGGAATCCTTCCCCGCGGTCTTGCCCAGCGTGGCCGTGCTGGCGTCGCTGTCGAGCACGTCGTCGACGACCTGGAAGGCGAGCCCGACCGCCCTGGCATAGCGATCGAGCGCCGGGCGCGCGTCGGCGCCAAGCGCGCCGCACCCCGCGCCCAGGAGGACCGCGGCACGGATGAGGGCGCCGGTCTTGTGGATGTGCATGAGCTCGAGCTCGGGAAGCGCGAGCGTCTTTCCGGTGGAATCGAGGTCGATCTGCTGGCCGCCCGCCATGCCGCGCGAGCCGGCCGCGACCGCGAGCATGCGCACCATCTCGAGCTGGTCCTGCGGCCGGTCGGCGAGGCTGTGCTCGGCGAGGAGCTGGAAAGCGAGGGACTGGAGCGCATCGCCCACGAGCAGGGCCGTCGCTTCGTCGTATTCGACGTGCACGGTCGGCTTGCCCCTGCGCAGCACGTCGTCGTCCATGCACGGCAGGTCGTCGTGCACCAGCGAATAGGCGTGGATGAGCTCCACCGCCGCCGCCGCAATCTCGAGCCGCGCAGCGCTCGCGCCCGCGAGCTCGCCCGCCGCGAACGTGAGGAGCGGGCGCACGCGCTTGCCGCCCTCGAGGCTCGCATAGCGCATCGCCGAATGCAGGCGTGCGGGCGCGACGTGCGCGCCGGGAAGCACGCGGCCGAGCGCGGCTTCCATGCCCGCCTGGACGTGCGTCATCCAGGCCTGGAAATCGCCGTCAGTCGGATTCACCGGACTCGCCTTCGGGCCCGCCGGACTCGCCTTCGGTCTCCGCGCGTGCCGCCGAGGCGAGCGGCTTCAGGATCTCCCCTTCGAGGACCTTGACTTGCTGCTGCGCCGCCTCCAACTGCTGCTGGCAGAAGCGGGCGAGCTCGAGCCCGCGCTTGTGCGTGGCGAGCGCCTGCTCCAGCGATAGCTCGCCGCTTTCCATGCGCGTGACGATTTTCTCCAGCTCGGCGAGCGCCGACTCGAACGTCGGCCCCGCTCCAGGCTTGCTCATCGTTTGGTAAGATACTGTTTTTTTAGGGGCTTCACAACGCGTAAGGAGTGCGGCAGCGCATGTCGGACGTAGCAAGCCTGCGGCGGCTCAAGCCCGCGAGTTGCCACCTTCCGGTCTCCTGGTACTTCGACCCGGCGATCTTCGAGCTGGAGAAGAAGCTGTTTGCCGCCGGGCCGAACTACGTCGGGCACGAGCTCATGGTGCCGAACGTCGGCGACTACCACACGCTCGCCTGGACGAACGACGCCAAGGTGCTCGTGCGCAATGCGGCGGGCGTGGAGCTCCTTTCCAACGTCTGCCGGCACCGCCAGGCGCTGATGCTGCGGGGACGCGGCAATGCGCAGAACATCGTCTGCCCGGTGCACCGCTGGACTTACGACCTGAAGGGCGAGCTGCTCGGCGCGCCGCTCTTCCCCGAGAACCCCTGCCTCAAGCTGCATTCCACGCCGCTCACCCGCTGGAACGGGCTGCTGTTCGCCGGGCCACGCGATCCGCGCGAGGACCTCGCGAAGATCACGACGCTCGCGGACTGGGACTTCAGCGGCTACGTGCTCGACTCGGTGCGCGTCGACGAGTACGACATCAACTGGAAGACGTTCGTCGAGACCTACCTCGAGGTGTACCACGTCGATTTCTTCCACCCGGGCCTGGGCAACTTCACCGACTGCAACAACTTCACCGTCGACTACGGCGCGGAATACTCGGTGCAGGTGGTCGCGGACAAAGCCGGATTCACCCGCCCCGGCACGCCGGTATACCGCAAATGGCACGAGCAGTGCCTGAAGCAGCTGCGCGGCGCCGAGCCGAGGCACGGCGCATTGTGGGCGACGTATTACCCGGGACTGACCTTCGAGTGGTACCCCAACGTCCTCATCGTGTCGCACCTCATTCCGCGCTCGCCGACGCGCACCACTAACGTGGTGGAGTTCTATTACCCGGAGGAGATCGCCCTCTTCGAGCGCGAGTTCGTCGAGGCGCAGCAGGCCGCCTACGTCGAGACGGCGCTCGAGGACAACGAGATCTGCCTGCGGCTTGACGGCGGGCGGCGGGCGCTCTACGAGCAGGGCATCGACGATGCCGGCCCCTACCAGTCGCCGATGGAAGACGCCGAAGTGCACTTCCACGAGTGGCTGCACCGCAAGCTGGGCCGGTAGGGTCGCTGTGAAACCTCAGGCCGCGCCCGGCACGCTCGTCAGCACGGACGAGCTCGCGCAGCACCTCGCTGAATGGCGCGTGTTCGACTGCCGCCATGACCTCGCCAAGCCCGAGCTCGGCGAGGCGCAATACCGCGAATCCCACATTCCCGGCGCGCTCTTCGCGCACCTCGACCGCGACTTGTCGGGCCGCAAGACCGGAGCGAACGGCCGCCATCCGCTCCCGGAGCGCGGCGCGTTCCTCGCCTGGCTCGGCCAGCAGGGGCTGCGCCCCGAGGACCAGGTGGTGTGCTACGACCAGTCGGGCGGCACGATGGCCGCGCGCCTGTGGTGGATGCTGCGCTCCGTGGGGCACGAGGCCGTCGCCGTTCTCGATGGCGGTTTCGCGAAGTGGCAGAAGGAAGGACGGCCGCTCACGAAAGACGTGCCGAGGGTCGCGCACGCGGCGTACAAGGTGCGCCGCTGGAACGAGGCGCACGTCGAGGCGGACTTCGTCGAGAAGCACCTGCGCGAGCTCTTGCTCGTCGATGCACGCTCGCCTGCCCGCTGGCGCGGCGAGCAGGAGCCGATCGATCCGGAGGCAGGCCACATCCCCGGCGCGAAAAACCGCTTCAGCAGCGACAACCTCGCGGCCGACGGCACGTTCAAGCCGCGCGATGCGCTGAAGAAGGACTTCCTAGCCGTGCTGGGCGGGCGCAAGCCGGCGGAGGTGGTGCACTACTGCGGGTCCGGCGTCGCCGCCTGCCACAACCTGCTTGCCATGGAGCATGCGGGCCTGCCGGGCGGGAAACTCTACGCCGGCTCCTGGAGCGAGTGGATCGCCGATCCGCGCCGCCCCCGGGAAAAAACCTAAAAGCCGAACAGGCGCGCGGGATTTTCCACGAGGATCCTGCGCCGCGCCGCCTCGTCGGGCGCCCACGCGGCGAGAAGGTTGAAAAGCTCGACCGATCCCACCTTGTCCGCAAAGGAAAGGTGCGGATAGTCGCTTCCCCAGATGATGCGGTCCGGCGCGGCGGCGATGAGCGCGCGCGCCATGGGCGCCGCGTCGGCGAAGCCCGCGGCTTGCGACATGCGGTACACGCCGGTGAGCTTTACCCAGCAGCGCCCCTCGCCGTTCTTCAGCAAATCCAGCAATTTTGCAAAGCCGACCTGGCCTGCGCCGTCCCTCGCTAGGAACATCCCCATGTGGGCGAGCGTGAAATCCACCTTGAGCGTGCGCAGCACCGGCATCAGCTCCGCGGTGAGCCAGCCGGGAAGCAGGAAATCGAGCTGCCAGCCGATCTTCGCAAAGCGCTCCTCGAAGCGGCGCACGCGCGGAACCAGCCGCTCGGCGAGCCCGTCCTCCGGCGGATGCACCGGGGAGAGGTTGATGCGCACGCCGCGCACGCCCAGCGCGTGCAGGCGCTCGAGCTCCGCATCGGGCACGTCCTCGTCGATGTCCACGATGCCGCGGCAACTCGCGCCGACCGCGCGCATGGCGTCGAGCATGCAGCTGTTGTCGCGCCCATAGGCGCTCGGCTGCACGAAGACGAAGCGCTCGAAGCCGAGCTGCGCGGCGAGCGCCATGTAGTCCTCGAGCGGCGCGAATGGCGGCTTGTAGCGCAGCTTCGGGTCGCGCGCGGGATAGCGCGCGGGGTCGCCGAAAACGTGGAAATGCGCATCGCAGGACAGCGCCGGCGCGCGAAAGGCCGGAGTTCCGCCGGTCATTGCGTCACGGCGTGCGCGGTCGCCTGGATGGACGACCACACCGGGCGCGCGAACTCGCGCTGCAGACCCGGGAGGATGTCGTAGGTCGGAAGCTGCGAGCACGCGATGAATAGCGCATCGCAATCCTCGCCCATCGTCTGCCTGGCGAGCGCTTCCACCTGCGCCGAGCCGATGCGACCCAGCTCCTCGGTGCTCGAGGCGCCGAAGCTCGCAAGGCGCCTTACGCCGATTCCCGACTTCTCGAGAAATGCCGCCAGGCGCCGGTTCACTTCCGCCGGGTAGGGCGTCACCAGGGCGACCTGCGCACAATCCTTGAGGACCTGCACCATCGCGCGCGCCGTCGTGACGACGCGCTTGCCGGTTACGTTCTCCAGCTCGCGCGCAAGCTGTGCATCGGCCTGCGGCCCCATGATGAATCCGGCGGCCGTGCAGCCGTACACGACCGTATCCAGCTCCGCGCCGGCGTAGGACGCGGCGAGCTCGCGCGCCGCCTGGACATAGGCCGGCACCGTCTCCGCGCTCAGCATGCCGGGCGGCCTGGGAATGCGCACCGTCTCGCAGCGCGTGCCGGCGCCTAGCCACGCCGCGAGCTCGCGCTCCATCGTGGTGTTGTTCGCCGGTACCATGAGGCCGATTTTCATCGAGGCAAATCTTACCGCCGTGGCGGATGCGCTCCTCGTGTTTCATTTCCTGGTCGCTGCGTTCATCACCGCGGGACTTCCGCTCGTCTGGCTCGGCGCCGCGCTGGGATGGCGCTGGGTGCGCGACCCGTTGTTCCGCTATGCCCACTTCGCGGCAATCATTTTCGTGGCGGCCGAGGCGCTTGCCGGCTACGCCTGCCCGCTCACGGTATGGGAGGACCTGCTGCGCGGCGGGATGCGGCCGGAGTCCTTCGTCGGGCGCTGGGTCCAGCGCTGGCTGTATTACGACGTGCCGGAAGCTGTCTTTGCCGGCCTGTACGCCGCCTGGGCGCTCGCCGCGGCCCTCACCCTGGCAGCCGTACCGCCCAGGCGAAAAGCTGACTGAAGACCGCCTCGCGGATCTCGGGACGGGAAAGCACCAGGTCATGCAGGCCGCCGGGAAAGGCGAGCACCGTTACGTCCTCGCCCAGCGTGCGCGACCAGCGCGCGATATCGCGCCAGTCGAGCACGATGTCGGCTTCGTCGGAATGCATCGAGAGCACCGGGCATGGCAGCGCGAGCCCGCGATGCACCTTGGCGTGCGCCTCGACGATGGCGGCGATCCAGCCGTAATAGACCGGAAAGCCGCGCGCCGGCTTGAGTCGCGCGTCGAACTCCCAGTGTTCCTCGATCAGGCGCTCGACGTAGTCCGGGCGCAGCGTGCTCTGGTCGCTCAGGAACGGGAAATGGCGCCCGAGCGCCGCGCCGAGCGGCAGCCAGGCCTTCTTCCAGCTCGGCAGGCGCCAGTCGAAAAACGGGCTGTTGAGCCACAGGCCGTTCAGGGCGCCGCGGTGCTCGCCCTCGTGAGCGTAGAGCGCGCACACGAGGCCGCCGGTCGAATGCCCGGCAAGGAGGACCGGGGCGCCGATCTGCTCGATGGCGGCGCTCAGGTCGGCGTAATACTCCGCGATGTCCTTGCAGAAGTTCGGATGCTGGTGCGCGCGCAGCGAGCGGCCGTGCTTGCGCAGGTCCAGGGCATAGAAGGCATAGCCCTCCGCGCTGAAGCGCTCGGCCATGTGGCGCTGGAAGAAGTAATCGATAAAGCCGTGCACGTAGAGCACATTGCCCCTGGGCGCCCGTGGCGCCGGCAGCCGCGCCAGCGTCGCCACGACCGCGCCGTCGTAGTCGTCGGGGAACGGGAGCTCGAGCGCCTCGAAACCCGGGAGCAGCGCGTCAGGCCGCCAGGCGCTCATGCCGCGATAGCGCCCACAGGACGTGTTCCCTGACGAGGCCCGATGGATGGTCCTTGCGCGTGCGCAGGGCCCGGAGGACTTCAGCGCTGGTCGGCGCATTGCCCAACCCTACCGCGAGATTTCGCAGCCAGCGCTCGTAGCCGATGCGCCGGATGGCCGAGCCGCGCAGCCGCTCGTCGAACTCGCGCTCGGTCCAGGCGAACAGCTCCACGAGCGTGGCGTCGTCGAGCCCGTTGCGCGCCTGGAAATCGGCCTCGGCGCTCGGGGCGGCGAAGCGGTTCCACGGGCATACGATCTGGCAGTCGTCGCAGCCGTAGACGCGGTTGCCGATGAGCGGCCTCAGCTCTTCGGGGATCGCGCTCTTGTGCTCGATGGTGAGATAGGAAATGCAGCGGCGCGCGTCGAGCTGGAAAGGCGCCACGATCGCCTGCGTGGGGCAGACGTCGATGCAGCGGCGGCACGTGCCGCAATGCGCCTCCGCGGGCTCGTCCACCGGCAGCGGCAGGCTGCAATAAATCTCGCCCAGGAAGAACCACGAGCCGGCGTCGCGGCTGAGAAGCAGCGTGTGCTTGCCGCGCCAGCCGAGCCCGGCGCGCGCGGCGAGCTCGACCTCCATGACGGGGGCCGAGTCCGAGAACGCGCGATGCACGAAGGGGCCAGCGTGCGCCTCGATGCGCTCGCACAGCGCCTGCAGGCGCGTGCGCACGAGCTTGTGATAGTCGCGGCCGCGCGCGTACTTGGCCACATACGCCTTCGCGCGCTCGAGCGGCAGCTCGTCCACGGCGGTCGTGGAGTAATCCATGCGGCATGAAATGACCCGCAGCGTGCCGGGATGAAGCTCCGCCGGCCTTGCGCGGAGCGCGCCATGGCGGGCCATATACTCCATCTCGCCATGCCAGCCGCGCGCGAGCCACTCGAGCAGCCTGGGCTCGGCATCGCCGAGCTCGGCATCGGCGATGCCGACGGCCTGGAAGCCCAGCTCCCTACCCCAGCCCTTGATGCGCCGGGCAAGCGCGTCGTAATCCATGGAGATTGATCTTAGTTTGCCGGACGAGGCGGCCACGCTAGCGCTCGGCGGCGCGCTCGCGCCGGGGGCGCTCCCCGGCAGGACGCTGCACCTGCGCGGCGAGCTGGGAAGCGGCAAAACCACGCTGGCCAGGGGCCTGCTGCGCGCCCTCGGCGTGGCCGACCGGATCAAGAGCCCGACCTACAGCCTGGTTGAACCTTATACGCTTTCGAGCTTACACTTGTATCACTTTGATTTCTATCGGGTCAAAGATTCATCTGAATGGCTGAGCTCAGGCCTCAGGGAATACTTCAACGCGCAATCGGTCTGCATCGTCGAATGGCCGGAGCGCGCGGGCACCGCTTTGCCGCCGGCAGACCTGGATATTTCACTGACGTTTTCCGGCGACGGCCGCAAAGCCGCGCTCGAGACGCGCTCCGACGCTGGAGCGGACTGGCTTGCGCGCTTGCCTCGCTCGCTCTCGTAGCGACGGCCGAGGCCCAGGTCCTTTCCAGCCGCATCTGGCCGGCGCACGACTACACGCGCCTCACGCTCGAATCGAGCGCCTCGCTGAAGTACACGGTGTTCGGTGTCAAGGACCCGGAGCGCCTCGTGCTGGATCTCGAGGTGCCGGAAATGTCGCCCGCGCTGAACGAGTTGAACGGCAAGGTGACGGCCGACGACCCTTACATCCAGGGCTTGCGCGTAGCGCGCAACCGGCCCGGCGTAGTGCGCCTGGTGCTGGACCTGAAGACGCAAGTCAAGCCGCAAGTGTTCGTGCTGCCGCCGGTGGGCGAGTACGGCTACCGCCTGGTGCTCGACATCTATCCCGAGGTGCCGATCGACCCCCTGGCTGCGCTCATCGAGCAGAGCGAGAAGAAGCCGGCGCCCGGGGTCGACGCGCCCGCCACAGCGCCCGCCGCGGCACCCGCAGCGGCGCCCGCGCCAGCCGAGAAGCCCAAGGTCGCCCGGCTCGCCACCATCGTGATCGACGCCGGGCACGGCGGCGAGGATCCCGGGGCGCGCGGACGGCACGGCTCGCGCGAGAAGGACATCACGCTCACCATCGCGCGGCGCCTGAAGGCGCTCATCGACGTCGAGCCCGACATGCGCGCCATGCTGACGCGCGACGGCGACTTTTACCTGCCGCTCGACGTTCGCGTCGACAAGGCGCGCAAGGTGAAGGCGGACCTCTTCGTGTCCATCCATGCCGACGCGTTCGTGCGTCCGAATGCGCGCGGCTCCTCGGTGTTCGCGCTTTCCGAGAGGCGCGCCACCTCGGAAGCGGCGCGCCTGCTGGCGAAGAGGGAGAACGAGTCCGACCTCATCGGCGGCGTGAACCTGCGCGGCAAGGATGACTACGTCAAGCGGACCATCCTCGACCTGTCGCAGACCGCCACCATCGACTACAGCATGCGCCTGGGCAACTCCGTGTTGCGCCAGCTCGGCGCGGTCAACACGCTGCACAAGGGCCAGGTCGAGCAGGCGAGCTTCGCCGTGCTGAAATCGCCCACCATCCCGTCCATCCTGGTGGAGACCGCGTTCATCTCGAACCCGGAAGAGGAAAAGCGCCTGAATGACGAGGCCTACCAGGACAAGCTCGCGCGGGCGATCCTTGCCGGCATCCGCGACTACTTCACCAAGCACCCGCCCCGGCCGCAGTCACCCCTGGCGTTGAACTGACCGGCTCCTGAGCCAGGCCACGAGGCCCGGCGACACGGAAAGCAGCACGATCGCGAGGATGGCGAGCGTGAGGTTCTTTCTCACGAACGGCAGGTTACCGAACCAGTAGCCCGCCGCGCACAGCGAAACGACCCACACCAGCGCGCCTGTCACGCAGAAGCCGAGATAACGGAGGTACGGCATCGCGCCCACGCCGGCGACGAACGGCGCATACGTGCGCACGATGGGCACGAAGCGCGCGAGGATGATCGTCTTGCCGCCGTGGCGCTCGTAGAACGCATGGGTGCGCTGCAGGTGCGCGGGATTGAGGATGCGCGAGAAGATGCCGGCGCCCAGCCAGCGTCCCACCCAGTAGTTGACGTTGTCGCCGCACAGCGCCGCGGCAACGAGCGTCGCGATCACGGCCGCAATGTCCATGCCGCCCGCGGCCGCGATGGCGCCGGCGACGAAGAGCAGCGAGTCCCCCGGCAGGAACGGCGTCACCACCAGCCCGGTCTCGCAGAACACGATGGCGAAGAGCAGCGCGTAGACCCATGCGCCATGCTGGGCGACGAACGACTCGAGGTGCGCGTCGAGATGCACCACGAGATCCCACAGCATCCCGAGAAGCTCCATGCGTTCGATTCTATATACTCTTTTCGTGGCAAGAATTCGCTTGCTTCCCGATCTCCTGGTGAGCCAGATCGCCGCCGGCGAAGTGGTCGAGCGGCCCGCGTCCGTGCTGAAGGAGCTGATGGAGAACAGCCTGGACGCCGGCGCGAAGGAGCTCGTCGTCACGCTCGACGAAGGCGGCCTGAAGCGCATCCAGGTGGAAGACGACGGCGAAGGCATCGCGCCCGAAGACCTGCCCTATGCGCTGGCGCGTCACGCGACGAGCAAGATCGCGAGCCTCGAGGACCTCGAAGCCGTCGCGACCATGGGCTTCCGCGGCGAGGCGCTCGCCTCCATCGCGTCGGTGTCGCGCCTCGCCATCACGACGCGGCGGCGCGAGCTGCCGGCGGCGGGCGTCATCCGGGCGGAAGGCGCGCAGGTGGAAGCCGTCGCGCCCGCGGCGCGCTCGCCCGGCACCACGGTGAGCGTGGCCGACCTCTACTTCAACACGCCGGCGCGCCGCAAGTTCCTGCGCACCGAGGCGACCGAGTTCGGCCATTGCGACGAGGTCTTCCGCCGGGTTGCGCTCGCGCGCCCGGCAGCCGGCTTCACGCTCAAGCACAACGCTCGCGTAAGCCGGCACGTCCGCGCGCAGCCGCTGGCCGAGCGCATTGCAGGGCTCCTCGGCGCGGAGCTGCTGGAGGCGAGCCTGCCGGTCGAAGCGCAAAGCGGCGCGCTGCGCCTCTTCGGCATCGCCGGCACGCCGCACGCGGCACGCTCGCGCGCGGAGGGCCAGTATTTCTTCGTGAACGGACGCTTCGTGCGCGATCGGCTGCTCTCGCACGCGGCGCGCGAGGCCTACGCCGAGCTGCTGCACGGCGAGCGCCAGCCCGCCTACGTTCTTTTCCTCGAGCTCGATCCGCGGGCGGTGGACGTGAACGTGCACCCGGCCAAGACGGAGGTGCGCTTCCGGGACGCGCGCGCGGTGCATCAATTCGTGCTGCATGCGCTGCAGCGAGTGCTCGCGCCGAGCGTTGCGACCGCGCCGGTGGCGTATGCGACGCTCGCGCCCTCCGCAACGATCCAATCGACCCTGCGCCTCGGCCAGCCGGCAGCGGGCTACGAGCCGTTCGCCTCCCCCTCGGCCGCGCCCGCGGTTGCGCTGGCAGCGGCGCCCGCGACCGAAGAGCATCCGCTCGGCTATGCGCTGGCGCAGCTGCACGGCATCTACATCCTCGCCCAGAACCGCGCCGGCCTGGTCCTCGTCGACATGCATGCGGCGCACGAGCGCATCGTCATGGAGAAGCTCAAGAAGAGCCTCGACGCCGGCGAGATGCAGCGCCAGGCGCTGCTCGTGCCCGCCGTGCTCAAGGTGGAAGCCCTCGACATCGCGACCGCCGAGGAGAACCGCGCGGTCCTGGAGAAGCTCGGCATCGAGCTCAGCGTCGCGGGTCCCAACGAGCTGGCGGTCCGGGCCGCGCCCGCGGCGCTCGCCGGCGGCGACATCGCCGGGCTCGCGCGCGAGGTCCTAGCGGAAATCCGCGCCTACGGCGCGAGCCAGGTGCTCTCCGCGCGGCAAAACGAGCTCCTCGCGACCATGGCCTGCCACGCCGCGGTGCGCGCTAACCGCATGCTCACCCATGCGGAAATGAACGCGCTGCTGCGCGAGATGGAGGAAACCGAGCGCTCCGGCACCTGCAACCATGGCCGCCCCACGTGGTACCAGCTGAGCCTCGCGGACCTGGATCGACTCTTCATGAGAGGGCAATAGCAATGCAGCGCATCGTTCTCATTACCGGCGCGGGCCGCGGGATCGGCGCGGCCACCGCCCGGCTCGCCGCGCAGGCGGGCTACGCGGTGGCGATCAACTATTTGCGCGACGAAGCTGCGGCGCAGCGGCTGAAGGGCGAGCTCGAGAAGGCCGGCGCCCGCGCCATCGCGGTGCCCGGGGACGTCGCCTCCGAAGCGGACGTCGTGAAGATGTTCGAGACCGTGGACCGCGCGCTCGGCCGGATCACCGCGCTCGTCAACAACGCCGGCATCGTGGACGTCAGCACGCGCGTCGAGAAGATGAGCGCTGCTCGCATCCAGCGCATGCTGGCGGTGAACGTGCTCGGCAGCTTCCTGTGCGCGCGCGAGGCGATCAAGCGCATGGCGCCTCGCCTCGGCGGCGAGGGCGGCGCCATCGTGAACCTGTCCTCGGCCGCGGCCAAGCTCGGTTCCCCGGGCGACTACGTCGACTACGCCGCCTCGAAAGGGGCGATCGATACCTTTACCGTCGGGCTCGCTAAAGAAGTGGCTTCCGACCGGATCCGCGTGAACGGCGTGCGGCCGGGCGTGATCCGCACCGAGATCCATGCCACGAGCGGCGATCCGTCGCGCGTCGATCGCATCGGCGCGAGCGCGCCGCTGGGGCGCGCCGGCGAGCCCGAGGAAGTGGCGCGCGCGGTGCTGTGGCTGCTCTCCGACGACGCCTCCTACACGACCGGGACCATGCTCGACGTGAGCGGCGGCCGGTAGCCGGGCTTGGCCGCGAGCGCGTATGCCCTGCTCGGGCCCACGGCGAGCGGCAAGTCCGCGCTCGCCCTGCAGCTCGCCGCGCGCCATCCCGTCGAGATCGTGTCGCTGGATTCGGCGCAGGTGTACCGCGGCATGGACATCGGCACTGCCAAGCCCGACGCCGCCGAGCGCGCGCGCGTGCCGCACCATCTCATCGACCTCGTGGACCCCGACGAGAGCTATTCCACCGGGCGCTGGCGCACCGACGCCGTGCGCGCCATCTTGGGGATCCTGGAGCGAGGAAAGATTCCGCTGCTCGTGGGCGGCACCATGCTTTACTACCGCGCGCTGGTGGCCGGCATCGATACGCTGCCGCAGGCCGACCCGCAGGTTCGCGCCGAGCTCGATGCGGAAGCCGCGCGCCTTGGCTGGCCCGCGCTGCACGCGCAGCTCGAGGCCGTAGACCCGCGCAGCGCGCACCGCATCTCGCGCAACGACGCGCAGCGCATCCAGCGCGCCCTCGAGGTGTGGCGGCTCACCGGCAAGCCGCTGTCCACGCTGCAGGGCACGTCAAAGGCCGCGCTGCCCTTCAGGCTGAAGGGCTTTGCCATGATCCCGCGCGAGCGCGAGGCGCTGCATGCACGCATTGCCGAGCGCTTCGACGCCATGCTCGCGGCGGGCCTGGTCGACGAGGTGCGCGCGCTACGCGCGCGCTATCGCCTCAGCGCCGGCATGCCGAGCATGCGCGCGGTGGGCTACCGGCAGGCGTGGGATTACCTCGAGGGCCGGACCGGCGAGGCGGCAATGCGCGAGCGCGCCGTCGCCGCCACGCGCCAGCTCGCCAAGCGCCAGCTCACGTGGCTGCGCAGCTTTCCCGAGCTAGTCCGGCTGCACGCCGGCAGCGCGCAGGATGCGGCGATAGCTCTCGATCTGCTCCTTCACGAACTGCGCTAGCTCGGCGGGCGACGAAGGGCTGAGCGCAAAGGCCTGCTTCTCCATCGCGGCCAGTACCTCGGGCCGCGCCATGGCGGCGGTGAACTCGCGATGCAGCCGCTCAAGCACCTCGCGCGGCATGCGCGCCGGGCCGAAGAGCGCGGCCCAGGAGGTGATCGAGAACTGCGGCATGCCGGCTTCCGCGATGGTCGGCACCTCCGGAAGGAGGGCGCTGCGCTTCGAGAGCGTCGTCACCAGCGCGCGCAGGCGCCCGTCCTTGACGTGCGCAAGCCCCGTGGTCGGCGTGGCGAGCATGAGCTGTACGCGCCCGGCGACGAGGTCCGCGATGCCGGCGGGCTCGCCCTTGTACGGCACGTGCACCATGTCGATTCCGGCGAGCGAATCGATCTGCGCGAACGACACGATCCCGGTGGTATTGCCGGTCGCGTAGTTGAGCTTTCCCGGGTTCGCCTTGGCGTAGGCGATGAGCTCGCCGAAGGTCTTCGCCGGCACCTGCGGGTTGACGAACAGGAAGAAGGTATAGCGGCCGACGTCGGTGATCGGCGTGAAGTCGGTCACCGGATCGTACGGCGGCTGCTTCTTCAGCGCGGGCACGGCGGCCATGGGGCTGTTGGTGGCCATAAGCAGCGTGTAGCCGTCCGGGGCGGCCTTGGCCACCTCGCCTGCGGCGATGGCGCCGTCGGCGCCCGCCTTGTCCTCGACCACCAGCGGCTGGCCGATCGACTGCGACACGGAGTTCGCGAGGATGCGCGTGATGGTGTCGGTGGCCGAGCCGCCCGGGAAGGGCACGATGACGCGGATCGGCTTGGCCGGATACTGCGCGCCGGCAACGAGCGGCCAGGCGAGCGCAAGGGCGGTGAGAAAGTTTTTCATGGTCCTCCTCATTCGTTCTTGTAAACCCCGCGAATATTAAGCGCCGCCAGGCAAAACTGCAGCCCCACCAGCGCATACGCATGATCGTGCAGGCCCCAGGCCACCCACAGCACGTTGCTCGCCAGGAAGCACCAGAAGCCCACCGCGCGCCTGCGTGCCGAGCGCGACGCGACCAGCCACGCCGCGAGAACGGTGACCGCCATTGCGGGCCACTGCAGCAGGTCGACGATATCCATGGCCTAAGCATTGACCATAGAATCGCCGTTCCCGTTCAGGAGCGGACATGGAAATTGGGCTCATCGGTCTGGGAAGAATGGGCGCCGGCATGGCGCGGCGCCTTGCGCGCGCCGGCGCCCGCGTGGTGTGCTACGACCACGCGGAAGCGGCCGTGGAGGCAATGAAAAGCGAGCCGAACATCGACTGCGCGGAGAACCTGGCCGCGATGTGCGCCCGCCTTACCGGCGAGCGCGTGATCGTCATCATGCTGCCGGCCGGCGAGGCCGTCGAGCACACCCTGCGCGAGCTGGTGCCGCTGCTCTCCGCGGGCGACACCGTGGTCGACGGCGGCAACAGCTACTACCGCGACGCGAAGCGCCGGGCGCTCGCGCTCTCCCAGCAGGGCGTGCGCTACATCGACGCCGGCGTGTCGGGCGGCGTGCGCGGCGAGCAGCACGGCTACTGCCTGATGCTCGGGGGCACCCCGAAGTCGATCGAGATCTTCGAGCCGTTCGCGCGCGCGCTCGCCCCGCATCCGGAGAGCGGCTGGCTGCACTGCGGGCCGAGCGGCGCCGGGCACTACGCGAAGATGATCCACAACGGCATCGAATACGGGATGATGCAGGCGCTCGCCGAGGGCTTCGCGCTCCTCGCGGCGCGCCCCGAGCTCGACATCGATGCCGCGCGCCTCGCCGAGACCTGGCGCCACGGCAGCGTGGTGCGCTCCTGGCTTCTCGACCTGTGCGCCGAGATCTTCAAGTCGAACGAGAAGCTCGCCGGCATCGCGCCGCTGGTCGCCGATTCCGGCGAAGGGCGCTGGACCGCGCTCGAGGCGATCGAGCTCGGCGTGCCCGCCCCGGTCATCACCATGGCGTTGATGGGACGCTTCTCGAGCCAGGGGCGCTCGGACTATGCGCGCCGGCTCCTCGCCATGATGCGCGCGGGCTTTGGAGGACACGCCGTACAGAAAGAGCCGTGATCGTCATCGTCATGGGCGTCTCCGGCGTGGGCAAGACGACGATCGGCGGCGCCGTGGCCGCGGCGCTCGGCTGGCGCTTCGTCGATGCCGACGACTACCACCCCGCGGCTAACGTTGCCAAGATGGCCGCCGGCGTCGCTCTTCAAGACGAGGACCGCTGGCCGTGGCTCGACGCCTTGAACACCGAGCTCGTGCAGGCCGAGCGCCGCGGCGAGTCCGTGATCCTCGCCTGCTCGGCCTTGAAGCAGCGCTACCGCGAGCGCCTGGTCGCTGGGTTGCGCGCCTGGCGCATCGTGCATCTCCACGGCGCCTTCGACGTCATCGAGGCGCGCCTGCGCGAGCGGCGCCACCGCTACATGCCGGCATCGCTACTCGCCAGCCAGTTCGCCACGCTGGAGGCGCCGCAGGACGCGATCGTCGTCGACGTGTCGCTTCCGGCGGAGCGTTCGGTCGCGCAGATCGTTGAAACACTGAAACAAACCGGCGCTTAAGGTTGTCTTAAGACCTGAAATCCATAGTGCCTCCAACCAAGTCATGGAGGCTTTTCAGTGAAAACGAGAATTTTCGTCACGTCATTGGCCGCTTCCGCCCTTGTCGCCCTCGGGGCATGGGGCGGCCTGCAGGCGAACGGCAGCTGGCTGCGCGCAGCCAACGCCCAAAGCAGCTCGGTCGGAACCCAGCCCGCGGCAAATGCGCCCGCGCAGGGGGTGCCGAATTTCGCGTCCATCGTGGAGGCGAACAAGGGCTCGGTCGTGAACATCACCGTCAGCAGCACGGAGAAGGCGGCAGCCGCGCCGCAGATGCCCGACCTGGGCGGCGACGACCCGTTCTCGCAGTTCTTCCGCCGCTTCCAGGGACCGCAACCGGAGCTGCGCAAGCGCGGGCTGGGCTCGGGCTTCGTCATCGGCGCCGACGGGCTGATCATGACCAACGCCCATGTCGTCGACGGCGCCACCCAGGTCACGGTGAAGTTCCCGGACCGGCGCGAGTACAAGGCCAAGGTGCTCGGCATCGACAAGCCGAGCGACATCGCCGTGATCAAGATCGACGCCAAGGGCCTGAAGCCCGTGAAGCTGGGCGATCCCTCCACCGTGCAGGTGGGCGAATGGGTCCTCGCCATCGGCTCGCCGTACGGCTTCGAGAATTCCGTGACCGCCGGCATCGTCAGCGCGACCTCGCGCGCACTGCCCGAAGGAACCTATGTTCCGTTCATCCAGACCGACGCGGCGGTGAACCCGGGCAACTCCGGCGGACCGCTCTTCAACCTGCGCGGCGAAGTGATCGGCATCAACTCGCAGATCTATTCGCAGACCGGCGGCTACCAGGGCCTGGCGTTCGCCATCCCGATCGACGTGGCGAAGAAAGTCGAGACGCAGCTCGTCGCGCACGGCAGCGTGCAGCGCGGGCGCATCGGCGTCGGCATCCAGGAGCTCACGCAGCCGCTCGCCGAGTCGTTCGGCCTGCAGGCGCCTACGGGCGCGCTCGTCGGCTCGGTGGACAAGAGCGGGCCTGCGGCCAAGGCCGGCATCCAGCCGGGCGACGTGCTGCTGTCGCTCAACGGCAAGCCGATCGAGCGCTCGAGCGACCTGCCGCCCCGGGTCGCGGACCTCAAGCCCGGCAGCAAGGCCACCCTCGAGCTCTGGCGCAACGGCGGCAAGAAGCAGGTGGAGCTCACCGTGGGCGAACTGAAGCCCGAGAAGGTCGCCTCGGCGGGCAATTCCGCCGACCGCGACAACGGCCGCCTGGGCCTTGCCGTGCGCGCGCTCACGGACGAGGAAAAGAAGCAGGCGGAAATCCCCAACGGCCTCGTCGTCGAGCAAGCGAGCGGTCCTGCCGCGCAGGCAGGGATCCGCGAAGGCGACGTGATCCTCGCGGTGAACGGCAAGCCGGTGAAAAGCCCGGCGGACCTGCGCGCCGCCGCGGGCAAGGCGGGCAAGGTGGTGGCGCTCCTCATCCAGCGCGAGGACGCGAAGATCTTCGTCCCCGTGGAAGTCGGCTGATGCGCCTCCTCCTCGTCGAAGACGACGGCATGGTGGGCCAGGCGGTCCGCGAGGGCCTGCGCCAGGACGGCTTCAGCATCGACTGGGTGCAGGATGGCGCGGCCGCCGAGACGGCGCTGCGCACCGAGCCCTACGACTGCCTCCTCCTCGATCTCGGGCTGCCCAAGAAAAGCGGCCTCGACGTGCTGCGCGGCCTGCGCTCGCGTCGCAATGCGATACCCGTGGTCGTGATCACCGCGCGCGACGCGGTGCCCGATCGCATCGCCGGGCTCGACGCCGGCGCCGACGACTACGTGGTGAAGCCGTTCGACCTCGAGGAAGTCGCCGCGCGCGTGCGCGCCGTTGTGCGCAGGCGGCAGGGCCGCGGCGAGCCCGAGATCGAGCACCGCGGGCTCGTGCTCAAGCCGGCCGCGCGCCAGGCCGAATTCCGCGGCGCGCCGCTGCAGCTCTCGCGGCGCGAGTTCGCCGTGCTCGAGGCGCTCGCCGCGCGGCCCGGCTCGATCCTGTCGCGCCAGCAGATCGAGCAGCACGTCTACGGCTGGGGCGAGGAAGTGGAGTCGAACGCCGTGGAAGTCTTCGTGCATTCCATCCGCAAGAAGCTCGGCCCGGACTTCATCGTCACGGTACGCGGCGCGGGCTACATGGTCCCGAAGTGAGCTCGATCCGCCGGCGCCTGCTCGTCGGCCTGCTCGGCGGAGTCGCCATCGCGGTGCTGTTGAGCGCCGTGTCGACCTACCGGGTCGCGCGCGACGAGGCGAACGCGCTATTCGACTATCAGTTGCAGCAGGCCGCGCTGTCGCTGCGCGAAGGCGTGCTCGCCGATGCGCTGCTGTCGCCGTCGATGGCAGAGGACGACGACGCGCTGCAGATGGTCGTGCAGATCTGGGACCGCAGCGGGACGCGCCTCTACCTGTCCCGGCCGCAGGCGCGCATGCCGCTGCATGCGCAGCCGGGCTTCACCGACGTGGCGACGGACCAGGGGCTGTGGCGCGTGTTCACCGCGCCTGCCGCCGATCACCTCGTCCAGGTCGCACAGCCGCATTCGGTGCGCGACAACCTTGCCGCCGATCTCGCCTGGCGCACGATCTGGCCGCTGGCGGCGGTATTGCCGCTCCTCGGCCTGCTCATCTGGATCACGGTGGGCCGCGGCCTCGCGCCGCTCAAGCGGCTGGCGGGCGAGCTTGCCGGCCGCTCGCCTGCCGCCCTGGATCCGGTGCCTGAAGACCGCCTGCCCCAGGAACTGCGCCCGCTGGTCGGGTCGCTCAACGACCTGCTGAAGCGGCTTTCGCAGACCCTCGATTCGCAGCGCGCATTCGTGGCGGACGCGGCGCACGAGCTGCGCACCCCGCTCACTGCGCTCAGCCTGCAGACGCAGCTCGCGCAGCGCGCTGCGACGCCCGACGAACGCAGCGGCGCGCTGGCGCAGCTTCGCCTCGGCATCGAGCGCGCGACCCGTCTCGTGGAACAGCTGCTCGCGCTTGCGCGCACCGAAGGGCAGTCGGCGGCTCGCGTGCTGCGCGGCCGCGTGCCGCTCGACGAGCTCGCTCGCGAAGCGGCGGCGCAGATCGCGCCGCTCGCGGGCGCCAAAGGCATCGACCTCGGCCTCGAGCGCCTGGACCCGGTCGCCGTGGTGGGCGAGCATGCGGCGCTGCGCACGATGCTCAGCAACCTGCTCGACAACGCCGTGAAATACACCCCGCAGGGCGGGCGCGTGGATGTCGAGGTGCGCGGCGAGGACGCGCACGCCGTGGTGGAAGTGCGCGACAGCGGGCCGGGCATCCCCGCCGCGGAGCGCGAACGCGTCTTCGACCGCTTCTACCGCGTGCCGGGCAGCGCGCAGACCGGAAGCGGGCTGGGCCTCGCGATCGCCCGGCGCATCGCTAGCGCGCACGGCGGCGCCATCGAGCTCGACGATGCCGCTGTCACCGGCTTGCGCGTACGCGTTCGGCTGCCCCGCGCCTCGGCTTAGTCGCCGGCGGCGATCCCCTCGCGCCGCGAATCCGCCGCGCCGCGCCAGCCGCCGCGGAAGCGCTCGATGGCGTGCAGGCCGCTCGTCATGTCGCGCAGCACCACTTCATGCCCGAGCGCGCGCAGCTGCGGCGCCAGCGCCTCGTAGGGCGTGCCGCGCTCGATCTCGGTCGGCCCGTTGCGGCTGCCGAAGTTGGGCGCGTCGATTGCCGCCTGCAGGCCGAGCTTCCAGTCGAGGCGTGCGACCAGGGCGCGCGCCACGTAGTCGATGATGAACGGCCCGCCGGGGGAGCCGATGACCAGGCGCAGCTCGCCTTTGGCGTCGAATACCATGGTGGGCGCCATGCTGCTGCGCGGGCGCTTTCCGGCGCGCACCTCGTTCGCCGAGCCGGGAACGAAGTCGAAATCCGTGAGCTCGTTGTTGAGGAGGAAGCCGTCCACCATGATGCGGCTGCCGAACGGATTCTCGATGGTCGTGGTGAGCGCGACGCCATTGCCCTCGGCATCGACGATGGAGACGTGGCTCGTGCCGGGCGATTCGGTGTCACCCGGCACCGCAAGCCGCATCGAGCGCGGGCCGATCAGCGCCGCCCGTTTCCGCGCGTAGGCGGGATCGACAAGGCGCGGGAGCGGAATGGATACGAAGGCGGGATCGCCGATATAGCGCGCGCGATCGGCGTAAGCGAGGCGCTCGGCCTCGGTGACGAGATGGATCGCGGCGGCCGACTGGGGCGCGGCCTTCGCGAGCGGCGCGTGCTGCAGGATGCCGAGGATCTGCACCAGCGCCACGCCGCCAGAGCTCGGCGGCGGCATGCTGCACACGCGCCATTGCCGGTACGGGCCGCACAAGGCATCCCGCGGCAGCGCCTGATAGCCCGCGAGGTCCTCCACGGTGAGGTCGCCCGGCTTCGCGTGCTCGCGCACCGCGCGCGCCATGTCCTCGGCGATCGGCCCGCGGTAGAACGCTTCGGCGCCCCCCACGGCGATCGCGCGAAGCACGCGCGCATAGGCCTTGTTCACGATCCGCGTGCCGACCGCCTTCGCCGCGCCGTCGTCCGCGTAATAAAGCGCGCGCGCCTGCGGGTCGGTCCGCAGAAACCGGTCGCGCTCGAGCATCATGTGCAGCCGCGGCGAGAGCGCGAAGCCCTCCTCGGCGGCGAAGATGGCGGCGTGGAAGAGCTCCGACCAGGGCAGCCGGCCGTGCCGGCGATGCGCGAGCTCCAGCATCCGCACCGCCCCCGGCACGCCGACCGAGCGGCCCCCGACCACCGCATCGAAGAACGCGAGCGGCTTCCCCTCCCGGTCCAGGAATCGATCCGGGCGCGCCGCCGCGGGCGCGGCTTCGCGGCCGTCGTAGGTGGCAAGCGCGCGATCCTTCGCCGACCAGTAAAGAAGGAACGCGCCGCCGCCGATGCCGGAGGACTCCGGCTCGACAAGGCCCAGGACCATCTGCACCGCTATCGCGGCATCCACCGCATTGCCGCCGCGCTTGAGAACCGCGGTGCCGGCCTCCACCGCGAGGGGGTGCGCCGCCGCCACCATGAAGCGCGGCGCCTCGACCGCGTCGCGCGCGAAAACCGGGAGACAGAAAAGAAAAAGGGCAGCAAGCGCTGCCCTTTTGGCAAAGCTGCGGCGCTTCCTCACACGATCAGCGGCACGATCAGCAGCGCCACGATGTTGATGATCTTGATGAGCGGATTGACCGCCGGGCCGGCGGTGTCCTTGTACGGATCGCCGACGGTATCGCCCGTGACCGCCGCCTTGTGCGCATCGGAGCCCTTGCCGCCGTGGTGTCCGTCCTCGATGTATTTCTTGGCGTTGTCCCATGCGCCGCCGCCGGTGGTCATGGAGATCGCGACGAACAGGCCGGTGACGATCGTGCCCATGAGCACGCCGCCGAGCGCCTGCGGGCCTAGCGCGAGGCCGACGATGATCGGCACGAGGACCGGCAGCAGCGACGGGATCATCATCTCCTTGATCGCGGCCTTCGTGAGCATGTCGACCGCCTTGCCGTACTCGGGCTTCGCGGTGCCCTGCATGATGCCCGGGATCTCCTTGAACTGGCGGCGCACTTCGATCACGACCGCGCCCGCGGCGCGCCCGACCGCCTCCATCGCCATGGCGCCGAAGAGGAACGGCACCATACCGCCGATCAGCAGGCCGATCACCACCATGTGGTTCGAAAGATCGAAGGTGTAGCTCTTGCCCGCCGCCTCCAGCGCATGCGTGTAGTCGGCGAACAGCACGAGCGCCGCGAGGCCCGCGGAGCCGATCGCATAGCCTTTGGTGACCGCCTTGGTCGTGTTGCCAACCGCATCGAGCGGGTCGGTGATCGCGCGCACGGAATCGGGCAGCTTCGCCATCTCGGCGATGCCGCCGGCGTTGTCGGTGATCGGGCCATACGCGTCGAGCGCCACGATGATGCCCGTCATGGAGAGCATCGAGGTGGCCGCGATGGCGATGCCGTAGAGGCCGGCGAGCGCATACGACACGAAGATGGCCACGCAGACCGCGAGCACCGGCCACGCCGTCGCTTTCATCGAGATGCCGAGGCCCGCGATGATGTTGGTCGCGTGCCCGGTGACCGAGGCTTCCGCGACATGCTGCACCGGACGGAACTGCGTACCGGTGTAGTACTCCGTGATCCAGACCATGAACCCGGTCAGCACGAGGCCGGTCACCGCCGCGCCATAGAGGTGCCATACGCTGATCAGCTTGCTGTGGCCGCCGATGTCGAAGGGCACGTTCTGCACCACGTCGCCCATCATGATCTGCGTGATCGGCCAGAAGGCGATGAGCGCGAGGATGCCCGCGACCCACAGGCCCTTGTACAGCGCGGGCATGACGTTGCGGTCGGTGGGCTTCGCCTTGACGAACCAGGTGCCGACGATGGACGCGATGATCGCGAAGCCGCCGATCGCGAGCGGATACACGAGCGCCGCCGGGCTCGTGGTCTTCACCATGAGCGCGCCGAGGAGCATGGTCGCGATGATCGTCACGGCGTAGGTCTCGAACAGGTCCGCCGCCATGCCGGCGCAATCGCCGACGTTGTCGCCGACGTTGTCGGCGATCACGGCCGGATTGCGCGGGTCGTCCTCGGGGATGCCGGCCTCCACCTTGCCGACGAGATCGGCGCCGACGTCCGCCCCCTTGGTGAAGATGCCGCCGCCAAGCCGCGCGAAGATCGAGATGAGCGAGCCGCCGAAGCCGAGGCCGACGAGCGGATGGATGACGTGCGCAAGGTCGCTCGTATCGTGCGCATTGGCGTACAGCAGGGCGAAATAGCCGGCCACGCCGAGGAGGCCCAGGCCCACGACGAGCAGGCCCGTGACCGCGCCGCCGTTGAAGGCGACCTGCAGCGCCTCGTTCAGCCCGGTGCGCGCCGCCTCGGCGGTGCGCACGTTCGCGCGCACCGAGATGTTCATGCCGATGACGCCCGAGGCGCCGGAGAGGACCGCGCCGATCAGGAATCCCCAGGCCGTGGGCCAGCCGAGCGCTGGCACGAAGCCAATCGCCAGGAACAGGACCACGCCGACGATGGCGATGGTCTTGTACTGGCGCCACAGGTAGGCCGTGGCGCCTTCGCGCACCGCGAGGGAGATTTCGCGCATGCGCTCGTTGCCGTCCGGCAGCCGCAGGATCCGGGTGCTCTGCCAAACGCCGTACGCGATGGCGACAAGCGCGCACACGAGCGCGAAAACGAGGCCTGCGGACATTTCTTGGTCTCCCTGAAAAGGAGCGGGATTTTATCAGGTTGGCGCGGCGCAGATCGCCGCGCGGATCAGGCCAGTGCCTTGAAAGCCCGGCCCTTTACGTCTTCCACGGCGCCCGTGCCCGAGATCTTGCGATAGCGCGGCGCCTTCGGGTCTCCGGCGGCGGCCCACTTGCCGTAGTAGTCGACTAGCGGCCGCGTCTGCGCCCGATACACCTCCAGGCGCTTGCGCACGGTCTCCTCCTTGTCGTCGTCGCGCTGGATCAGCGGCTCGCCGGTGACGTCGTCCCGGCCTTCCTGCTTCGGCGGATTGAATTTCACGTGGTACGTGCGGCCCGAGGCGGCGTGCACGCGCCGGCCGCTCATTCGGGAGATGATGTCCTCGTCGGGCACGTCGATCTCGAGCACGTAGTCGATCGCCACGCCGGCGCTCTTCATCGCCTCGGCCTGCGGAATGGTGCGCGGGAAGCCGTCGAACAGGTAGCCGTTCGCGCAATCGGGCTGCTTCAGCCGCTCCTTCACCAGCCCGATGATGATGTCGTCGGACACGAGCTGGCCCGCGTCCATGACCTTCTTCGCGGCGACGCCAAGCGGCGTGCCCGCTTTCACGGCGGCGCGCAGCATGTCCCCGGTGGAGATCTGCGGGATGCCGAACTTCTCGCGGATGAAATTCGCCTGCGTGCCCTTGCCTGCCCCCGGGGGCCCGAGAAGGATCAGCCTCATGCAAGCATTCTACGCACAGCCTCGAGGTCCTGCGGCGTGTCCACCCCCGGGGGAATCTCGCGCTCGCTCACGACGACTGCAATGCGGTAGCCGTGCCACAGGGCGCGCAGCTGCTCCAGCGCCTCGGCGCGCTCCAGGGGCGACGGCTCGAGCGCCGCATAGCGATGCAGGAACGCCACGCGGTACGCATAGAGGCCGGCGTGCCGGTACCACGTCGCTCCCGGCTCGCGCGGATGCGGGATCTGCGAGCGGGAAAAATAAAGCGCGTAGCCCTGCCGATCGAGGACCACCTTGACGACGTTCGGATTGAGCGCCTCGCCGGGCGCGCGGATCGGATGGCAGGCGGTGGCGAGGCTGGCCTGCGGCATGGCGTCGAGCGCGGCGGCGACATCGGCGATGAGCCGGGGCTCCATGAGGGGCTCATCGCCTTGCAGGTTGACGACCACGCGCTCGTCCTCGAAGCCGAGCGCGGTGGCGGCTTCCGCGAGCCGGTCGGTGCCGGAAGCGTGGTCGGAGCGCGTCATGACCGCCTGGTGGCCGCAGGCGCGCACCGCCTCGGCGATACGCGCATCGTCGGTCGCGACGTGCACGGAGGCCGCGCCGCTGCGCGCTGCGCGCTCGCATACGCGCGCGATCATCGGCTTGCCGCCGAGGTCGGCGAGGGGTTTTCCGGGAAAGCGAGTGGAGGCGTAGCGCGCGGGGATGACGACGCTGAACTTCACGCCACCTCTTCTCCGGGCGGGAGCTTGCGCGCCTCCTCCTCGAGCATCACCGGGATGCCGTCCTTCACCGGATAGCCGAGCCGGTCCGCCTTGCACACCAGCTCGGCGGCGTCCTTGCGGTACACGAGGCGCCCCTTGCACAAGGGGCACACCAGGATTTCAAGCAGCTTTGGATCGACGCCACTCATCGAGCCTGCCTAGCAGCCAGCCGCCGAAGGCGGGAGTGAGCCGCGCGGTGACCGGAAGCACCCACCAGTTCGGCTGCGCGGCATGGCGCAATTTTACCGCGTCCTTCTCGGTCATCAGGACCGGGCGAGCGTCGCCGAAATCCAGGTCGCGCGGGGTGAAGCGGTGATGGTCGGGAAAGGGATGGGGCAGCACCTCGAGGCCGAAGCGCCGCAGCGACGTGAAGAAGCGCTCGGGATCGCCGATCCCTGCCACGGCGTGAAGCGGCGCGCCGGCGAAGCTGTTGGCGTGGCGGCGCTCGGCGGCATTCGCCATGCAGTAGAGCACGTCGCCTTCGAGCTGCATGCTCGCATTTCCTGCGCCGCCCTTGCCGTGCGACACGACGGCGTCAACCGTGCGCAGGCGCGCCACCGGCTCGCGCAGCGGACCCGCCGGCAGGAGAAAGCCGTTTCCGAAGCCGCGCGCGTCGACCACGGCGATCTCGACGTCGCGCCGCAGGCCGTAGTGCTGCAGGCCGTCGTCGAGCACCAGCACGTCGACATCGGGATGCGCGGCGCGCAGCGCGCGCGCCACGGCAACGCGATCGGCCCCCACCCACACCGCGCAGCCGCTGCGCCGCGCCAGAACGATCGGCTCGTCGCCGACGTCTTCGGGAAGCGAGGCGATCGTCGCGGCGCGCGGCGCGTCGCCCTTGGCGCCGTAGCCCCGCGACACGATGCCGGGAGTCCAGCCCTTGGACTTCAGGAACTCGGCGATCCACAGCACGAGCGGCGTCTTGCCGGTCCCGCCGACGGTGATGTTTCCGACCACGATGACCGGGATGCCGGGATGCGCGCTCTTCAGGATCCGGCACTTGTAGAGCAGCCTTCGAGCGCGCGCCACGACGGCGAACACGAGGCTCGCCGGCCACAGCAGCCAGCCGAGGGCGCCGCGGCGGTACCAGTGCTCCACTACTTGCTGCCGGCTTGCGTCGTGAACGTGATCTGCGACAGGCCGGCGAGGCGCGCGGCCTCCATGACCCGGATGACCGCCTGGTGGGTCGCCGTGGCGTCGGCGCTGATGACCACGATCGGATCCTTCAGGCTGCTGCCGGCGCGCTTCAACTCGTCGGCCACCTGCTCGACGCTGCGAAACGCCACCGGGTGGTGGTCGATCACGTACTGGCCCTGCGCATTCACCAGCACGCTGATCTCGTTGGGCCGGTCGAGCTGCTT
>DATAHF010000073.1:0-6288 GCA_036263315.1 Burkholderiales bacterium
GCGGCGGGCGCGCACCTCGTCCGCGCTCATGCCGGTGCGCTCCTTGACGTCGGCACCGGCGCAGAACACCAGGCCGGCACCGCGCACGAGGACGAGCTTCACCGCCGCGTCGCCCGCGGCGTCCTCCGCCGCCTTGCGCAGCGCGTCGCACATCGCGGCGTTCACCGCGTTGCGCGCCTCCGGCCGGTTGAGCGTGAACGTGGCAACGCCGTGCGAGACGGCGACGGAGACGGTGGGAGGCATCAGTCCTTCTTCAGGCTCACGGCCTTCATGATCGGCACCGTGCGCGCGGCGTCGGCGCGGATGAAGCGGTCGAATTCCTGCGGCGATTTCACGACGACCTCCGCGCCCTGCGTGTCGAGCAGGCGCTTGCCGAGCGCGGGCTCCGCCATGACCGCGCGCATGGTGGCGTAGAGGGAATCGATCACCGCCGGCGGCGTCCCGGCCGGCGCGTGTAGCCCGTACCACGAGCCGGTGTCGTAGTCCTTCACGCCCTGCTCGTCCACCGTCGGCAGGTCCGGCAGCGCCGCCGAGCGCTTGAGCGTGGTGACCGCGATGGCCTTCAGCTTGCCGGAGCGCACGTACGGCAGCACCGCGGAGATGTTCACGAAGCCGAGCTGGATCTGCCCGGACAGCAGGTCGACAACGGCGGGCGCGGCGCCTTTGTACGGCACGTGCACCAGGTCCACGCCCGCCATGCTCTTGAAGAGCTCGCCCGCGACGTGCGGGCCGCTGCCGTTGCCCGCCGATCCGTAGGCGAGCTTTCCCGGATTGCGCTTCGCGTAAGCGATCAGCTCCTGCACGTTGTTCGCCGGTACCGACGGATTGGCCGAGATCAGGTTCGGCACGTAGGCCACCATGGCGATCGGCGCGAAGTCCTTCAGCCCGTCGTAGCGCGGGTGCGGCTCCATCGAGGGCGACACGATGAGCGACGCCGCGGTCGAGACGAGGAGCGTGTAGCCGTCGGGCGGCGCCTTGGCGACCAGCTCGGCGCCGATCATGGTGCCGCCGCCCGGCCGCGGATCGACGATCACGGGCTGGTGCACCGCGTCCTGCAGGCCCTTGGCGATCTCGCGCGTGAGCAGGTCGGCCGGGCCGCCCGCCGCATAGGGCACGACGAGGCGCACCGGCTTGCTCGGATACTGGGCGAACGCGCCGGAAGCGGCGCACAGCAAGAGAAGGAGCAGAGATTTTTTCATCAAACCGCCTTTGCGTTCCTGAGCCTGGAAATCTGTTCCGCGGAGAAACCGAGCATGCCCGCGAGGATGCTTTCGGTGTGCTCGCCGAGCGTGGGCGGCCTGCCGATGTCGGGATTGTCCCAGCCGAGGAACTTGTACGGCAGCGCGAGCGCGCGGAATTCGCCCACCCCCGGGTAGTCGAAGCTGCCCACGAGCTTGCGTGCGCGCGTATGCGGATCGGCAAGCACCTCGGCGACGTCGTTCACCGGCCCGACCGGGACGTCGGCCGCATCCAGCTTTGCGAGCAGCTCGGGGCGCTCCATCTTCTCAATTACAGCAGCGAGCTTCTCCATGACGGCATCGCGCTTCTGCACGCGAAGGGCGTTGTCCGGAAACGCCCGACCCCATTCCTCCAAGCCCAGCGCCGCGCAGAGCGGCGCCCAATGCTGGTCGCTCGCGGTGACGTGCGCGAATTTTCCGTCGCGGCAGCGAAAAGTGGCGGAAGGCACGCGGCCGGGATGCTCGGTGCCCAGGCGCGGCGGCACTTCGCCGAGCGCGAAATAGCGCGCAGCCGCGAGCGTGAGGAGCGCTACCTGGCCGTCGAACATGGAGAAATCGACGTAGCAGCCCTTGCCGCTGCGTTCCCGCCCGGCGAGCGCCGCCAGGACCGCGATGGCGATCCACAGCCCGGAAGTGAGATCGGCCACCGGCAAGCCCGGCTTAACCGGCGGGCCGCCGCGCTCTCCCGTCAGGCTGAGAAGCCCGCCCATCGCCTGGAAGACCGTGTCGTAGCCCTTCTTCTGCGCGTACGGGCCGGTCTGGCCGAAGCCGGTGCACGATACGAACACCAGCTTCTCGTTCAGCGCGGAGAGCGAGGCGTAGTCCAGGCCATGGCGGGCGAGCGTCCCGGCCGGGAAGTTCTCCAGCACGACGTCCACCTTCTCCGCCATGCCGCGCACGATCTTGCGCCCCTCGTCGGAGCGCAGGTTGACCGTGATCGATTCCTTGGAGCGGTTGCACGCGAAGTAGTACGCGCTGTCGCTCGCGAGCTGCGGCTCGAAGCCGCGCGTCTCGTCGCCGCTGCCGGGCTGCTCCACCTTGATGACGCGCGCGCCCAGCTCGGCGAGGATCATGGAGGCGAACGGGCACGCGAGCACGCGCGACAAGTCGAGGATCGTCACCTGGTCGAGCGGCTTCATGTCTTCTTGAAGGAGCGCATGCGCTTGTTGGCTTCGCGCCCGAGCTCGAGCGCGGGTGCGAGCGGCAGGTCGGCCACCTGGTGGAAGAGCCGCTTGGTCTCCGCCATCGCGGGCCGGCTCACGGCGGCCACCTTGTCGGCCATGGCAAGCGTTTCCTTCATGAGGTCGGCGTCGCGGAAAACGCGGTTGACGAGCCCGAGCTCGAGCGCCATCTGCGCGTCGATCGGCTCGCCGAGCGACACCAGCTCGAACGCCGTCTTGCGCCCGACCTGGCGCACCAGGTTGGCGAGCACGATCGCGGCGACGATGCCGTGCTTCGTTTCCGGATAGCCGAGCTTCGCGGTCTCGGCCATCGCCGCCATGTCGCCCGCGATGGCGAGGCCGGCGCCGCCGCCCATCGCCGCACCGTTGATCGCGGTGATGACGGGCTTCGACATCCTGGAGAAAACGAGGTGCAGCTGCATGGTGAGCTCGGCGCGCGTCTCCGCGGCCTTGGGGTCGGTGAGTCCCTTGAATTCCCCGAGATCGGCGCCCGCACAGAAGCCCGGGCCCGCGCCGGTGAGCACCACGCAGCCTACCGCTTCGTCCGCATCGGCCGCGCGCAACGCTTCGAGCAGGTTGCGCGTGAGCTCCGTGTTGAGCGCGTTCCGCTTTTCCGGGCGGTTCATGGTGACGATGCGCACCGCGCCGCGGTTCTCCACGAGGAGGGTCATAGCGCGGCAAGCCTCGCGCGCGCGGCTTCGAGCTCCGCTACGAGCCGCTGCATGACTTCCCCCGCCGGCAGCATCTCGTCCACCAGCCCCGCGCTCTGGCCGGCCTCCACCTTGCCCCACTCCACGTCGCCCTCCAGCGCTGCCTGCTTCACGCTTCGCTTGTTGAAAAGGGCCTCCAATTCCTCCGCGGAAGCGCCGGCGCGCTCGGCCGCTTCGTATTCCAGGGTAAAGGCATTCTTCAGCTGCCGGATGGGATGCGAGCCGCGTCCCACGAACGCGGTGCCATCCACATCGGCGGCAAGCACCGCCCGCTTGTAGTTCTCGTGCACGCTGGCCTCCGGCGTTGCGATGAAGCGCGTGCCGAGCTGCACCGCTTCGGCGCCGAGCGCGAGCATGGCGGCGATTCCAGCACCATCCGCGATGCCGCCGCTCGCGACGATCGGCAGCTTCACCGCCTTGGCTACCCGGCGCACGAGGACGAGCGTGGTGACTTCCGACGGCGGCGGATGGCCGCCGGCTTCGGCGCCGTCCACGACGAGCGCATCCACGCCCGCCGCTTCTGCCTTGCGCGCGTGCTCCACCGAGGCGACGACATGCAGCCACTTCGTCCCGATCGAGCGGAAGCGCGCAAGGTGCTCGCGCGGCCCGCCTTGCGAAGCGACCATCACCGGGATGCGCGCCTCGTGGGCGATGTCTAGCAGCTCGCGCGCGCGCGGATTGTTGAGCGGGATGTTCACGCCCCAGGGCTTCGCAGTCTTTTCCCTTATCTCAACCAATGCCCTCTGGAAATCGGGCGCTCTCATCGGCCCGCCCGCCAGCACGCCCAGGCCGCCGGCGTTGGACACCGCAGAGACGAGCGCCGAGTTGGACGAAGCCCAGCTCATCGCCGCCTGGAAAATCGGGTGCTCGATGCCGAGCAGCTCCGTAATGCGTGTCTTCATGCCGCCTTCTTTTCCTGCTGGATGAAGGCGCGCGCCTGGTGCGCGAGCTTCGCCAACGCGGCGTCGAACGCCTGCATCTCCTTTCTGGAAAGGCAATTGGTGAACATCGCGTCGCGCTCGCCCGCCGCCCGGATGAGGCCGCGATAAAGCTTGTGGCCGGCCTTGCTCAGCTCGAGCCGTATTCCGCGCGCGTCGCTCGCATCCGGCGCGCGCAGCACGAGGCGGCGGCGCGTCAGGCCGGACACCACGCGGCTCATCTGGCCCTTGTCGATGCCGGCCGCGCGCGCGAGCTCGTTCAGCGAGAGCGGCTCGGTGGCCGCGCCGAGCAGCGCCACGGTGCGCCATTCCCACAGGCTCACGCCGAACTCGCGCCGGTAGCGCAGCTCCGCGCTGCGCGAGAGCAGATTCGCGACCACGTGCAGCCGGTACGAGAGCAGCTCTCGAATCGTCATCTCAGTCGTCGAAGAACGGCGTCTCGTCGCCGCCGCGCAGCCGGATATCGAACCGGAACGCGGCAGGCGCCACCTGCTTCGCCACGAGTCGCTGCTTCAGGGAAGAGGGCCGGATGGCATCGAGCACCGGATCGGGCGCGCTCTCGAAGAACATGACCGTCTGCAGCTGGCGCATGAGCCCGGAATAGACCAGGCAGAAGTTGACATGGGGAATGCGTCCCGCGACCGCGCCGGGCCGGATGGTGCGGAACGTGTAGAGCCCATCGCGATCCGTCGCCGCCCTTCCCCAGCCGAAGAACGCCGGGTTGTCGTAGCGCCCCTCGGCGTCGGCCTGCCAGATCTCCAGCACCAGGTTGTCCACCGGCGTGCCGTTGCCCTGGATCACCTGCCCGCTGATCTCGATCGCCTCGCCGCGCACGGGCTTTCCTTCGAGGACGGTCAGGTCGTTGGCGCCCTGCGCGAACTCGCGCGGGAAGAACGGTCCGAGGGTCATCTCCGCGGTAGGTACGAGGCGTTTCATGGCAGCTGCGCTGTTCCCTGTCGGCCGCGGACCACGAGCTGGTACTCGTAGACGAGGGCGTTCTCCGGCCCGCGTGCCGTCGGCGCAAGCCGGGCGATGCATTGCGCGCGCGCCTGCGGCTCGCGCACGGCATTGAGGATCGGATCGAGCTCGTTGAGCGGCTCGCCAGGGAAGAACATCTGCGTCACCAGGCGCGAGAGCCACACCCTGCCCCAGACGGAGAAGTGCACGTGCGGCGGGCGCCACCAGCCGCCGGACTCCGGCACCGGATAGGCGCCCGGCTTGATGGTGCGAAGCTCGATCAGACCCTCATCGTCCGCGACCATGCGCGCTGCGCCGTAGAAGTTCGGGTCTGCCGGCGCGTCGTGCGAATCGTTCGGGTGGATGTATTTGCCTGCGGCGTTGCAATGCCAGATCTCGACTGCCGCGCCGCGCACCGGCGTGCCGTCCTCGTCCACGACCCGCGTGCGCAGGTGGATGAGCTGGCCGATGGCGCGCTTGTCGCCGTGGCCGGCGAGGTCGCCGCGCACCGCGGCGAGCCTGCGCAGGACGTTGCCGGGCCCGGCGAGCTCGGAGGCCGTCTTCGGACGGCGCTGCAGCGGCTGCGACGGCCAGCGCAGCGCGGTGGCCGCGTAGCCCTCCTCCACGCCCCTCGATTGCGTCAGGGGGTCGCGCGCCTCGACGAGATAGGCCATCGTTGACAGCCTAAGGCCACTAGTTGATAGTGTCAACGATGTCCGACGTGACGCTGTGCGAGTGCTTCGCGCGCGACGGCCTGCAGCACGAGCCGCAGTTCGTCCCCACCGCCGCCAAGCAGGCGCTCGTGGAGCGTTTCGCCGCGCTCGGCTTCAAGCGCGTTGAGGCCACCTCCTACTCGAATCCCTCGGTGGTGCCGCAGTTCGCGGACGCCTCGGAGCTCCTGAAGTCCCTGAAGCGCGAGGAAGGCGTCTACTACAAGGCCACCTGCGCCAACGTGCGCGCCGTCCAGCGCGCCCTCGCCGACGCCGACGCCGGGCACGGCGCGAACGAGATCAGCCTGCTCGTCTCCGCCACCGAGTCGCACTCGCGCCGCAACCTGAACCGCTCGCGCGACGAGCAGTGGCAGAACATCGGCGACATGGTGCGCGCCGCGAAGGGACGCTTCCGCCTCGTCGGCACGATCTCCGTCGCCTTCGGCTGCCCGTTCGAGGGCGCGGTAGCGGAATCCGTCGTCCTCTCCGATTACGAAAAATTCCTGTCCCTCGGCGTGGAGCTCATCGCGCTGGGCGACACGGTAGGCGCGGCA
>DATAHF010000074.1:0-5549 GCA_036263315.1 Burkholderiales bacterium
GCGCCAGAGGTAGGGCTGCGCGCGCTCCTCGTCGGTGGGCGCGGCGATCGGGATCGTGTGGTAGAGCCGCGCGTCGACCGCGGCCGTGATGCGGCGGATCGCGCCGCCCTTGCCCGCGGCGTCCATGCCTTCGAACACGCACACGACGTTGCGCTCGCGAAAGGCGGGGTGCCGGGTGGCGAGCGCCATGCGGCGCTGGTATTTGTCGATCGCGTTCTCATAGCGCGCTTTCTCGAGCTTCTGGTTCAGGTTCATGCGCGAGAGCGCATTGACCTTGTCGATCGGCCGCAGGAGGGGAGCGGTCTGGCTCACCTGGGGCGGCGCCTTGAGGCGCTGGCGGATCGCCTCGAGCAGCGCCTTGCCCACCGTCACCGAGCGGTAGCGCGGATCGGAGCCGTCCACCACGATCCACGGCGCGTGCGCCGTGCTCGTGTCGCGCAGCACGCCCTCGCTGATGCCGTAGAAGCGGTCGTAGAGCTTGAAGAATTCCCAGTCGCGCTTGGTGACGCGCCACTTGCTCTCGGGGTCGGACTCGAGCGCCTTCAGGCGCTTCTTCTGCCGCTTCTTCGACAGGTGGAACCAGAACTTCAGGATGAGCGCGCCCTCGTCGGCGAGCATGCGCTCGAAGCGGTTGATCTCGCCCACCGAGCGCAGCAGGTCCTTGGCGGAGTTCTGCTTGAACACGCGCTCGATGATGGGCGCGGTGTACCAGGAGCCGAACAGCATGCCGATGCGCCCCTTCGGCGGCAGCTTCTGCCAGAAGCGCCACATCGGCGGGCGCTCGCGCTCCTCGTCCGACGGGTTGTCGAAGGCGTGGGTGTGGATGTGGCGCGGGTCCATCCACTCGTTCAGCAGGTTGACCGTCTCGCCCTTGCCGGCGCCGCGCACCCCGGAGATCAGGACGACGACGGGGAATTTGCCGTTCTTCGAAAGATCGAACTGCGCATCGAGCAGGTCGGCGCGCAGCTTGGGCTCGATGCGCTTGTATTGGCTCTTGGAAAGCTTGTGGCCCAGCTCGGCGGCTTCGAACATGCGGCCATTCTCCCTGCCGCGGGCGCGGCGTTATTTGATGTGCCGCAAGCTTATCGCGGGGGCCGCTGGTCCTCGGGCACGGGCGAAACGCGCTGCCAGGCGCTGGCGCAGCTCGCGACGTACGGGTAATACGTCCGCGAATCAGGGCAGTAGTACCAGAACGCTTCGGCCGGCGGCGCCGGCTGCACATAGACGGCGGGCGGCTGCTGCACGACCACCGGCGGGTAATACACCGGCGGCGGATAGTAGTAGTAGGGCGCCGGCCAGTAGAGCGGCACGCCGATGTTGATGCCGATGCCGATGCGCGTCCACGCGTGCGCCGGCAGGGCCGCGCATGCGACCAGGGCGGCGGCGAGCGCGCGCTTCATCAGCGATAGACGAGGACCGGGACCGTCGAATGCGTGAGCACGCTGCTCGTCACGCTGCCAAGCGCGAGCCGCGCCAGTCCCTTGCGGCCGTGCGAGGCCATGAAGATGACGTCGCACTCGTGCTCGCGCGCGGCGTTGACGATGCCCTCGTAGGGCGAGACGGCTTCGCTTACCGCGCAATCGAACGCCACGCCGGCCGCCTTGGCGGCGCGGCCGACCTCGTCGATGTACTGCGCGCCCGCCTCGCGCGCCGCGCGATCGTGCTCGCCCGCCATCTTGGCGTCCGGGAAGTGGTAGCCCTCGCCGTAGACCTGCGCCGGCGGCGCCTCGACCGCGTAGTAGGCGGTGACGCGGGCGCCCGATTCCTTGGCGAAGGCGATGCCCGCGTCGATGGCTTTCTTCGACAGCTCGGAGCCGTCGGTGGGGATGAGGACGTGCTTGAACATGGTTTTTCTCCGTTGCTTTGCTTCAGGATGCGGGTTTGAGGATTTTCTGCAGCCCGTCGCTGTCCAGGATGCGCACGTGCTTCTGCTGCACCTCGATGAGGCCCTCCTTCTGGAACAGCGAGAACAGGCGGCTCACCGTCTCGAGCTTGAGCCCGAGGTAGCTGCCGATCTCCTCGCGCGTCATCCGCAGGTGGAACTCGGATGAGGAGTAGCCGCGGCGCACGAAGCGCTTGGAGAGGTTGGTGAGGAAGGCGGCCAGGCGCTCTTCGGCGCGCATGGAGCCGAGCAGCATCATCACGCCGTGGTCGCGCACGATCTCGCGCGCCAGCACCGCGTGCAGGTGGCGCTGCAGGGCCGGGATCTCGCGCGCCATCTTCTCGATGAGGGAGAAGGGCATCACGCAGATCTCGCTGTCCTCCAGGGCGACCGCGGCGCCGTTGTGGCTGCCCGAGCCCAGGCCGTCCATGCCGAGGAGCTCCCCGCCCATGAAGAAGCCGGTCACCTGCTCGCGGCCTTCGCCGTCCACCACGCAGGTCTTGAAGAAGCCGCTGCGGATCGCGTAGACCGCGCTGAACTCGTCGCCCGCGTTGAAGAGCGTCTCCCCGCGCTTCACGCGCCGCCGGGCGTACACGATGTTCTCTACCCGGGCGAGGTCGTCCAGGCATCCGCCCGGCAGGCACAGCTCGCGCAGGTTGCAGCTCGAGCAGCTCAGCTCGGCGTTGCGCGAGCCGGCGGGCGCATCGATTTGCGTCATGAAGATCGTCCGGGGGTTCGGCTTGAGTTGTGCAACGGCTTGCATGTCTGCTCCCTTCGGTTCACTGCGGTTGGGCGGCGGCGCGCTTGGCGATGACTTCGCGCACGCGCTCGAATTCGCTGCTCTTATCGAAAAAATCGAGGGCCCCGAGCCGCAGGGCATAGCGCCGGTACGGCTCGGAGGAGAAGTTGGACAGCATGTAGAAGTCGATGCCCGGCTCGCGCTCGTGCACCTCCTTGAGGACATCGAAGCCGCTGCCCTCGTCGAGCTTGAGGTCCAGCACCACCACGTCGGGCTTCTGCGCGAGGATGTCGCGGATCGCCGAGCGCGCCTGGGTGGCGTGGCCGCCCACGTGCGCCCCGGGCACCTGCGAGAGCATGTCCTGCAGGCGCTGCCGCACCATCTCGGAGTCTTCGACCAGAAAAATTTCCATGCCGGCAGTGTGCCGGTCACGGCCCGCCGGCAACATCGGCGGCGGCTGATAAGGGGGGTCGGACTACACCGGTACTGGTGTAGGACGATTCCTAACGAGCTGGGCCTTCAGCCATTCGCAGGCACGGGCCGCCACGGCCTCCCGAGGCGCGCGCTGCAGCTCCTTTGGCGCATTGCAGTGCTCGTAGGCGATCGCGGTGAAGTCGGGCACCGCCTCGCCTTCGGCGCTGATGAAGAGGGTAGGCGTGCACGCGCTAGGCAGCCATTGCGAGGCCGTGTCGGGCCGCCCGCCGCAGCAGGCAACCGCCGACACCGCGCCCGGCGCCTTGGCCGCAGCGGCCAGCACGACGCCGGTGCCGATCCCCGTGCCGAGCAGCCCCAGCGGGAGGCCGCGCGTCCCGGGCTGCGCGCGCAGCCAGTCGAGCACGTCCACCAGGCGCCTCGCCTGCAGGTCGACGTCGAAGACGTTGCTCGGATCGTGCGCCTCGTAGTCCTCCAGCAGGTCGGTGAGCAGCGTCTCGAGGCCGGATTCTTCCAGCAGGGCGGCCAGCTCCTGGATGCGCGCATCGCGGCGCGTCACGCCGCTGCCGTGCACCAGCACCACGACGCCCAAGGGGTCTGCAGGCGCGCGCAGCGTGCCACGCACGTCGGCTCGCGACACGTGGATGGAGAGCTCGCGCGCTTCCATGTCAGCCCGGCTGGCGTCGCGGCGGCAGCCGGTAGAAGCGCTCGTTCAGGAATGTGGCGACATCGTCGACTTCGGCCGGGCTCCAGTTCTGCCCGGCCACCGCTTGCCAGCGCTGCACCTGGGCCACGAGGCCGTCCCACGACTGCACGAGGCGCTTTTCGCGCCAGTGGGCCTGCGTGGTGTGGCACGCGCTGCAGGCGTTCTCGTAGAGCAGGCGGCCGCGTTCCGCGTTCGCGCCAGCCACCTCCGCCGGGGCGTGGCTGCACCCGCCAGCCGCGAGCAGGAGCAGCAATGCAGCGCACCTCGTTGTCCAGGACTTCATGGGTGAGGAACTTATAGCAGGAAACGGTCCAGGACGTCAGCGCGCGGGACGCTGGTTGCAGCGCGGCAGGCGATGGAACGCGGCCTCGTACTCCTGGAGCAGCTCGAGCTCCCGCGCAAGCGGCTGCGGCGTGATCTCCCAGCGGTAGTGCGTCGCGCGCTTGGTCCACGGATCGTGCTCGCCGGCGTAGTGCGCCACCAGCCGCGCGCGGATGGTGTTGCGCCCGCCGTCGGCGCGCCCGACGTAGATGAGCTCCTCGTTCTCCCACAGCGCGTACACGCCGGCCGTGTTCGGCGCGCCGCCGATCAGCACCCCCGTGAACGGATAGGCCGGCCCGTCGAGCGGCATTACTGGACCAGCTTGTGCTCGATGGCGTAGCGCACCAGCTCCGCGGTGCTGCCTACGTTGAGCTTCTGCAGGATGCGCGTCTTGTGCGTGCTGACGGTCTTTACCGAAAGGTGCAGCCGGTCGGCGATCTCGGTGGGGCCCAGGCCCTCGACCAGCAGGCGCAGCACCTCGAACTCGCGGTCGGAGAGCGTCTCGTGGCTCGACTTGTCCGCGGCAAGGAGGTCGGCCGCCGCGGCGTCGCTGATGTGCACGCCGCCGCCCGCGATCTTGCGCAGCGCGCCCACCAGCTGCTCGGCCGCGCTGTCCTTGTTGAGGTAGCCCGAGGCGCCGGCCTTGAGCGCGCGCGCCGCGTACTGGTGCTCGCCGTGCATGGAGAGGATGAGGAGCCGCAGCTTCGGCTTCTCGGCCTTCAGGCGCTTGATGAGGTCGATGCCGGCGAGGCCGGGCATCGACATGTCGAGCACGGCGACGTCGTAGTCGTTCGCCTTCACGAGCTTCAGCGCCTCGTCGCCGCTCGCCGCCTCGCCCGCAACCTCGATGTCGGTCGTGCCGGCGAGGATGCGCTTCAGCCCGTCGCGCACGATCTTGTGGTCGTCTGCCAGCAGCACCCGGGTCATGCGGTGGTCCTTTCCGCCGGGGCCTGCGCCGGCACGCGTCCGCGGATGCGCGTGCCGCCGCGCGGCGCCGCGCCGATCTCGAGCGACCCGCCGAAGTAGGCGACGCGCTCGCGCATGCCCTTCAGCCCGAGCGAGCGCGCTTTCGCCAGGTCCTCCGTGCCGATGCCGCGGCCGTCGTCCTCCACCTCGAACTCGATGCGCCCCTCGTCCATGGCGAGCAGCACCCACGCGTGCGAGGCGCCGGAATGCCGCGCGATGTTGGTGAGGGACTCCTGCAGCGCGCGGTACACGGCCGTGGCGACGCGCTTGTCCACCTCCATCATCGCCTCGTTGCCGGCGAGGCGCATCTCGCACTGCACGCCCGAGCGCCGCGCGAAATCGTCCACCAGCCAGTTCGCCGCGTCGGCGAGCCCGAGGTCGTCCAGCATCAGCGGCCGCAGGTCGGCGGAGATGCGGCGCGTCGAGCTCACCGTCTGGTCGAGCATCCTGCCCATCTCCTCGGCTTTCGCCAGCAGCTCGCCTTGCTGCGGCAGGCGCTCGCG
>DATAHF010000075.1:0-11591 GCA_036263315.1 Burkholderiales bacterium
AACGCGGTCAAGTTCACCGAGCACGGCAGCGTGACGGTGCACGTCAGCTGCCAGAAGGAGAGCGAGCAGGGCGTTCAACTCAAATTTTCGGTGCGCGATACGGGTATCGGCATCTCTCGCCTGGCGCAGGAAAAGATTTTCGAGAGTTTTACCCAGGGCGATCAAAGCACCACGCGCCGTTTCGGCGGCACCGGCCTCGGTACCACGATCGCCAAGCAACTGGTCGAGCTGATGGGCGGACGCATCGGGCTGGAGAGTGCCGAGGGTCTGGGGAGCACGTTCTGGTTCGAGATCGAGTTCGAGAAGCAACCCGAGCGCACGGGCGCAGCGACCGGAGAGCTCGCCGGCGCCCGGGTGATGCTGATCGGCTTCCCTCAGGCGCAGCGCGAAGCGCTCGAGCAAGCGCTCGCCGGATGGGGCGCCACTGCGGTGACTGCGCTGGACGCGGAGGCGGGTGCGACGCGTCTCGTCTCCGAGATCAGCCTGGCAAAGCCCTATCACAGCGTCTTGCTCTACGCCGGCGACAAGGATCTTCAGGTGGCGCAGCGCTTCAGGCACGCGGTTCCCGATCCGGCGCCGCCTCTGGTGTTCGCGGTCGAGCGCTCGCAGGATGTCCCCCGATTCGCGGCGCTTTCGGCGGGCTTCGGAGCGGTGCTCGAGATGCCTTTCGAGAAACGCCAGCTTTTCAATGTGCTCCACTCCGTCACGGCTCGCGAAGAAGCGCGCGAGGGTGTGGTCCGGCTGCAGGATTACGCCAAGCGCGGCGCCGCCGGGCAGGCGCGGGGGCTGCGTGTCCTAGTGGCCGACGACAATCCGACCAACCGCGAGGTGCTGGGCCGCATTCTGGAGCGCGCAGGCCATGCTGCGACGCTGGTGGCCGACGGGGAGCGCGCTCTGGATGCAATCGAAGCCGCGCGCTACGACGTCGCCCTGATCGATCGAAACATGCCGAGGTTGAGCGGGCTGGAAACGGTCCAGGCGATTCGCCTGACGGCCGGGGCGCGCGAGCGCATGCCCGTCGTCATGCTTTCTGCGGACGTCACGCCGGAAGCCAAGCGCGAATGTCTCGAGGCAGGCGCGGATGCTTTCCTGCCCAAGCCGATCGAGGCGGCGAGATTGCTGGAGGAGATCCAGTCGCTGTGCGCACCGAAGGCGGAGCCGGTCGCGCGGCCGGTCCCGATCGAGGCGCCCCGCGCGGTGCGTGCCGAAGGTCCCGCGCCGGTCGTCAACGCCGACACGCTCTCCGACTTGGAAGAGCTCGGCTCTTCGCCCGCCTTCATGGACAAGCTGATCGGCGTCTTTGTTGCCGACAACGCGAGCCTGATGGCGAAGATCGGAACAGCGCTCGGTGCAAGGAACATCGCCGAGTTTCGCAGCCACCTGCACGCGATGAAGGGCTCGGCCGCGAGTATGGGCGCGGAGCGGCTGACCTCCTATTGCAAGGAGATCGGCCGGTATTCGGACTCCGAGATCAAGCTGCAGATTCCGGCGCTGCTGAAAAACCTGCAGGAGGAGCTCACCTCGACGCGGGAGTCTCTCGAGCGCTACCTGCAGGAAAGAAAGAAGTCCGCGGGCTGACGCGCGACCTCGGGTAGGATTGCCGGCCATGTTGGCCCGCCAAGTGCTCCGCCCGCTCGGTCCGGCGGGTTTCCCCCTTCTTGGCCAGTCGCTCAGCTTCGCGCGCGACCCGCTCGCGTTTCTCGCCGGGGTTGCGCACCGGTTCGGCGATATCTCCTACTTCAAGCTCGGCACCATCCCCGTCTACTTCGTCAACCGCCCCGACCTGATCTGGGAGGTGCTGGTCCTCCAGCGCTCGAAGTTCGAGATCTCCACGATGCGCCAGCGACTGGAGCCGGTGCTCGGCACGGGCATGCTGACCTCCCGCGCCGACCTGCACGCGCGGCAGCGCAAGCTCATGCAACCGGTGTTCCGGAAATCCAGGATCGACAACTACGCGGAGATCATGTCGGAGTACGCGGGCCGGATGTGCGGGCGCTGGACCAACGGCGAGGTGGTGAACCTCACCGGCGAGCTGATGACGTTCACCATCGCAGTGGTGGCGAAAACGCTTTTTGGGCAGGATATCGACGAGGACTCGGACGTCGTGTCCCGTAACCTCAGCGTGCTCATGCAGTACTTCTCCAAGCTGATGTCGCCGACCCGTGGGACGCTCAACCTGCCGTTGCCCTCGAGCCTGCGCTTCCACAAGGCGCTGCGCGAGCTGGACGCAGTGGTCTACCGGATGATCGAGCGGCGGCAGCGAGACCCAGGGGGCGATGATCTGCTGTCGAGGCTGGTGCAGGCGCGCGATGACGAGACGCAGGCGCAGATGACGGAAAAGCAGCTTCGCGACGAAGTGTTCTCGCTTCTCATGGCTGGCCATGAGACGACTGCGAACGGCCTGGGGTGGATGATTTATTTACTGGCGCAGAATCCGGAGATCGACGCGCGCCTTCATGGCGAAATCGCCGACGTCACGAAAGAGAAGCCGCGTCTGGAGCCTTCCGATCTCGAGCGCCTGCCCTATGCCAAAGCGGTCATCACGGAGTCGATGCGCCTGTACCCGCCAGCCTGGTTTGTCGGCCGTACCGCGCTCGAGGATGTCGAAGTAGGCGGCTTTACTATTCCGCGGGGCGCCACCGTGCTCATGAGCCAGTTTATTGCGCACCGGGACGGCCGCTACTTCAAGGAGCCTGAGCGCTTCCTTCCCGAGCGCTGGAGCGAATCGTTCGCGGCGCGGCTGCCGCGAGGTGCCTATTTCCCCTTCAGCGCGGGCGACCGGCACTGCCTCGGCGAAGGCTTTGCCTGGCTGGAGATGCTGCTTTCGTTGGCGAGGATCGTGCCGCGGTGGCGATTCGAGCTCGTGCCGGGTCAGGACATCCGGCCCAGCCCTTCGATTACATTGCGGCCCAACAAGCCGATAAAAATGATCTTGCGCGCTCGCAACGGATGAGCGCAACGGTAAAATCGTCTTCCGTGTCCGCCAACGAGCGCATGTCGTTTTTCATCACGCTGATCGAAAGCTCGGACTCGCATCGGCGCGAGATCGAGCGCATGCCCAAGGTGAACAGAATGGTTCACAAGGGCCTGTCGCTGGCGGAATACCGCGCGTTCCTGTACGACCTCTATCACATCGTCTGGCATTTCTGCCCGGTGATGAAGCTGGCGGTGGAGCGCTGCGATGGGAAATTCGACGCGGTGCGGCGCGATCTCCTCGAGCGCATCGAGGAGGAGACGGGGCACGATCAGTGGGTGCTCGAGGACATCGCCGCGGTCGGTGGCGACACCGAGCGCGCCCGCTCGGGCGCGCCGAGCGCGCCGGTGCAGGCGATGATCGGATTCAACTACTGGGCGGCCGGGCAGGTGCACCCCTGCTCGGTGCTCGGCATGCTCTACGTGCTAGAGGTGATCGCTTCGGTGTACGGCGGCAAGGTGGCGGAGGCCATCGCGCGGGCGAACGGACGGGAAACCTCGAAGGGGGGCTTCCGGTTCCTGTCCTCGCACGCGACGATGGACGCCGATCACATGGCGAAGCTGAACGTGCTCCTGAAGACCATCGAGGACCCCGCCGCGCAGGCGGCGGTGATCAACTCGACGCGCGTCAACTTTCACCAGTTCGGCCAGCTCTTCGCCGACGGGGGCTTCGCCTCGCACCTCACGGCCTAGGCGCTCAGCCGGCCGCGAACGCCACGGAGGAAGGCTCGACTGGTTCTGCCGGCAGGTCCCGGGCTTCCATGCGCTCCATCTGCGCGCGCACCACGCGGCTCATCATGCGCAGGTCGCGGTCTTCAAGGCGCAGCGCGCAGTCGACCCAGGTGTCGGCCACTGCGTCCAGCTCGGCGCGCGAGACCGGGTTCACGTGCTGGCGGGCGCGCATCACGCCCTGGAAGCCGCTCCGGCGCCGCGCGTTCTTCGCGATCCAGGCCTGCGTTGCGGACTCGCCTTCGCCGTCCTTGGCGAGGACATCAACGATGCCCATCTCGTAGAGCCGAGATGCGGGCAGGACCTTGCCCGAGAGGATGAGCTCCTCGGCGACCTTGGCGCCCGCGCGCCGGGCGATGAGGCTGTAGGCGCCCATGCCGGGGAAGAGGTTGAAGAGGATCTCCGGCAGTCCGATCATCGCCGACTCCTCGGCAACGATCACGTCGGCCGAGAGCGCCATCTCGAAGCCGCCGCCGAGCGCATCGCCCTGCACCAGCGAGATCGTGGTCAGCGCCGGGCACTGGTAGTGCTCGACTTGGGCGTGGATGTTGTCCACGCACAGCCGCGCGTAGTGCGCGAGCGCGTCGCGATCGCGTGAGCGGATGAGAAGCAAAAAGAGCGCGAGGTCGCCACCGAGGTTGAACACCCCGGGCGTGCGCGAGGCCCCCACATAGGTGTGCACCGGGTGCATGGCGCCCTCGAATTCCAGGTGGCCGCTGTTGGCGGTGAGTTCGTTGCCGACCGTGCGGATCTCCTTCAGCAGCGCCAGGTTGAAGCAGGAATTGCCCCGCTGGCGCATGTAGCCCCAGAGCGTCCCGGTGGCCGGCTCGAACTCGTATTCGCTTTCGGCGAGCGTTTTCCACGGCGCCCGCAGTCCCATTGCGTCTTTCATGTGGCTCATTGTTGCCCCCCAAAAGAAAAACCCCCTTGCGAGGGTTTTCGGGTCCGGCGCCGGACCCTGCGCCCGGTGCCTCCCAAGGGCGATTAGACGCCCGATACCGTGACGGCGCAAACGGGCTGTTGTGCTTTCCTGACGGGGCCTTGCCGCGCACTTTGAAAGCCGGACGAAATGATCAGGTTCTGGCAGAAACGGGGCACATGCGCTAAAGTTTTCGGGTCTACGGCAAGCGCACTTCCTAGGGGATCGCATGTACGCCATCGTCTACAAATCCGACGGTTTTCCGGTCTGCCAGCAGGTCCCGGGAGTGAGCCCGGACCCGGTGGTGACCTGGAATACCGAAGCCGCGGCGAACGCTTTCATCGCCAAGCAGGGCGGCGGCGGAGGGGACTTCCAGGCGGTGCAGCTGACCGACGAGACCATGGACAAGATCGCCAAGGCGATGGGCTGCCCGGTCGAGTCCATGATGTTCGAGCCCTATCCCAGCTGACCAGCGGACCCGCTGACTTCGCCGGCTAGGCCAGGCTGAAAAACTCCCGGCGGCTCTTCATGCCGCGCATGCGCGCGAGCAGCAGCTCGAAGTCGGCGTCGCGCGCGACGAAGTTCAGGTTCTCGGAATTCACGATCAGCACCGGCGCCGCGTTGTACTGGTAGAAAAAGCGCGCGTACCCTTCCGCGAGGAGCGCGAGGTAATCCTCGCCGAGGCCGCGCTCGAACTCCGCCGAGCGCCGGCGCACGCGCTCATACAGCGTCGCGGGTTGCGCCTGCAGGTAGATGACGAGGTCGGGCGCGGGGGCCTGCGGGCGGATGGCCGCGTAGATCCGCTCGTAGAGCGCGAGCTCCTCGCCCGAGAGCGTAAGGCGGGCGAAGAGCGGGTCCTTGTCGAGCAGGAAATCGGCGACGGTGGCGCGTCCGAACATGTCGGGCTGGGCGAGCGGCTCGAGTTGCCGCGCGCGCTGGAACAGGAAAAAGAGCTGCGTGGGCAGCGCGTAGCGCGCCATGTCCTGGTAGAAACGCGCGAGAAACGGGTTCTCGCCCGGCTGCTCGAGCAGCGTCTCGGCGCCCAGGCGCTCGGCCAGGCGCCGCGCGAGGCTCGTCTTGCCCACGCCGATGGGCCCTTCGACCGCGATGTGGCGAAGCTTGTCCACCTTATCCGCCGCGGAACACGAAAAAGACCGCGCCCATGATGCAAAGGGACGCCCAGAGGTAGTCGAGCTTGAGCGGCTGATTCATGTAGAGGATCGCGAAGGGCACGAAGACGATGAGGGTCACCGCCTCCTGGATGATCTTGAGCTGCGGCAGCGAGAGCGCCATGTAGCCGATGCGGTTGGCCGGCACCTGCAGCAGGTACTCGAAGAGTGCGATGCCCCAGCTCGCGAGCGCGGCGAACCACCAGGGCTTGGCCGCGAGGTCCTTCAGGTGGGCGTACCAGGCGAAGGTCATGAAGACGTTGGACGCCGCGAGCAGCAGGATGCAGGTCGGTGCGGGGTTGAGCTGCATGGTCAAGGCATCCTTTCAATTTTCTGGGCGGCGCAGCGCGCGAGGAGCTCTGCCGCGGGGCCATGCCCGGGAATCGCGATGCCCGGCGCGAGATCGAGCAAAGGCTTCAGCACGAAGGCGCGTTCATGCATGCGAGGGTGGGGAAGCGTGAGCCGCGCGCTTTGCATCATCTCGTCGCCGTAGAGGAGCAGGTCGAGGTCGAGCGTGCGCGGCGCATTGGCAAAGGAGCGCTCGCGTCCGTGGCGCTCTTCGATCTCGATCAGCGCCGCGAGGAGCTCGCCGGCGGCGAGCGACGTGCGCACCTCCGCCACGGCATTCACGAAATCCGGCTGCGCGGCATAGCCGACGGGCGCCGAGCGGTAGAGGGGGGAGCGCGCGGCGATCCGCGTGTTCGGCAGCGCGTCGAGCTGGTCCATCGCCTGCCTGATCGTGCCTTGCGCGTCGCCGAGGTTGGCGCCCAACCCCACGTAGGCCCGCGTCATTCCGGGGCGGAAGGAGGCGTCTCGCCCGCCCCTCGCTTGCGGCGGCGCCGGCGGCGTTTGCGGCGCGGCCCGCTATCGGGCAGCAGCATCGCGCGGCGGGACTCCGGGTCGGCGCTCTGGAACGCGCGCCACCAGGCTTCCAGTTCGGCCGGTACCTCGCCGCTCGCGGCGCGCAGCGCGAGGAAGTCGTAGCCCATGCGGAAGCGCTCGGCTTCCAGCAGCCGCTGCGCGCGGTTGCCCGAGCGCTGCTCGAAGCGCGGCTGCATGGCCCAGATCTCGCGCATGGTCGCGGTGAGCCGCCGGGTGATCGCGAGCTTGCCGGCCTGGGCGTCGAGCACCGAGTCCATCGCGGCCTCGAGCGCCGGGATGGCGCGCTCGCCGCGCTTCTCGCGCGCTCGCCAGGCGGCGAGCACCTCGTGCCAGAGGAGCGCGGCGAAGAGAAAGGCGGGCGACACGCCCCGCCCGGCGAGCACGCGCTCATCGGTCTGCGCGAGCGCGAGCGTGACGAAGCGCTCGCCGAGCGGCTGCTCGAGGATCACATCGAGGAGCGGCAAGAGTCCCTTGTGCAGGCCCTCGTCGCGCAGCTGGCGCAGGCAGGCGCTCGCGTGGCCCGAGAGGAGGAGCTTCAGCATCTCCTCGAAGAGCCGCGGCGGCGGCACGTTCTCCAGCAGCGGCGCCATGCGCTTGATCGGCGCGCGCGTCGCGGCATCGAGCGTCAGCCCGAGCTTGGCGGCGAGGCGCACGGCGCGCAGCATGCGCACCGGATCCTCCCGGTAGCGCGTTTCCGGGTCGCCGATCATGCGCAGCACGCGCTTTTTCAGGTCGGCGAGCCCGCCGTGGTCGTCGATGATCTCGCCGCTCGCGCAATCGTAGTAGAGCGCGTTGATGGTGAAGTCGCGCCGGCGCGCATCCTCCTCCATCGTGCCGAAGACGTTGTCGCGCAGCACGCGGCCGTGCTCGTCGCGCTCGGCGTCCTGGCTGTCGCCCGCGCGGAAGGTCGAGACCTCCACCGTCTCGGGGCCCATCATCACGTGCACGAGGCGAAAGCGCCGCCCGATCAGGAGCGCGCGGCGAAAGAGCGGCTTCACCTGCTCGGGGCGCGCATTGGTGGCGACGTCGAAGTCCTTGGGCTTGATGCCGAGGAGCAGGTCACGCACCGCGCCGCCGACGATGTAGGTGGGGTAGCCGTGCTGCGCGAGCACGTCGCAGACCTTGAGCGCGCCCGGGCTGATGCTCTGGCGCGTGATGCTGTGGCGGTTCTGGGGCACGCGGGCGGGGCCCGAGCGCTCGAGGCCCAGTACGCGGCGGATGAAGCGCTTGATCATCGAGGTGCCGGATTATCTCAGCGAAATCACCGGCCAGCCGCGGGCGCGGGCGGTCCGGGCGAGCGCCTCGTCGGGGTCGACCGCGACCGGGTCGGTGGTGCGCTCGAGGAGCGGCAGGTCGTTGTGCGAGTCGCTGTAGAAGGCGCTTTTGGCGAAGTCGCCGAGGCGGCGGCCCTGCGCCGCTAGCCAGGCTTCCAGGCGCCTCACCTTGCCCTCGCGAAAGCAGGGAATGCCCTCGACCCGGCCGGTGAAGCGGCCGTTCTTGCGCTCGGGCTCGGTCGCGATCAGGTGGGGCACCCCGAGCTCGCGCGCGATGGGCCCGGTGACGAAGCTGTTGGTCGCCGTGATCACGGCGCAGAGGTCGCCCGCGTCGTGGTGCGAGCGCACGAGCGCGCGGGACTTCTCGCCGATGGCCGGGCGGATGCGCGTGGCCATGAATTCGCCGTGCCAGCGTTCCAGGTCCTCGGGCGAGTGCTCGGCGAGCGGGCGCAGCGCGAAGCCGAGGAACTCGTGGATGTCGAGCGTGCCCGCCTTGTACTGCTCGTAGAACGCGGCGTTCTGCGCCTCGTACTCGTTGCGCTCGAGCACGCCCTCGTCGACGAGGAACTGGCCCCACTCGTAGTCGCTGTCGCAGGCGAGCAGCGTGTTATCAAGGTCGAACAGCGCGAGGTTCATGGCTCGGGGAAATTCAGGATCTCGCGCGCGAGGGGGAGCGTGACCTGGCGCTTCTGCTCGAGCGAGGCGCGGTCCAGCCGATCGAGGATGCCGGTGAGCGTCGGCAGGTCGCGGCGCGCGTGCGTGAGGAGGTAGGCGATCACGTCCTCCGGGAGGCGCATGCCGCGCCGTCCGGCTTCCGCGCGCAGATAAACCGCGCGCTCTTCATCGGTGAGCCGCTTCACCTCGTAGACGAGCCCCCAGGCGAGCCGCGTCCTCAGGTCCTCGCGCAGCGGCAGCTGCGCAGGCGGGGCATTGCCGGCGGCGAGCACTTGCCCACCGGACTCGCGCGCCTCGTTGATGGCGTTGAAAAGCTCGATCTGCGCGGGCTCGGCGAGCTTCTCCACGTCGTCGACCACGGTGCGCCCGCCGCAGGCGCGCAGCAGGTGGGTTTTTCCCGACCCGGGTTCGCCCCAGAGATACAGGACCGCTTCCTTGAAGCGTCCCGATTTGAGCTCCCTTAGCCGCGCGAGCAGCTCGGCGTTTGCGCCGGGAATGAAGTTCTCGAGAGTGGGCTGCGGCGGAGGCGAAATACCCAGCGCCAGTTGCTTCACTTCCGGCCGCCGTAGAGTTCGCTGGCAAGGTAGGCCGCGCGCAGGTGGCGCAGCGCGACCAGGAGCGCTGCGCTCGCGGGCAGCGCGAGCAGCACGCCGAAGAAGCCGAAGAGCGACCCGAAGGCGAGCAGCGCGAAGATGACCGCGACCGGGTGCAGGCCGATGCGCTCGCCGACCAGGGTCGGCGTGATCACCATGCCCTCGAGCGTCTGGCCGATCCCGAAGGCGAGCCAGACCCAGGCGAGGCCGGTGAAGCTGCCGAACTGCAGGAGCGCGGCCATGGTGCCGAGCACGAAGCCCGTCACCGCGCCGACGTAGGGGATGAAGACAAGGAGCCCGGTCAGGAGGCCGATCGGCAGCGCGAACTGCAGGCCGGCGACCCAGAGCGCGACGACGTAGTACACCGCCATGACGAGCATCACCACCACCTGGCCGCGCAGGAACTCCGCCAGCACCGCGTCGATCTCGCGAAAAATCTTGTGCGCCCGCTCCTGCAGGTGGCGCGGGATGAGGCCGTCGACGCGCGCGACCATCTGGTTCCAGTCGCGCAGCAGGTAGAAAAGCACCACCGGGATGAGGAGCAGGTTGACCACGATGCCGAGCAGCTTCAGGCCGCCGATCTGCAGCGAGCCGAGGAGCTTGGGGATCAGGTTCTGGTTCGCCTGCAAGGTCTCGCTCAGCATGTCCTTGAGCGAATCGAGATCGAAATGCGTCTCGATGCCCAGGTGCGAGGTTAGCCAGGGCGCCGCCGTCTGGTTCAGCCACTCGATCATCGCCGGGGTCTTCTCGGCGAGGAGCCGGAACTCCTTGCTGAAGAGCGGGATGATGATGAGAAAGAGCGCGACGACCGCCAGGAGCGCGAGGAAGAGGACGAATACGACCGCGATCGTGCGCCGCACGCTGTTGCCCGAGATGCGGGCGACGACCGGGTTCAGGATGTAGGCGAAGATGGCGCCGGCGAGAAAGGGCGCGAGGATGGGCGAGAGGACGTAGAACAGCCAGCCGATCGCGACAACGATCGCGAGCCAGCTCCACAACCGCGTATCGGCCAGAATGCCGCCTCTCATTTCACGTAAAATCCGCTGGCGAAAAAACCACGCCATTCTACCTGTCATGCCAGAACCTCTTTCCTACCGCGAAGCAGGCGTCGACATCGACGCCGGCGACGCGCTGGTCGAGGCCATCAAGCCCTTCGCCAAGCGCACCATGCGCCCCGAGGTCATGGCGGGGATCGGCGGGTTCGGCGCGCTTTGCTCCCTCCCGGGCCGGTACAAGAACCCGGTGCTCGTCTCGGGCACCGATGGGGTAGGCACCAAGCTCAAGCTGGCGTTTCTGCTCGGGCGGCACGGCACGGTCGGCATCGACCTGGTCGCCATGAGCGCGAACGACGTGCTCGTGCAGGGCGCCGAGCCGCTTTTCTTCCTCGACTACTTCGCCTGCGGCAAGCTCGACAAAGCGGTCGCCACGCAGGTCATCCGCGGCATCGCCGAGGGCTGCGAGCAGGCCGGCTGCGCGCTCATCGGCGGCGAGACCGCCGAGATGCCCGGCATGTACCCGGAAGGCGAATACGACCTCGCCGGCTTCTGCGTGGGCGTGGTCGAGAAGGACCGCATCATCGACGGAAGATCGATCAGGCCGGGCGATGCCGTGCTCGGCCTCGCCTCGAGCGGCGCGCACTCCAACGGCTACTCGCTCATCCGCAAGGTGCTCGGCGACGACAAGCCGGGCTCGAGCCTCGCCGACACCCTCATGGAGCCGACGCGCATCTACGCGAAGCCCATCCTCAAGCTCATGACCGCGGTGCAGGTGAAGGGGCTCGCGCACATCACCGGCGGCGGGCTGGTCGGCAACGTGCCGCGCATCCTGCCGCTCGGGACGCGCGCCGTGCTGAACAAGAGCACCTGGCCGCGCCCCGGCATCTTCAAGTGGGTGCAGGAGACCGGCAACATCGCCGAAGAAGAGATGCTGCGCGTCTTCAACTGCGGCATCGGCATGGTCATCATCGTTGCGCGCGAGCAGGTCCAGCTCGCCACCATGCTCCTCAAGCGCGAGGGCGAGCTCGCCTACGAGATCGGCACGATCGAGGAGAGCATCGCCACCGAGCCGGAGGCGGTGGTTACCTAGCTGCGTGTGACGCCAGCTTGAGCCGAGCGATCTTCGGCCGTTTCTTTTTCGAGGCTTGCCAGAGATCGTAGGCTGACTGCATGCGGAGCCACGAGTCCGCGGACCCGCCGAGCGCGGCAGCGAGGCGAATCGCCATCTCGGCACTGACCGCCGCGCGCCCATTTGCCACACGCGAGAGGGCGACTCGCGAAATACCGAGCCTGCGGGCAAATTCAGTCACGCTGATTTCAGACAGGACCGTGTCGCGCAGTACTTCGCCCGGATGCGGTGGGTTATGCATTCTGCTCATCGT
>DATAHF010000076.1:0-16308 GCA_036263315.1 Burkholderiales bacterium
CGGGACGCTGCCGGTCGCACGCGCCACGGGCGGGCTAGTCGACACGATCCTGGATGGCGAAACCGGATTTCTCTTCCAGCGCGCCGAAAGCGCCGCGCTCATGGCGGCGCTGCGCCGCGCGCTCGACGCCTACGCCACGCCGGCCCGCTGGCGCGAGATGCAGCGCGCCGCGATGGCGCGCGATTTCAGCTGGGCAGAGGCCGCTCGTCAGTACGCCGGTCTTTACCGGAGGCTCGCCAAGCGGGCGGCGGCGTGACGGCGCCGGCCACTTCTTCCGGCTCGGCTTCGACCTGCTGCTCGGCGTTCCAGGCGCGCAGCTTGGCAAGCAGGGTGGCATCGTGCTCGCCGCGAATCGGCCAGCGGCGGTTCCACAGGTTGAAGCGCGGGCTGTGGCCCATCGCATCCTGCTGTGCAGCGGCGAGCGCGCTCAGCGTGCCCACATCGCGCCAGTACGCCTGCTCCTCCCCGTCCTGCAGGCCGGGAATGCGGTTGGCCGCGAAATCGTACGCATAGAGGCTGCCGCTACCGGCGATGCGCGGCAGGATGTCGCGCCCGAAGTCGGTATCGCCGAGGCGGCGCGACTCGCGCAGGAGCCGCTCGAGCACGCGCGGCTCGAAGAGGTAATTGCCCATCGAGGCGTATGCCCGCTCCGGCGCATGCGGGATGGGTGTCGGCCGCTGCGGCTTCTCCTCGAATCGGAGCACGCGCCCTTGCGGGTCGGTGGAGAGCACGCCGAACGAGGGCGCTTCGCGCAGCGGCACTGAAAGCGCGGATACCGTGATGTCCGCCTTGCGCGCGAGATGGAAGTCGACCATCTGCCGCACGTCCATGCGATAGACGTGGTCGGCCGCAAACACGGCGACCACGTCCGGGGAATGCGCCTGTATGACGTCCAGGTACTGGCAGACCGCGTCGGCCGTGCCTTTGAACTGGCCCGCGAGCGTGCTGGACCGGGGCAGCAGCACCTTGATGAGGCCGCTCGAGCCCGCGAACCACGGCGCCCAGGCCCGCTCAATGTGCTGCACGAGGGAATCGGGCTTGTACTGCGCGAGCACGTAGATCGTGTCGATCCTCGAGTTCACGAGGTTGCTCAGCACGAAATCGATGATGCGGTAGCCGCTGGCGAAGTGCAGCGCCGGCTTCGCGTGCTCGGCGGTGAGAGGGTAGAGACGCGAGCCTTCTCCGCCGGCCAGTACGAACGCAACGATTTTCATGTAGCGGTTGCCTTTCTCTTTTTCGAGGTTCGAAAAGTTACTGGTGCTTCTGCACGACACTGCGGGCGATGATAGAGACCGCGACACAAAGTCACTATCGCCCGGACTGGATTCCGCGCGTAGTAGCGTCCTGACCGAAAGTAGTCGGTCGGCGACAGGAAATTAGCGCGCCCGCGATAGCCCGCGCTCGGGGCGCGTCCTACCATCTTTCCAACCCCTTCGGAGGATCGCTGTTCAGATCGCCTTGCTGAACATGAGGAGCCTTTCCGCATTTGCCTTTGCGCTGAGCGCGGCGCTCGTCCTGCTGATGGGAATGAGGCCCGCCCACGCGCCCGCCGAGCCCGCGGGCGCGGCGTGCAGCGCGCCGGCCGCGCCGCAGGCGGGCACCGATCCGGCGCCCGCCGAGCAGCCCGACGCGGTGCAGCGCACGCTGGCGAGCTACCTCGCGCGCCGCTACACCATTGCGGCCGAGGCTGCGCGGCGCATCGTCGCGGCTGCCTACCGCGCGGGAGAGGATTCCGGGCTGGATCCGCTGCTGCTCCTCGCCGTGATCTCGGTCGAATCGCGCTTCAATCCATTCGCCGAAAGCGCGCTCGGCGCGAAGGGGCTGATGCAGATCATCCCCAAATACCACCTGGACAAGCTCGAGGCGCTGGGCGGGGAAGAGATGGTGCTCGACCCGGAGGCGAACATCCGCGCGGGAGCGCAGATCCTGCGCGAATACGTCGCCCGCGCCGGGACGCTCGAGGCCGGGCTGCAGTTCTACAACGGCGCCGCGACCGACGCCTCGGCGCAGTACGCGCAAAAGATCCTGACGGAACGCAGCCGCCTCGAGGAGGCCGCGTATCCGGCCTTCAAGCACGCCGCACTCACACTGAATAACACCAAAGGGAGCTGACCATGCTGAGAATTGCGCTCTTGACCGTTGTCCTTTGCATGCCCATGGCGCCGGCCGTCGCCGACGGCCGGGTAAGCAGCGCGGACGTCGCCGAAATCCGCGCGGTCATCAACCGCCAGATCGACGCTTTCCGCCACGACGATGCGCAAGGCGCCTTCGCGCTCGCCGCCCCGGCGGTGCAGCAGACGTTCCGCACGCCGGAGAAATTCCTCGACGTCGTGCGCATGGCGTACCGTGCGGTGTACCGGCCTGCGGCGGTCGCGTTCCTCGATTTCGTGGTGCTCGGCGACGAGGTCGTCCAGCAGGTCCAGGTGACCGACCGCGGCGGCATGGTCTGGCTCGCCTATTACGCGATGCAGCGCCAGCGCGACGGCAGCTGGCGGACCAGCGGCTGCCACCTCGTGCAGCCCGCGAGGACCATTCCGGCAGCGTTGCGCATAGAGTAATCTCCGGCGGCGTGGAAGCCCCCGTGCGGACGGGCGCCAGCGCCGTCTGGCGCGGCCGTCCTTATCCGCTTGGCGCGACCTGGGACGGCTCGGGCGTCAATTTCGCGCTCTATTCCGAGCACGCCGAGCGCGTCGAGCTGTGCCTGCTCGAGCCCAAGGGGCGCCGGGAGGCCGAGCGCATCGAGCTCACCGAGCGCACCGACTGCGTCTGGCACGCCTACCTCCCCGAAGCCCGGCCCGGGCTGCTCTACGGCTACCGGGTCCACGGCCCGTTCGAGCCCGCCAAGGGACACCGCTTCAACCCCCGCCGGCTGCTGCTCGACCCCTATGCGCGCCTTGTCGTCGGTCCCGCCTGCCAGGTCGTCGATGCGGCGTTCAGCTGGGACGACGACCGTCCGCCGCGTACGCCATGGGAAGACACGGTGCTCTACGAGCTGCACGTCAAGGGATTCACGAAGCGCCATCCCGGGATCGCCGACAGCCTGCAAGGCACTTACGCCGGCCTGGCGAGCCCGCCGGCGGTGGATCACCTGCGTGCGCTCGGCGTTACCGCCGTTGAGCTGTTGCCGGTGCACGCGTTCGTGGACGAGAAGCGGCTCGTCCAGGCGGGCCTGCGCAACTACTGGGGCTACAACAGCATCGGCTTCTTTTCTCCCGAGCTGCGCTATTCGGCGACCGGGGCGCTGGGCGAGTTCAAGACCATGGTGAAGACGCTGCACCGCGCCGGCATCGAGGTCATCCTCGACGTGGTCTACAACCACACCGGCGAAGGCGACGAGCTCGGCCCCACGCTCAGCTTCCGCGGCATCGACAACCTCGTGTACTACCGCCTCGAGCGCGACGACCTGCGGCGCTACGTCAACTGCACCGGGACCGGCAATGCGCTCAATGCGTCGCATCCCGCCGTGCTGCAGCTCATCATGGACAGCCTGCGCTACTGGGTGAGCGAGATGCACGTGGACGGCTTCCGCTTCGACCTCGCGACGACGCTGGCGCGCACCGAGCGCGGCTATGACAGGGGCTCGGCTTTCCTCTCCGCGCTGCGCCAGGACCCGACGCTCTCGCAGGTGAAGCTCATCGCGGAGCCCTGGGACATCGGCGAAGGCGGCTACCAGCTCGGAAGCTTTCCGCCGCGGTGGGCGGAATGGAACGACCGCTACCGCGACGCGGTGCGCACGTACTGGCGCGGCGACGGCGGCGTGCTGGGCGAGCTGGCGTCGCGCCTGTCCGGATCGAGCGATATCTTCGCGCCGGGCGGGCGCGGCCCGCTGGCCAGCATCAACTACATCAGCGCGCACGACGGCTTCACCCTGCAGGACCTGGTGAGCTACAACGAAAAGCACAACGAGGCGAACGCGGAGGGCAACCGCGACGGCCACTCGGACAACCGCAGCTGGAACTGCGGGGTCGAGGGTCCCACGGAGCGCAGGGAGATCGTCGAGCTGAGAGCAAGGCAGGCGCGCAACCTGCTCGCGACGCTGGTTCTTTCCCAGGGCGTGCCGATGCTTCTCTCGGGCGACGAGCTCGGGCGCACCCAGAACGGCAACAACAACGCGTACTGCCAGGATAACGAGCTCAGCTGGCTCGACTGGCAGCCGCCCGCGCATGCCGCGCGCCTGGCGCAATTCATGGCGCAGCTCATCGCCCTGCGAAGGGCCACTCCGGCGCTGCGCTTGCCGCGCTACACCACGGACATCGCCTGGCTGAAGCCCGACGGCGCGCCGATGGCGGTCGCCGACTGGCACGACGCGGGAGCGCGCGCGTTCGGCATGCTGCACGGCGATACGCTGGTGCTGTTCAACTCGGCCGAGGCCGAAGCCGTGTTCCGCCTGCCTGCGGGGGCATGGGATGCGCTGATGGACACGTTCGTCGGCGAATTCGGACGCATCCCCTGCGAACAGCGCTATAGCCTGAAGCCGCGCTCGCTCGCAGTGCTCGTCAGACCCACGACATCAGCCCCAGCTCGAAAGGATGCGTGAGGAGCGGGTTGCGCGGATAGACGCGGATGCCGTATTCGAGCCGGCCGGCGAGCCCGGGCTTGAGGTCGATCGCGTAGCGATGCTCGCCGCCATCCATCGCGCCTGCGGGGGAGAGCTCATGGCGGTGCTCCACCGGCGGGGACTCGTGGCGCCGCGTGAGCAGCAACTCCACGCAGACGTCTTCGGGAGCGAGGCCATTCAGCTTGACCGCCACCTCGATCGGCAGGCTGTCGCCGAAGCGCAGGTTCGGGCGCGGCTTGTCCACGCGCCGCGCGAGCACGCCGGGCCACGCTGAGCGAACCCGGGTTTTCCATGCCGCGACCGACTTTGCCGCCTCGTACCCGTTGTCGCGGTAGCGGTAGCTCTGGCGTGCCGCCGGCAGGTAGAACTTGGCGACGTACTCGCCCAGCATGCGCGCGGCGTCATAGCGCGGCAGGAGCGAGGCCATGGAGCGCTTGGCGATCTGCACCCATTCGGGCGACAGGCCGCCGTTGGTCTTGCGGTAGTAGAGCGGGATCACCTGGTCCTGCAGGATCTCGTACAGCGTGCGCGCTTCTTCGTAGTCGCGCCGGTGCGGATCGAGATCCGGCGAGGCGGGCTTGATCGCCCAGCCGTTCTCGCCGTCGTAGCCTTCATCCCACCATCCGTCGAGGATGGAGAGATTGATCACCCCGTTCATCCCGGCCTTCATGCCCGAGGTGCCGGAGGCTTCGAGCGGGTGCACCGGGTTGTTGAGCCAGACGTCCACGCCGGATACCAGGCGGCGCGCGATGTGCAGGTCATAGCCCTCGAGGAAGAGCAGCCGCCCCTCGAATTCCTCCTGGCGCGCCATGTGCGCGATCGAGCGGATGAGCTCCTGGCCGGGCTCGTCCGCCGGATGCGCCTTGCCCGCGAACAGAAACAGGACCGGGCGCTCGCGGTCGCCGATCAGGCGCCGCAGGCTGTCGAGGTTGTTGAAAAGCAGCGTCGCGCGCTTGTACGTGGCGAAGCGCCGGCCGAAGCCGATGGTGAGCACGTTGGGCTTGGCGGGGTCGGCGAAGCGCAGCAGGCGCTCGAGGTGCGAGTCGCTGCCGTGGTTGCGCCGATGCTGCAGCCCCACGCGGTAGCGCACCATGTGCAGCATGCGCGCCTTGATGTCCTGGCGCACGCTCCAGAAGATGTGGTCCGGGATATCGCGAATCTTCTCCAGCACGCCCGGGTAGCTCAGCCGGTGCATCCAGCCCGCGCCGAGGAACCGGTCCAGCACGCCGGCCCATTCCGGGGCGAGGAACGTCGCGACGTGCACGCCGTTGGTGACATAACCGAGCGGGTTTTCCTCCGGCGATACCTGCGGCCAGAAGTCCTTGAGCATGCGCTGCGAGACCGCGCCGTGGATGCGCGACACGCCGTTGTGGAAGCGGGAGCCGCGGATCGCGAGCGCGGTCATGTTGAAGTCGCCGCCCTGGGGCGGGCGCGCGAGCGCAGCGACTTTCTCCACCGATCCCAGCTCGGCGAAGCAGCTTTTCAGGTACGGGCCGACGGTGTGGTCGGAAAACTGGTCGTGGCCCGCCGGAACCGGGGTGTGCGTCGTGAACACCGTGCTCGTCGCCACGGCTTCCAGCGCGGCGTCGGGATCGGTGCCCGCGGCCACGAGCGCAGCCATCCGCTCGAGGATCAGGAAGGCGGCGTGGCCTTCATTGATGTGCCACACGGTCGGCTGCACCTTCATCGCGGCGAGCGCGCGCACCCCGCCGACGCCGAGCACGATCTCCTGCTCGACCCGGGTGGTGCGGTCGCCGCCGTAGAGGCGGTGCGTGATGCCGCGGTCGCGCTCGTTGTTCTCCGGCAGGTCGGTGTCGAGCAGGAAGAGCCGCACGTGCCCGACGCGCGCCTGCCATACCTTGGCGACCAGCTTGCGCCCCGGGAAAGGGATGTGGATCTTGAGGTCGGAATCGTTCTCCCTCACCGGCTCGATCGGTAGGTCGTCGAAGTCCGAGTCGTAGTACTCCGCGCGCTGGCGCCCTTCGCCGTCCACGGTCTGCGTGAAGTAGCCCTGCCGGTAGAGCAGCCCGACCGCGACGAAAGGGATCTGGAAGTCGCTCGCCGCCTTACAGTGGTCGCCGGCGAGGATGCCGAGGCCGCCCGAGTAGGTGGGCAGGCTCTCGTGCACGCCGAATTCGGCGCAGAAGTAAGCCACCAGGTCGTCCGGCCGGAAGCCGCCGGAGTTCTGCCGGAACGGCGACTCGGCCTGGTAGGCGTCGAACGCGGCGAGCACGCGCGTCATGCTGTCGATGAACGCCGGATCGGCGGCGGCCTCCAGCAGGCGCTGCTCGTCGATGCGCTTGAGCATGGCCTTCGGGCTGTGCCCGACGGCGTCCCACAGCGCCGGATTCAGCTTCGCGAAGAGCGCGCGCGTGGGCCGGTCCCAGCTATACCAAAGGTTCGCCGCGAGCTCTTCGAGCCTGGCGAGGCGCTTTGGGATCCTGGGGTTGACTTCGAGGAAGTAGCGGGTTCCGGGCGGCATGTCCGCGCGGCAATTCTACCCAACGAATGCGGCGCGCAATGCGTGCGCGGCTCTGCCGAGTGCTCGGCGCGCGTGTCGCCGATCGACTACGCGCTGTAGATGTTCAGGGAATCCGAGCTGCCGGATTAAAAATCAGGGAATCGGGACGGCGGAAAGGAGCTGCGCGCCGACGTCCATGCGCCGGGCCGAATCGTGCGCCGGCCGCAGGCGGTGCGCGGCGGCGCCGGGGAGGATCGCCTGCACGTCTTCGGGGATCACCTTGTCGCGGCCTTCGAGCAGCGCCCAGGCGCGCGCGCAATGCACGAGCGCGAGCGCGGCGCGCGGCGAGAGGCCGGTGACATAGTGCGGCGAGCGGCGGGTGTGCTCCACGATGGCCTGCACGTAATCGAGCAGCGCGGGCGCGACGTGGATTTTCTGCGTGGCGAGCTGCAGCTCGACCAGCTCGGCGGGCGTCATGCACGGATCGAGCGTGGCGAGCAAGTCGCGCCGGTCGGTCCCGGAGAGCAGCGCCCGCTCGGCGTCGCGGTCGGGGTAGCCGAGCTCGATGCGCATCATGAAGCGGTCGAGCTGCGATTCGGGCAGCGGGAACGTGCCGACCTGCTCGGACGGATTCTGGGTGGCGATCACGAAGAACGGCTCGGGCAGGCGGCGCGTCTCGCCCTCGGCGGTCACCTGGTGCTCCTCCATCGCTTCGAGCAGCGCCGACTGCGTCTTCGGGGTGGCGCGGTTCACCTCGTCGGCAAGGACCACCTGGGCGAAGATGGGGCCGGGGTGGAACTTGAACGCGCCGGTGTCGCGCTCATAGACCGACACGCCGAGGATGTCGGCGGGAAGCATGTCGCTCGTGAACTGGATGCGCTGGAAATTCAGGCCGAGGGAGCGCGCGAGCACGTGGGCGAGCGTGGTCTTGCCGACGCCGGGCAGGTCCTCGATGAGCAGGTGCCCGCGCGCGAGGATGCAGGCGAGCGCGAGCCGCACCTGCGTTTCCTTGCCGAGGATGACGCCGCTCGCGGCGCCGATGACGCGCTCGATCGCGGAGCTCGCGGTGCTTTTGCTCTGGAATTCCGCCTTGAGCAGCATGCGGCGATTGTACTCGATGCGCTAAGATTTCATGCGTGAGCACCGCGTTCGTCACCCATCCCGATTGTCTGCGGCACGACATGGGGGCGCATCACCCGGAGCGCCCGGAGCGCCTGGGCGCGATCGAGGACCAGCTCATCGCCTCCGGCGTCGCGCAGTACCTCGTGCGCCACGAAGCGCCGCTTGCCACCGACGAGCAGCTGGCGCGCGTCCATCCGCTCGAGTACGTGCGCGCCGTGCGCCAGGCGGCGCCGCGCCAGGGCACGGTGCACCTCGATCCCGATACGGCCATGAACCCGCACACGCTCGACGCCGCGCTGCGCGCCGCGGGCGCCGGCATCCTTGCTGTCGACCTGGTGATGCAAAACAAGGTTCAAACCGCATTTTGCAGCGTGCGTCCCCCGGGCCATCACGCGTGCCGCGCGCGGCCGATGGGATTCTGCATCTTCAACAATGTCGCGATCGCCGCGCGGCACGCCGTGCAAGCGCACGGCCTGGAGCGCGTCGCCGTCATCGACTTCGACGTGCACCACGGCAACGGCACCGAGGACATCTTCGAGAACGATCCGCACGTGCTGATGGCTTCCACCTTCCAGCACCCGTTCTACCCGTACAGCGGCACGGAGGACCCGGCGCCCAACATGGTTAACGTGCCACTCGCCGCGGGCGCCGGCTCGCGCGAGTTCCGCGAGGCGGTGCGGGACGCCTGGGTGCCGGCGCTGGAGGACTACAAGCCGCAGCTCGTGCTCTTCTCGGCGGGATTCGACGCCCATACCGAGGACGACATGGCGATGCTGCGGTTCTCCGACGTGGACTACGCGTGGGTGACCGAGCAGGTGAGGGACATCGCCGAGCGCCATGCCGGCGGCCGCATGGTGTCGCTGCTCGAGGGGGGCTACTCGCTCTCCGCGCTCGGCCGCAGCGCCGTGCGGCACATCAAGGTGCTCGCCGGCCTGAATTGATCAGCTGCCACACCCTAGGGGGCGTGAGCGGAAGATCGCGCGGCACGACCCCCAGGGGAGCGAGCGCTGCGGCGACGGCATTCGCCACGACGCCGCCCACCGGAACGATGCCGCCTTCGCCGCCGCCCTTGGCGCCGAGCGGATTGTGCGGCGAGGGCGATTCGCCGCGGATGAAGGCGCGGATGTTCGGAAAATCGCTCGCGAGCGGCATCAGGTAGTCGGCGAGGGACGCGGTGAGGAATTGGCCGTCCTCGTCGTACTGCAGGTGCTCGAGGAACACGCCGCCCAGGCCCTGCACCACGGCGCCCACGGCCTGGCCCTGCGCCGTGAGCGGATTGATCACGCGACCGATGTCCTCGACCATCGTGTAATCGACGAGCTGCACGTGGCCGGTGCGCGGGTCGACCGCGACATGCGCCGCGGCGGCGCCGTACGCGTACGTGTGGTGATGGTTGGCGAAGGTGCCTTCCGCCGAGCGGCCGCCGCTTTTCATGGCTGCCTTCAGGTTCTTCGCCGCGTCGAGCACCGCCGAGCCGCCCATGACCACCGAGCGCGAATGGAAAGCGCCGAAGCCTTCCTTCAGGTGCGTCGTCGAGCCGTGAAAGATGCGCACCTTCGCGAAATCGATTCCCAGCGCGTCGGCGCCGATCTGCGCCATCACCGTTTCCAGCCCTTGCCCGACGTTGGCCGAGCCGACGAACACCGACACGCCGCCGTCGTCGTCCAGCACGATGCGCGCGTTCTCGCGCGGGCCGGCAGCGCCGCCCTCGATGAAGCAGCCTACGGCGATGCCGTGGTAGCGGCCGTCGATGAGCTTGCCTTGCAGCTGAAGTTTTTCCTTCCAGTTGAATTCCTGGAGACACTGCTCGAGCGCTTTCGCGTAATCGCCGCTGTCGAGCTCCTCCTTCTTTTCCGGAAGCTGGATCGTCGGCAGCGGGTAGGGCATCTCGGAAGGCAGCGGGAGGTTGCGCCGGCGGAACTCCACTGGATCGAACCCGAGGTCCCGGGCGGCGATGTCGAACAGGCGCTCGCGGAAGAAATCGGCCTCGAAGCGCCCGGGCCCGCGGTAGGTGCCCACCGGCGTCTTGTTGGTGAGGAGCGCGTGCGATTCGATGCGCACGTTGGGAATGCGGTACGGCCCGCTCATGAACTGCGCGATGTTGCGCGGCGGGATGGAGCCGTTCGCGCGCATGTACGCCCCCATGTCGACCCAGGCGGTGCCGCGCAGCGCGACGATGGTGCCGTCCTTCGCGCAGCCGATCTCGAGCTCGCACTCCATCTCGCGCGAATGATTGGAGGCGAGCAGGTTCTCGCGCCGGTCCTCGGTCCATTTCACCGGGCGGCCGAGCTTGCGGGCGGCGAACGGGATGAGGAAGTCCTCGGGATAGAACTCGCCGCGCACGCCGAAGCCGCCGCCGACATCCGGCTCGATCATGTCGATGCAGTCCTCGGGCAGGTCCATGTTCTTTGCCAGCATGCGGCGCGTCGCGAATGGCACCTTGGCTGCGCCCGACACGGTGAGCTTGGTGCGCGCGCCATCCCACTTGGCGAGCAGCCCGCGCGGCTCCATGCACACGGCGGTATGCCGCTGCACCGAGAATTTCTCCTTCCTGGTGTAGAAGCAATCGGCGAGGGAAGCGGCGTCGCCCTTGGAGGCGGTGTACTTGATCGCGAGCGCGCCGGCATGGCAGTCGACTACGGCGTCGAGCGGCTCGATGTTCACCTCGATCGCGTCGAGCGCGTCCTCGGCCTGCGCCTGCGTGTCCGCGACCACGACGGCCACGGGCTCGCCCACGTAGCGCACTTCGCCTTGCGCGATGACCGGCTGCTCGTAGGGCACGAGCTGCGGAAGCGGCGCAAGGCGCAACGGGATCGTCGGCACTTTCGCATTCGGCGCCACCTCGTCCGCGGTGTATACGGCGCGCACGCCCGGCATGGCGCGCGCCTTCGCCGCATCGATGGAAACGATTTTTCCGTGAGCGACGTTGGAGCGCAGGAGCACGGCGTAGAGCGCCCCCGGCTCGTGCAGGTCGTCGACGTACTGGCCGCGCCCGCGCAGCAGCCGCAGGTCCTCGATGCGCTCCATGGGCTGGCCGACGAAGCTCATTTGGCCTTTCCGTAGGCGCTGCGCGCCTCGTACACGGCTTCGACGATCGGCACATAGCCCGTGCAGCGGCACAGGTTGCCGGAAAGCACCTCGCGGATGCGCTCCTTGTCCGCGCCCGGCTCCTCGGTCAGCAGCGCATGTGCCGTCGTCAGCATGCCGGGGGTGCAGAAGCCGCACTGCAGCGCATGGTGGCGCCGGAAGGCTTTCTGCAGCTCGCTGAGCTCATCGCCCTTTGCCAGGCCCTCCACCGTCGTCACCCGTGCGCCGTCGGCCTGCACCGCGAGCATGAGGCAGCTCCTGACCGCGGCGCCGTCCACGATCACCGTGCACGCGCCGCACACGCCATGCTCGCAGCCGACGTGGGTGCCGGTGTTCTGCAGGTGGTGACGCAGGCAATCGGCGAGCGTGGTGCGCGCCGGCACCTCGGCCGACACAGGCTTGCCGTTCAGCTGAAATTCAACTTTCATGAAAGCTTTCGGGCCCGGGCAAGTGCGCGTTCGAGAAGAGTGCCGAAGAGGGAGCGTCGATACTCGGCGCTCGCGTGCAGATCCGAAGGCGGATCGATGGCCCGCTCCGCGGCGCGCGCAGCCGCCTGGATGGTGGAGTCGTCGATCGGCCGGCCGTTCAGCGCCGCCTCCGCCTGCGCGACGCGATGCGGGCGCGTGCAGGCGCCGATGACGCCGACGTGCGCGTTCGTTGCCTTTCCGTCTGCATCATCATAAAAAACCAGGGCGCCGGCCATGGCGAAATCGCCGCGCCGGCGGGCGAATTCCTCGAAGCCCCAGCGCCGCGTCGCCGGCCAGGCGGGCAAGCGCACGCCGACGATGAGCTCGTCTTGAGCAAGCGCCGTGGAGAGCGCGCCGGTGAAGAACTTGCCTGCCTCGATGTCGCGCCGGCCGTTCGGGCCGATCACCTGGACGAGCGCATCGCACACGACGGCGACGCCCGGCATTTCGGCCGCGGGATCCGCGTGCGCGAGGCTGCCGCCGACGGTGCCGCGGTTGCGGATCTGGTAGTGCGCCACGTGGGCGATTGCCGCGGCGAGCAGCGGCTGCGCGCGCGCGAGTCGGCCGTCCGTCTCGATATCGCGCCAGCGCACGCGTGCGCCGAGCGTGGCGCCGGCTGCATCGAGCTCGATGCGATCGAGCCCGGGGATGCGGGCGAGGTCGACGAGCAGTGCGGGCGTAGCCAGGCGAAAGGCCATCGTGGGCAGCAGGCTTTGGCCGCCGGCAAGCGCCTTGGCGTTCTCTTTCCCAAGGAGCCGCACCGCGTCCTCGAGCGTCGAGGGGGCGGCATATTCGAACGGCGCGAACTTCATTTTTCCAGGTGAGCGCCGCGCCGCTTGTAGAGCTCCTCGTCGGCGTAGCCCATGGTCTCCGGCCGCGCCCGACCGAGCATGACCTGGAAGTAGACCGGCTCCAGGCTCTCGTTCACATAGCCGTGGATGACCCCCGGCGGGCAGGCAATGCATTCCCACGGGCCGAGCCGGATATCGAGCCGCCGCCCGTCCTCGTCCTGGATGAACGCGGTGAGGTAGCCCTGCAGGACGAAAAAAATCTCTTCCACCTCGTGCGTGTGCGCGGCGTTGCCCTGTCCCGGCTCGACGTACATGATGGACAGCGTGAATCCGCGCGGCGGGATGGCGTGCGAATCGCCGTGCTTGCCCGAGCCGCCGGCGCCGATGAAGCGGTGCTGCGCGCGCTTGTAGCCCTCCAGCTTCGCGTCCTCGAAGGCGGCCCAATCGGCCTTGCGGTCGCGAAAGCGCGCGACATAGCGCGCAGCGATCTCTTCGAGGGATGCGCCGGCAAGCTCCGGCGGGCGCGGATGGCGCGCTGCGCTCATACTTGGTCTCCTGTGGCTTACTTCAGTCTATTTTCCACGGCTCGCACGTTCCCGTGGCGGCGCCGGCGGGCTGTTTCGCGTACGAGGCGTCCGGCGCGATGCGCGCCGAGGTGTCGAAGTGCCAGGCGTGGCGCGCGCTGAAGCGGGTGCAGGTCTCGGGATCGCCGGGCGATTTCTCGCGCAGGCACCCGGTCAGCGTGGTGACGCGCACGCTGGGGCCGTCGTCCTGGATGAAGTGAACGTAGTTCTCGGTGGCGCGAACTTCCACGGCGCGGCGGCCCGGCGTGCGGGTGGAAAGCACTTCCGCGGCGCCCGGCGCCAGCGCCTCGTACACGAGGACGAGCTCGGTTCGCGGCGGATCGCCCGCCAGGTCCGCAAGCAGGCTCTTGCGGTAGCCGTCGCTGAATTCGCAGATGAGCTCGCCCGCTGCAAGGACTGCGGCGGCGAGCGGCGTCATGCGGCCCGGGACAACGGCACGGCCAGCGGCTCGGCGCGTTCGTCGAGCAGTCGCTGCGCCGCGTCGGCGAAGGCAGCTTCGTCCGCGCCGCCGACCGGCAGGCGCGCGGCCTCCGGCAAGCGGGAGAAGTTGCGCTCCGCGGAGCGCCGATAGGCCGCGTCGTAGTGCTCGACCAGCAGGCGGCGCACGAACTCGCGCCATTCGCCCCGGGCGGCGAGGGCTTTCCATTCGCCAATGCGCTCGCTCCCGTGCAGCGCCGCGAGGCAATCGAGCTGCGCCTCGAGCGCTGCGCGATCGGCGACGAAGTGCCGGTACTCGTCGAGAAGGAGGCTGACGCGGGTTGCAATGGGCGTGTCGAGTGCGATGCACGGCGAGGCGCGCATGCGCTCGATCAGCGCCGCCGGGACCTGCACTTCGCCGATCTTGCGCGATTCGCCTTCCACGAACACCGGCCGCGCCGGGTCGAGCGCCTGCAGCGCCGCGAGCAGCTGGCTCTCGAACCATCTTTGCGACGGCTGCGGCCGTTCCGGCAGCGTGCCGAGCACCGAGCCGCGGTGCGCGGCGAGCATCTCGAGATCCAGCACCTGCGCGCCGGTTCTCGCGAGCGCCGCGAGGAGCCGGCTCTTGCCGCTGCCGGTGGGTCCGTGGATCACCTGGAGCCGGAACCGCAGGGGGACGCTCTCCAGCTGCGCCACGACCCAGCGCCGGTAGCTGCGATAGCCGCCTTCGAGCGTTGCCGCGTCCCAGCCGATCTCGCGCAGCACGTGCGCCATGGCGCCGGATCGCTTGCCCCCGCGCCAGCAATAGACGAGCGGCTTCCAGTCCCGGTCGTTCCTGCCGAAGGTGTTCTCGACGTGAAAAGCGATGTTGCGCGCCACCAGGGCGGCGCCGCGCTTCTTGGCATCGAAAGGGGAGATCTGCTTGTAGAGCGTGCCGATCTCGGCGCGCTCGGCATCGCCGAGCACGGGCGCGGACACCGCGCCCGGGATATGGTCTTCGGCGTATTCGGAAGGCGAGCGCGTGTCGATGATCGCGTCGAAACCGCGCTCGGCCACGGCCTCGATGGCAAGCGAATTTGCCTGCTTTTTCACGGGTAGAATTCTACGCCGATGAACGCACCCGACTCTCTCGCCAAGATTCGCCTGACCGAGTTCAGCCATGGCGGCGGCTGCGGCTGCAAGATCGCCCCGGCCGTGCTCTCCGACATCCTTTCCTCGAGCGGAATGAAAGGCGCGCTGCCCAAGGACCTGCTCGTGGGCACGGAGACTGCCGACGATGCCGCGGTGTACCGCCTGAACGACAGCCAGGCGCTCGTCGCGACGACCGACTTCTTCACGCCCATCGTCGATGATCCGCACGACTTCGGACGCATCGCCGCCACCAATGCGATCTCCGACATCTATGCGATGGGCGGCCGGCCGATCTTCGCGCTCGCGCTCGTCGGCATGCCGCTCGACAAGCTCCCGGTGGCGGTGATCCGGCGCATCCTGGAGGGCGGGGAATCGGTCTGCGCCGAGGCGGGCATCCCGATCGCCGGCGGCCATTCCATCGACACGCTCGAGCCGATCTACGGGCTCGTCGCGCTCGGCCTCGTGCATCCCGACAAGGTCAAGCGCAACAGCTCCGCCAAGGCCGGGGATTCATTGATCCTCGGAAAACCGCTGGGGATCGGCATCCTGTCCGCGGCGCTCAAGAAGGGCAAGCTGAGCGAAGCGGGATACGCCGCCATGCTGGCCTGGACCACGAAGCTCAATACCCCGGGACAGGCGCTCGCGGAGATGCCGGGCGTGCATGCGCTCACCGACGTTACCGGCTTCGGGCTCGCCGGCCACCTGCTCGAGATTTGCCGCGGCTCGCGCCTCGCCGCCGAGATCCGCTTCGACGCGCTGCCGGTGGTCGCCGAAGCGCTGGAGTGGGTGAAGCAGGGCGTCGCCACCGGCGCCTCCGACCGGAACTGGAAAGGCTACGGCCACGAGGTTTCGTTCAGCGGCGAGGACTGGAAGAAGAAGCTGCTGTCGGATCCGCAGACGAGCGGCGGATTGCTCGTGGCGTGCGCGCCGCAGGACGAAAAGCGCGTGCTCGCCGAGTTCCACGAGCGCGGCTTCGGCGAGGCGCGCGTGATCGGCCGGCTCGCGGCCGGGCCGGCCCGGATCAACGTCGTCTAGCTCAGCGTCGCCTAAGAAGCGGCTGCAGCGCCCGCCACACTGCGTCCGCCATCTGCGGCTGCGCGGCTTCGGTGGGATGGATGCCATCGGGCTGGAACATCTCGGGCTTCTGCGCGAAGCCCTCCAGGAAGAATGGGACGAAGGCCGTCTTGTAGCGCCCGGCGAGCTCGCCATAGGCGCTGCCGAAGGCCTGCGTATAGTCGGGACCATAGTTCGGCGGCAGCTTCATCCCAAGCAGCACCACGCGCGCGTTCGAGCGTTGCGCGCGCTCGATCATCGCCGCAAGGTTGGATTTCATCTGCGCAACCGGCAGGCCGCGCAGGCCGTCGTTCGCGCCGAGCTCGAGGACCACGACCGCGGGCTTGTGCCTGGCAAGCGCGCCGGCAAAGCGCGCAAGCCCGCCTGCCGTGGTCTCTCCCGAGACGCTGGCGTTCGCGACGCTATACTCCGGATGCTCCTTGGCTACGCGCTGAGCGAGCAGCGCTACCCAGCCTCGCGCCTGCGCAATCCCGTAGGCGGCCGAAAGGCTGTCACCGAAGACGAGAATGGACCTTTCCGCCGCAGCGACCGACCCGGGCCCCAGCAGGGCGATGAAAAGCGATAGCGTTCTCAGCGCGCGTGGCATAGGAAAGACCGTGAGGAGCGGCGATTCGGA
>DATAHF010000077.1:0-16727 GCA_036263315.1 Burkholderiales bacterium
GCCGGCCGGCGCCGGCCTCGCGTTCGTCGACCACCTCACGCACAACGTGCATCGCGGCCGGATGCAGGAATGGGCCGAGTTCTACGAGCGCCTGTTCAATTTCCGCGAGATCCGCTACTTCGACATCGAGGGCAAGCTCACCGGCCTCAAGTCGAAGGCGATGACGAGCCCCTGCGGGCGCATCCGCATCCCGATCAACGAGTCTTCCGATGACCGCTCGCAGATCCAGGAGTACCTCGACGAATATCACGGCGAAGGTATCCAGCACATCGCGCTGCACACGCGCGACATCTATGGCACCGTGGACGCGCTCAAGGCCGAAGGCGTGCAGCTTCTCGACGCGCCGGACACCTATTACGAGCTGCTCGAGGGGCGGTTGCCGAAGCACGGCGAGCCGCTCGAGGAGCTGCGAAAGAGGAGCATCCTGCTCGACGGCGCCCCGGGCGGCGGCCTGCTGCTGCAGATCTTCACCAAGCCGGTCATCGGCCCGATTTTCTTCGAGATCATCCAGCGCAAGGGCGACGAGGGCTTCGGCGAAGGCAACTTCCGCGCGCTGTTCGAATCGATGGAGCTCGACCAGATCCGGCGCGGAAAGCTGCAACCGGCGGCATAATTAAGCGCATGGACATCGCCCATCAGACTGCCCGCGTGCGCTCCGGCGACGTGGAGATCTTCTATCGCCGGCTCGGAAAGCCGGGCCACACGCCGGTCCTCATCGTCCACGGGCTGTCGTACTTCTCCTGGGACTGGCTCCCGGTCGCGCACGCGCTCGGCGCCGAGCGCGAAGTCATCTGCATGGACATGCGCGGGTTCGGCGATTCCGACTGGAGCGCGAAAAAGGATTACTCGGTGCCCGCCATGGGGCAGGACGTGATCGCGGTGCTCGACCATGCCGGCTGGCCGAGCGCTGTGCTGGTGGGCCATTCCATGGGCGGCCGCAGCGCCACGTACGCGACGGCCAAGTTTCCCGCGCGCGCCGCAGCGCTTGTGCTGGTGGACTACACGCCCGAGAACGCGCCTGCCGGCACGCAGCGCACGACCAAGACCGTGGCCAATACGCCGGACGCCTTCGCCACGATCGAGGAGGCGATGCAGTATTTCGGCAAGAGCGATCGCGCGCGCTTCGAGGCCTACCTGAAAAAAACGCCGCAGGGCTTCGCGGTGAAGCGGGACACGCATTTTCGCGACCAGTTCAGGAAAGTGCTGGAGACCGGCGAGCGGCCGAAGCTCGGCATCGACATGTGGCAGCTCATCGGCGAGGTGCGCAGCCCGATCCTCTCGCTGCGCGGCCTGCGCTCGGACATGTACGCCGCCGACACGAAGCAGAAGATGCGCGAGGCCAATCCGCGCCTGCGCATCGCGGAAGTGGACGCGGGACACAACATCGCGGGCGAGAATCCGCAAGGGTTCCTCGCCGAGCTGCGGCCCTTCGTCGCCGAACTGGAGAAACGCCATGAGCACGCGCGGAATTGACCACCTCGCCATCGTGTCCGACGACATGCCGGTCGCGATGGACTTCTACACGCGCGTCATGGGCTTTCGCCTGGTGCACGTGCGGCGCGTGCCGTTCGAGCAGGACCGCTGGCAGCCGCCGTACGACAACCTGCGGCACTACTTCTTCGACATGGGGAACGACTCGCTCTTCGCGATATTCGAGTATCCGAAGGGCCTGCCGCGTCAGGTGCGCGACCACGTCGGCGGCATGCAGCACGTCGCCTTCCACGTCGCGCCCGATCGCTTCGACGCCATGGTCGAGCACGTCAAGGGCTGCGGGCTGAAGGTCATCGGCCCGGTGCCCCTCGGCGGGCGCTTCTGGTCGGCCTACTTCCTCGATCCCTTCGGCACGCGCCTCGAGCTCGCCACCGACCGCAGCGGGCGCAAATGGAGCGTCGTCGAATCGGTGCTGCAGACGGAGGACGAGGCCCGCGCCGAGCTCCAGACGCTCTTCTCCGATCCGGCGGAAGTGGAGAAATGGCTGCGGCACATGCCGCTGCGCAAGGAAGCCGTCCCGGCTTGAAGCGCCGGACCGTTCTGGTCACGGGGGGGCTTGGCTACATCGGCTCCCACACCTGCGTCGCGCTCTCCGCGGCGGGCTACGCGCTCGTCATCGTGGACAACCTGGTCAACGCGAAGCCCTCGGTGCTCGAGCGCCTGCGCGAGCTCACCGGCCAGGACATCGAGTTCCATCGCGTCGATCTGCGCGAGCGCCTCGCCCTGGACCGCGTCTTCGCCGGCAAGCGCGTCCATGCCGTGGTGCACTTCGCCGGGCTGAAGGCCGTGGGCGAGTCGGTGGAGAAGCCGGTGCTCTACTACGACAACAACGTCGGCGGCACGGTCGCGCTCCTCGAGGCGATGGCCGCGCATCGCGTCCATCGCATCGTCTTCAGCTCGTCCGCGACGGTGTACGGCGAGCCGGAGCGCCTGCCGCTCACGGAGCACCATCCGCTGCGCCCGCAGAGCCCCTATGGGAAGACCAAGCTCGTCATCGAGCACCTGCTCGACGACCGCGCCGCCTCGGATCCCGAGTTCACCTACGTTGCGCTGCGCTACTTCAACCCGATCGGCGCGCATCCTTCCGGCCGGCTTGGCGAAGATCCGCGTGGCGTGCCGAACAACCTGCTGCCGTACATAGCGCAGGTCGCCGTGGGCAAGCGCGCCAGGCTGCGCGTCTTCGGCAATGACTACCGCACCAAGGACGGCACGGGCGTGCGCGATTACATCCATGTCATGGACCTCGCGCGCGGCCACGTCGCGGCGCTCGCGTACCTCGACAAGTCGTCGCGCCCCCTGGCCGTCAATCTCGGCACGGGGCGCGGCTACTCGGTGCTCGAAGTGGTAAGGGCCTTCGAGCAGGCGTCGGGACGCAAAGTGCCGCTGGAGATGGCTGCGCGCCGAGCGGGAGACACCGGCTCGGTCTACGCGGACGCGTCCCTCGCGGAGCGCGTGCTCGCGTGGAAGGCCGAGCATGGCATCGCCGCGATGTGCGCCGATGCCTGGCGCTGGCAGTCGGCCAATCCCGAGGGTTACCCGGAGTGAGCTAGAGGTTCAGCCTGCGGACGCAATCGCGCAGCTCTTCGATGCCTTTTACCCGATAAGCCTGTGCGCCGGCACGGCGCGCCGCCTCGACATTCACCGCCAGATCGTCGAAGAAAATGACCTGCGCCGGCTCGACCTTCAGCGCAGCGAACGCGCGCTCGTAGATTTCCGGATCGGGCTTGTAGCAGCCGAGTTGGTGCGAAGACAGCGCGGTTTCGAACAGCTCGAACACCGCGAGCTCCCTTTCCATGCGCTCCCAGTGCACTTCGTTGGAGTTGCTGAGGCAGGCGAGGCGATGGCGCGGCCGCAGCCCCGCGAGCAGTTCCCTCGCCCCGGGAAAGAAGCCCTGGGTCCAACCGCGGAATTGGCGCAGGAACTCCTGCGCGCCCACGGCGCAATCCCAGGCGCTCACGAAACGCTCCGCGAACTGCGACGCAGTCAGCTGCCCGGTCTCGAAAGCGCGCAGCACCGGGCAGCTGCGCAGCCCCTGCAGCACCTGCGGGTCCTCGAGCGAGCGGCGCAGCAGCGGCCCGAGGTTGCGGTAGCCCGAAACGTCGACCAGCACGCCGCCGAGGTCGAAGAGCAGCAGCCGGGGAGCGTCGCGCATCGGGTTTACTATAATCGGACGAACCATCCCGGAGGAGGGACGATGTTCCGCTTAGCCATGGCACCCGCGCTTGCGCTCCTGCTTGCCTGCCCTGCATTCGCGCAGCAGAAATACGAAGTGAAAGTCGCCGAGTTCGTCGGCGCGCAGCACTTCATGACGATCTGGCTCATGAAGTGGGGCGAGAAGCTCGAGAAGGCCTCGGGCGGGCGCCTCGTCTTCAAGCACTTCCCCGGGGCGCAGATGGCCCCGGCGCCGGCGCACTACGACCTCGCGCGTACCGGCCAGGCCGACGTTGCCTGGTTCCTGCACGGCGGCACGCCCGGGCGCTTCCCGCTCACGGAGCTCATCTCGCTGCCCTACATGGTCGGCAGCGCCGAGATCGGCACGAAGGTGCTGAACGACGCTCAGCTGCGCTCGAAGTATCTCGATGCCGAGCACAAGGGCGTCCACGTGCTGCTGCTCCTCACCCACCAGCCGGGCAACGTGCATACCACCAAGGTCCCGATCCGCACCACGAACGACTTCAAGGGCCTGCGCATCCGCTTTGCCGCGCCCACGATCCGCGACTTCGTCGCGGCGCTCGGCGGCACACCGGTCGGCGTGCCTCCGCCCGACCAGCTCGAGCAGCTGCAGAAAGGCACGCTCGACGGCGTGTTCATCGACTACGGCGGCGCCGGCATCGCCTTCAAGATGGGCGGCACGCTGAAGTACTCGACGGAGATGTACTCGTACGTTTCCTCCTTCGGCGTGGCGATGAACCCGGACTTCTACGCCAAGCTGCCCGCGGACCTGAAGAAGATGGTCGACGATTCCGTGAAGGGCGTGGAGAAGGAGGTCGGCGAAGGCTGGGACGCGCTCGACGCCATCGGCAAGAAGGCGCTGCTCGACGGCGGCGACCAGCCGATCAAGCTCTCGCCGGCCGAGGACGCGAAGTTCCGCAAGATCGGCGCCGGCGTCACCGACGCGAAGATCAAGGAGCTCGAAGGCAAGGGCCTGCCCGCCCGCGCGGTGCACGACATGATGGTTTCGCTGTCGGAGAAGAACGCCAAGACGTCCAAGAACTTCTGGCAGTGAAGCTCGCCGAGAAGGTCTTCGGCTACCTCGCGGCGGCGTTCCTCGCCGCCATGATGCTGCTCACGGTGGCCGACGTCGTGCTGCGCTCGCTCTTCAAGTACCCGATCCACGGCACGTTCGAACTGATCGAGTTCGGCCTCGCCTGCGCGGTGTTCCTCGCCATGCCCGCGGTGTTCCTGCGCGACGAGAACCTGATCGTCGATGCCATCGACTACATGGTGAAGCGCGAGGTGGTACGGGTGCTGGACCTCGCGGCCGCGTGCCTTTCCGCGGGGCTGCTGGTCGTCATGCTTTTCCAGATGGTGCCGCTCGCGCGGGACATGTACCAGCTGGGCGATGTCACCGCCGATCTCTCCATCCCCAAGATCTACTACTGGGTGCCGGTGCTGCTCGGCATCGCGGGCTCGGCGGTGGCGACGATCTTCTACATCGCGCGCTGGAGGCCGAAGCCTTGAGCAACCTCGCGATCGGCGCCTGGGGCGTGATCGCGCTTCTCGTGATTCTGTGGCTGCGGGTGCCGATCGCCGTGGCGCTCGCCATCGTGGGCATCGCGGGCTACGCGGCCATCGACGGCTGGCACAAGGCGCTGAGCGTGCTCGCCTCGGTGCCCTTCGAGCTTGCGAGCGCGTATTCGCTCTCGGTCGTGCCGCTTTTCATCCTCATGGGCGCGGTTGCCTCGCGCGGCAGGATGGCGAAGGAGACCTTCGATGCCTGCAACGGCCTCTTCTCCGGAATCCGCGGCGCGCTCGCGAACGCGACCATCGGCGCGTGCGCGCTGTTCGGTGCGATCTGCGGCTCCTCCATCGCCACGGCGGCGACCTTCTCCCGGGTCGCGATTCCGGAGATGCGGCGCCACGGCTACGAGGCGTCCTTCTCCGCGGGCGCCGTCGCTTCCGCAGGAACGCTTGCCGTCCTCATTCCGCCGTCGGTGCTCACGGCCATCTACGCGCTCGCGGCCGAGCAGTCGCTCGCCCGCCTCTATGCCGCCTGCTTCATCCCGGGCGTCGTGCTTGCCGCGCTCTACGTGCTCGCCGTATGGGCGGTCGCCTGGCTGCGGCCCGCATGGGTACCGAGCGTCCCGGCAATGCGGCTCCTCGAGCGCCTGCGCGCGGCCACCGGCATCTGGAAGCTCGGAGTCCTTTTCTTCTTCGCGCTCTTCGGCATCTACCTGGGGTGGTTCTCCCCGACCGAGGCGGCCGCGCTGGCGGCGTTCGTAGCGATCATCATCGCCTTCGCCACCCGCGCGATGGACTGGCGCGCGCTGGTGGAGGCGCTGCTCGAGTCGGTGCACACCACCGCGGCCGTCTTTTTCATCGTCATCGGGGCCTTTATCTTCTCGCGCTTCATCGTGCTCACCGAGTTCCCGGCGGAGCTCGCGCGCTGGGTCGCGCACGCGAAGCTCTCGCCGCTCATGGTCCTCATCGCCGTGATGGCGCTCTACCTGATCCTCGGCACCTTCCTCGACGAAGTCAGCATGATCCTCATCACGGTGCCGGTAGCGCTGCCCCTCGTGACGCACATCGGCTACGACGGCATCTGGCTCGGCGTCTTCGTCACCGTGATGTGCACGATCGGCCTCATCTCGCCGCCCACCGGCATGACGGTCTTCGCGATCCAGGCCCAGCATCCCGAAATCCCGGTGGCGCGGATCTATCTCGGCACCCTGCCGTTTCTGGTGGCGGATTTCGTGCTGGTCGCGCTCCTCGTCGCCTTTCCCGGGATGGCGCTCTGGCTGCCTAGCGCGCTGAAAATGTAGCCGCAATGAATTAGTTCTCACCTGGCGGGAGATAAAGCTGCGTTCCCGCCATGACACCGCCCGCGTGTGGTGGAAAAATTTTCAAACCCTGCTCTACGTGCACCCGTGCGGCCCAGTCTTCACGCGCTCCTGGCCGCGCTGGGGCTTGCCTCCTCGTTTGGCGCGCTCGCCGACAAGGGCGGCCCCGGCGGCGGCGTTTCCAACGGCCTCGGCTGGGGCCGGGGCGGCTCGCGCTTTGCCGAAGCCCCGGGCGCCGGTCCCGCGAGTGCGTTCGAGCAGCGCGCGCTGCTCGTGAAGAGCGGCGGGCTCGAGTTCAGGGCTTCGGACAACGCGGGATCCCGGCCGGCGCCGCGCCAGGATCCCGGTCAGCACTGGTCTTCTCCCGCTCAGGGCCGATCGTTCGGGACCGGCGGCAAAGTGGCGCTCGCCGAAAGCGACGACGCAGCCGCGCTTTTCGCCCCCTGGAAGGTCATCGACAAGGACGGCAAGCCCGTCGAGAAGAAAGCACACCCGGACTGCGGCGCCAAATAGCGCCCGGCGGTTCTCCCCTATACTCGGCGCCATGCCGCAGAAGAAGGTCGCCCTCATCACCGGCATCACCGGCCAGGACGGGGCCTACCTCGCCGAATTCCTGCTCGGCAAGGGCTACGACGTCCACGGGCTGAAGCGGCGCACTTCGCTCATCAACACCGAGCGCATCGACCACCTGTACCAGGATCCGCACGAGAAGAAGCGCCGCTTCATCCTGCATTACGGCGACATGACCGACTCGTCGAGCCTGGTGCGCGTCATCGAGCAGTCGCAGCCCGACGAGATCTACAACCTTGCGGCGCAAAGCCATGTCGCCGTGTCGTTCGAGGAGCCGGAATACACGGCGAATTCCGACGCGCTGGGAACGCTGCGCCTGCTGGAAGCGATCCGCATCCTCGGGCGCGAGAAGAGCACGCGCTTCTACCAGGCTTCGACCTCGGAGATGTTCGGCAAGGTGGCCGAGACGCCGCAGAAGGAAACGACGCCTTTCTACCCGCGCTCGCCCTATGGCGTGGCGAAGCTCTACGGCTACTGGATCACCGTGAACTACCGCGAAGCGTACGGCATGTACGCCTGCAACGGCATCCTCTTCAACCACGAGTCGCCGATCCGCGGCGAGACCTTCGTCACCCGCAAGATCACGCGCGGCCTCGCGCGCATCGCGCTCGGCCTGCAGGATTGCCTCTACCTCGGCAACCTGGACGCGCGCAGGGACTGGGGGCACGCGCGCGATTTCGTGCGCGCCATGTGGCTCATGCTGCAGCAGCCGAAGCCCGAGGACTATGTCATCGCCACCGGCGAGCAGCGCAGCGTGCGCGACTTCGTCGTCGCGGCGGCGACCGAGCTCGGCATGGAGCTCGCGTGGGAGGGCGAGGGCGAGTCCGAATGCGGCCGGATCTCGAAGGTCGGCGGAACCAAGTGGCCGGCGCTGAAGGCAGGCCAGGCGATCGTCAAGATCGACACGCGCTATTTCCGGCCCGCCGAGGTGGAAACCCTTCTCGGCGACGCCACCAAGGCGCGCAAGAACCTTGGCTGGAAGCCGGAGGTCGGCTTCGCCCAGCTCGTGGCCGAAATGATGCGCGATGACCTGCGCTGGGCAGAGCGCGACGAGCTCGCGCGCAGCCACGGCCACAAGGCCTTCCAGTACCACGAATGAACTGGCCCCCTGACAAGGGGGCAGCGAGCTTGCGAGCGGGGGTTTGCCGTTGAGCAGCCTCGCCTTCTATGCGGCGAAAACGTTGGCGGCGCTGATCCTGCCGCCGGCCGGCCCGGTCCTCCTGGCCCTCTTCTTCCTCATCCTTTGCATGAAGGCGACGCGCCCTGGCTGGCGCGCCTTTACCGGCGTCGTCGCCGCGCTCTCGGTGCTCTCGCTCTTCGTGCTGTCCATCCCGCTCGTCGCCACGGCGCTCACCGCGCCGCTGAACCGCTATCCCGTGATTTCCGACGACGCGCTGAAGCGGGCGCAGGCGATCGTCATCCTCGGCGGCGGCACCTACTACAACGCGCCCGAGTACGGGCGCGACACGGTGAGCGGCATCACGCTGCAGCGCCTTCGCTACGGCGCGCGCCTGGCGAAGAAAGCGAACCTTCCCTTGCTGGTCACCGGAGGCACCGTCTACCGCGGCAGACCGGAAGGCGAATCGATGCGCGAAGCGCTGCAGGAGGACTTCGGCGTCGCGCCGCGCTGGGTGGAGGCCCAGTCGCGCAACACCGCGGAAAATGCCAGCGCGTCCGCTGCGATGTTGAAGCGCGATGCCGTCTCGAAGATTGTCCTCGTGAGCCACAGCGTGCATCTCGCGCGCGCCGTGCCCTTGTTCGAGCGCCAGGGCTTGACGGTCGTTCCGGCGCCCATGGGCTTCATCACCGCTCCGCCGTCGTGGCTGGAGGCCGCGCTGCCGGACAACCTCGCCAAGAGCCACGATGCGCTGCATGAATATCTCGGCCTGCTGTTCTACCGGCTGATACGATGAAGCCGTGAGCCCCAGCGCCAAAATCTACGTTGCCGGCCACCGCGGCCTCGCCGGCTCCGCGCTCGTGCGGCGGCTGCAGGCAAGGGGCTACCGCAACGTGATCACGCGCGCCCACACCGACCTCGACCTCGTCGACCAGCACGCGGTGCGCGAGTTCTTCCAGCGCGAGAAGCCCGAAGTTGTTTTCCTCGCAGCCGCGAAGGTGGGCGGGATCCTGGCGAACAGCTCTTATCCCGCCGACTTCGTGTTCCAGAACCTCGCGATCCAGACCAACGTGATCGACCAGGCTTTCCACGCGGGCGTGAAAAAGCTGCTGTTTCTCGGCTCCTCGTGCATCTACCCGCGCGAATGCCCGCAGCCCATCAAGGAGGAATACCTCCTCACCGGCCCGCTCGAGCCGACCAACCGCCCATATGCGATCGCCAAGATCGCGGGTATCGAGATGTGCTGGTCCTACAATCGCCAGTACGGCACGCGCTACGTGTGCGCGATGCCCACGAACCTCTACGGCCCGGGCGACAACTACGACCTGCAGACGAGCCACGTGCTCCCGGCACTGATCCGCAAATTTCACGAGGCGAAGGCAGGCAACGAGAAGAACGTGTCGGTGTGGGGCACCGGCAAGCCGCGTCGCGAATTTCTCTACAGCGACGACATGGCGGAGGCCTGCATCCATCTGCTCGAGTTGCCGGAAGGGAAGCTCGAAGAGCGCCTTGGCGCCGCCCGTCCGCCACTGGTGAACGTGGGTTGCGGTGAAGATGCCACGATTGCCGAGCTCGCCTCGCTCGTGCGGGATGTCGTCGGCACCCGGGCGGAAATCGTCTACGACCGAACCAAGCCCGATGGCACGCCCCAGAAGCTGCTCGATATCGGCCTGCTGAGGGACCTGGGCTGGACGCCGCACACGGGCTTGCGCGAGGGATTGGGCCGAGCGTACGAAGACTTCTTGGCATCGTCGGACAAATGGAAAAATCCCTGAGATACCAGAGCGGCTTCGGCAACACGTTCTCGAGCGAGGCGGCGCGAGGCGCGCTTCCGCAGCGCAACTCGCCGCAGCGCGCACCGAAGGGACTCTACGCGGAGGTGCTCTCCGGCACGGCGTTCACTGCGCCGCGCGCGGAAAACCAGAGCGTCTGGCTCTATCGCATTCGTCCGTCCGCCATGCATCCGCCGTTCCGGCGCGCCGCCCAGGGCCTGCTTCGCGCCGGGCCTTTCGAGGAGGCGGACGCTACGCCTAACCGGCTGCGTTGGGATCCGCTGCCCATCCCGTCGAAGCCGACCGATTTCCTCGAGGGCCTTGCAACGATCGCCGGGTCGGGCTCCCCCGCAGCGCAGACCGGCATCGCGGTGCATGTGTACCGCGCGAATCGCTCCATGATCCGGCGCTACCTCTACAACGCCGACGGCGAGATGATGTTCGTGCCGCAGCAAGGCGCCGTGCGGCTGTGCACCGAGCTGGGCGCGCTCGACGTGGCACCCGGCGAGATCGCCGTCGTGCCGCGCGGCATGAAGTTCCGGGTCGCCGTGTCCGGCGCGTGCCGCGGCTACCTCTGCGAGAACTACGGCGCCGCGTTCCGGCTGCCGGAGCTCGGGCCGATCGGCTCGCAGGGTCTCGCGCAAACGCGCGACTTCCTCGCGCCGGTGGCCGCATACGAGGACCAGGCCGGAAAGTGCGAGCTGGTCGCGAAGTTCCAGGGCGGGCTGTGGGCCACGCAGCTCGCGCAATCGCCGCTCGACGTGGTGGCATGGCACGGCGACTACGTTCCCTACAAATACGATCTCGCCCGTTTCATGGTCATCAACACGGTGAGCTTCGACCACGCGGACCCGTCGATCTTCACCGTCCTGACCTCGCCCTCCGGCCAGGCCGGGGTGGCGAATTGCGACTTCGTGATCTTCCCGCCGCGCTGGCTCGTCGCCGACGACACTTTCCGGCCGCCGTGGTTTCACCGCAACGTCATGAGCGAGCTGATGGGCCTGGTGCGCGGCGTGTACGACGCAAAGGCGGAGGGCTTCCTGCCGGGCGGCATTTCGCTGCACAACTGCATGTCGGCGCACGGACCCGATGCCGCGACGTTCGCCAGGGCGAGCGCGGCCGACCTGAAGCCGCACAAGATCGAAGACACGCTCGCGTTCATGTGGGAATCGCGCTACGTCTTCCGTCCGACGAAGTTCGCCATGGCGAGCGCGGCGCTGCAGAAGGACTACGACGCGGTATGGGACGGCTTCAGGAGGAATTTCAAGCCGTGAAGCTCGACGAGACGCACGACCCGGCGCTGCGCAGCTGGGTGGAGTCGGCCAACGAGCGCGGCTGCGACTTCCCGATCCAGAACCTGGCCTTCGGCATCTTCCGCAGGAAGGGATCGGGCGAGGCGCCGCGCGGCGGCGTGGCGATCGGCGAGGAGATCGTAGACCTGGCGGCGCTCGGGCTGCGCACCGGGCCGACGCTCAATGCGCTCGCGGCTGCGGGGCGGCCGGCGTGGCGCAAGATCAGGAAGACGCTTTCGGCGGCGCTGTCCACCAGGGCCGGACAAAAGAAGCTCGCGCGCCACCTTGTGCCCATGAAGCGCGCCGAGCTTTTCCTGCCGGTGAGCGTCGGCGACTACACCGACTTCTACACCTCGAGTTTCCACGCCACCAACGTCGGGCGCATGTTCCGTCCCGACAATCCCTTGCTGCCGAACTTCAAATGGATCCCGATCGGCTATCACGGCCGAGCCTCGTCCATCGTGGTTTCCGGCACGCCGATACGGCGGCCGCGCGGCCAGCTGAAGGCGGCCGATCAGCCTGAGCCGGTGTTCGCGCCGAGCAGGCGCCTCGATTACGAGGCCGAGCTGGGCTTCGTCGTCGGGCCGGGCAATGCGCTGGGCAAGGCCATCCCGATCGGGAAGGCGCGCGACCATATATTCGGCGTCGTGCTGCTGAACGACTGGTCAGCGCGCGACATCCAGGCCTGGGAATACCAACCGCTTGGCCCGTTCCTCGGGAAGAGCTTCGCCACCACCGTGTCGCCCTGGATCGTCACCTTGGAGGCGCTCGAGCCGTATCGCACGGCCGCTTTCACTCGTCCGCCAGGCGATCCGGCGCCGCTTCCCTACCTGCGCGAGACCGACGCAATGCCGGCTTATTCCATCGAAGTGGAGATGCGCCTGCAGAGCGCCGCGATGCGCGCGGCAAGGCGCCCGGCGCACCGCCTTTCCAGCGGCAATTACGCAAGCTCCTATTGGACGCCGGGACAGCTGCTGGCGCACCACAGCTCCAACGGCTGCAACCTCCGGCCGGGCGATATCCTGGGCAGCGGCACCATCTCCGGCGCGACGCCGGACTCCGTGGGCTCCATGCTGGAGCTGACGCTCGGCGGCAAGCAACCCGTTCAGCTCCCCGGCGGCGAGGCGCGCGGCTTCATAGAAACCGGCGACGCGGTGATCGAGCGCGCGCGCTGCGTACGCCAGGGTTATGCAACGATCGGCTTCGGCGAAGCCTCGGGGGTGGTGAAGGACTGATCAGCCCGGCGGCTGGGACGCCCGGTATCGCTCGAGCGCTTCACGAAGATGGTGCTCCCCCGCATGCTCGTAGCCTTGGCAGTGCAGCCGCTCGTGCTCCACGATGAAAGGCTGCGGCGGAAAGTCGGCGCTGTACCAGATATCGCAGCGGCTCGCGGCGAAATCGAACTCCGCGCAAGCCGCGGGCGACTGCCCGAACCCGACATAGCGTGTGCACCGATCGCGCATCGCGCTGTGCGCAACATGGTGCTCCACGACGCGCAGCTCGGGCCATCCCGGCACGCGCTCGCCGCCGATCGTGCTGCATGCCGCGAGCAGGCCTGAAGCGATCAATGCCGCGCGCCAGGCCGACACTTTTCCGTACGCCATGGGGCGATTATCCCGGCAGGCAGCGGCCGCGCCGACCCTCAGGCGGGCTCCGTTCGGACCATCACGAGGGATAATGCACACATGTCCAATCGGGTTCCCCGGCTTTTTTGGGTCGCTGGCGCAGCGGTGTGCGCGCTGCTGCTCGGCTATGGCTATTACCTCCAGCACGTGCAGGGGCTCGAGCCCTGCCCCTTGTGCCTCATCCAGCGCGGCTTCTTCTACGCTGTGATGGCGGTATTCGCCGTCGCGGCGCTGCATCGTCCGGGCCGGGCCGGGGCGATGGTCTACGGCGGGCTGGTGACGCTCTCTGCCCTCGGCGGTTTCGCCACCGCCTCGCGCCAGGTCTGGCTGCAGCACCTTCCTGCCGACAAGGTGCCGCAGTGCGGCCCGGATCTGTTTTTCATGCTGGAGAACTTCCCGCTGGCGCAGACGCTGAAGAAGCTCATCGCCGGGAGCGGCGAATGCGCCAAGGTCGACTGGACGTTTCTCGGCTTTTCGATCGCCGAGTGGTCGCTCGCCTGCTTCATCGCACTTGCGGGCTACGCGCTATGGGTCGCGGCGCGCGGCCGGACGACGATCCCCGCGTAGGGTTTCCCCGACGGGATTTGCCCCATCGCCGGAAACCCGGTACAAGCTGTCCGAGAAAGGCATCTTTGCGAGGGGGCAAATGAATGCTGCTTGGGTCATAAACGCCGTAGGCCTGTTTGCCACGACTGCAGGGGTGCTGCTTCTCTTCCTTTACCTCTGCAAGGCGCGCCTGCCCGCCGCTGAACATTCGCCCGAAGCCGAGGCGCTGTACAAGCGCCACCGCACTGTCGTCACCGCCGTGGGGCTGCTTGCGGTGTGGCTGGTGCTGCAAGACGTTGCCCTGATCCTTCTCTAGCCGCCGCGGCGAGCACTTCGCCGACGAGAAGCAGGGCGGGACCGGCGCCGCAGCGCGCCGCAAGCTGTGGCAAGTCCGCCAAGGTTCCGGAAAATACCGTGCTGCCGCCGCTGGACGCGTTCTCCACTATCGCGACGGGTTTGCGCGGCGAGACGCCTTGCCCGATGAGCGCTTCGGCGACCGCCGCGCCATCGCCCACAGCCATATAGAGCACTGCCGTATCGGCCGCGGCGACCGCCCGCGCCCAGGTCGACGGCCTCGCGTCTTGCGCCACGCGCGGCGTGGCGAACACCACGCTGCGGGCGACGCCGCGCCGCGTGAGCGAGACGCCCAGCTCCGCGCTCGCCGCGAGCGCCGCGGTCACCCCCGGCACGATTTCGAACGCGATGCGATTCTCGAGCAGGCACGCGAGCTCTTCGTGGGCGCGGCCGAAGAGCATCGGGTCGCCGCCCTTGAGGCGCACTACGACCTTGTGCTTGCGGGCGGCATCGACGAGGCGCTTGTTGATGAAGCGCTGTGCGGTGGAGTGGCGCCCGCAGCGCTTTCCGACGGCCACCTTTTGCGCGCGCGCGGCAAGCGCGAGGGTGCCGGCGTGCACAAGGGCATCGTGGAAAACGATATCGGCCTCGCCGAGGATCCGTGCTGCGCGCAAGGTCAGGAGATCCGGGGCGCCCGGGCCCGCGCCGACGAGGTAGACGGTTCCGCTCACTTCACCAGCCCCGCGGCCACGGTATGGTTGGTCGCTTCATCGATGAGGATCATCGACCCGGTCGCGCGCACGGCGTCATAGGGATCCACATAAAGCGGCGCCTGGAGCGCGAGCTTCGCGCGCACCACGTCGTTCATGGCGACGCTTTCATTCGGCGCGACCTCGTCAAGCGTATCGACGTCGACGCGGGCGGCGATCTCTGCAACCCGGCCGAGAGTGCGGCGCGCACCGTGCTGCACGAGGTAGCGTCCTCCCGGCCGCAGGGGCTCGTGGCCGAGCCAGATCAACGTCGCGGCGAGGGCGCGCGCCTCCTGAGGCGGCTGTTGGGGGTCTGCGATCAGATCGCCTCGCGCGATATCGATGTCGTCCGCGAGAATCAGCGTCACGGAGTCGCCGGCCACGGCGATCTCGCGCTCGGCACCGCCGTGAATGATGCGCCGGATGCGGCTGCGGCGCCGGGAGGGCAAAACGACGACCTCCGACCCGGATAAGGCGTGGCCGGACTCGAGCCGCCCCATGTAGCCGCGCGGCGCGTCGGCGCGCGGCCGCGAGACGAGCTGCACGGGAAAGCGCAGCGGGCCGCCGGCCGCCTCCTGCGTCCCCGCCGGCAGGCTTTCCAGCCGCTCGAGGAGCGTGGGGCCTCGGTACCAGCCCAGCGCGTCACCGCGCGCCACCACCATGTCGCCCTTCAACGCCGAGCCGGGGATGACATCCAGTGATTGCAGCTCGAGCGCAGCGGCGAATGCGCCGACTTCAGCGCGCAGCTTGTCGAAAGCGTCTTGTGCATAGCCGACGCGGTCGAGCTTGTTCACGAACACCACCGCGCGGCGCACGCCGAGCAGGCGGGCAATGAGCAGATGGCGCCGCGTTTGCGCAAGGAGGCCCTTGTTGACGTCCACCAGCAGGACGAGCGCATCCGCGTTGCTCGCGCCGGTGGCCATGTTGCGGGTGTACTGCTCGTGACCCGGCGCGTCGGCGATGATGAACTTGCGCGCCGGCGTGGCGAAATAACGGTAGGCGACGTCGATGGTGATGCCCTGCTCGCGCTCCGCCTCCAGCCCATCGGTCAGGAGCGAAAGGTCGATCTCTGCGGCGCCGCGGCGCGCCGAGGCGCGCTCCAGAGCCGCGAGCTGGTCTTCCTGGACTGCGCGCGAGTCGTACAAGAGCCGTCCGATGAGCGTGCTCTTGCCGTCGTCCACGCTGCCCGCCGTGGCAATGCGCAGCGGCAGCATGGTCAGAAATAGCCTTCTTTCTTGCGCTTCTCCATGGACGCCTCGCTCGTCTGGTCGTCCATCCGCGTGGCGCCGCGCTCGGTCAAGGTCGCGCTCTTCGTCTCCGCCAGGATTTCTTCGATCGAGGACGCGGACGAGGCGACCGGGCAGGTGCAGCTGATGTCGCCCACCGTGCGAAACCGCACCGACAGCTCCTGCACCTGCTCGCCCGGGCGGGCCGGCGTGAGCGGCGTCACCGGGACAATCAGCCCGCGGCGCCGCACCACCGGGCGCACGTGCGCAAAATAGATCGACGGCACTTCGAGGCGCTCGCGGCCGATGTATTGCCACACGTCGAGCTCGGTCCAGTTGCTGATCGGGAACACCCGGGTGTGCTCGCCGGGATGCACGCGCGCGTTGTAGAGGGTCCAGAGCTCCGGGCGCTGGTTGCGCGGATCCCACTGGCCGAACTCGTCGCGGAACGAGAACACGCGCTCCTTGGCGCGCGCCTTCTCCTCGTCGCGGCGCGCACCGCCGATGGCGGCGTCGAAGCCGAATTCGTTGATGGCTTCGAGCAGCGTCACCGATTGCGCCGCGTTCCTGCTCTGGTGCTGCGAGGCGAGCCGCACGGAGCCGCGGCGGATGGAATCCTCCACGCCGCGCACGATGAGCCGCTCGCCGAGCTCCGCCGCGCGCCGGTCGCGGAAGGCGAGCACCTCGGGGAAGTTGTGGCCGGTATCGATGTGCAGCAGCGGAAACGGAAAGCGCCCCGGGCGGAACGCCTTTTCCGCCAGGCGCAGCAGGACGATCGAGTCCTTGCCGCCGGAAAAGAACAGCACGGGGGTTTGGCACTGGCCGGCCACTTCCCTGAGGATGTAGATCGCCTCGGACTCAAGCCAGTCGAGGTGGTCGCGCTGGACGAGGTGGCGGCGAGCGAGCGGCGCATTCATGCAGCGGTGACCTCGATGATGCGCTTCGCGTAGGAAATCGCGCCGGACAGCGATGCGCGCCCGGCGGGCTGAACGTGCAGGCCGCATTCCTTGTGCTCCGGGCTCTCCCACCACCAGCGCCCGGCGCG
>DATAHF010000078.1:0-21103 GCA_036263315.1 Burkholderiales bacterium
CGTCGAAAACGCGCGCTCGTACCAGGACCAGGTGTTCAAGATCCTGGACCCCGACAAGACGCAGATCCTGTTCAATTCCGAGTGGTCCGACAAGCTGGGCGCGGAGGGCATGATCCGGCTCGCGTCGCATTACACCGTGGCGCGGCTGCTCGAGCGCGACGATTTCAGCAAGCGCTTCCGCGGCAACCAGCCCATCGCAGTGCACGAGCTGCTCTACCCGCTCATGCAGGGCTACGACTCGGTCGCCATGAAAGCCGACGTCGAGCTCGGCGGCACCGACCAGAAATTCAACCTGCTCGTCGGCCGGGAGCTGCAGAAGGATTTCGGCCAGGAGCCCCAGTGCGTGCTCACGATGCCGCTGCTCGTCGGCCTCGACGGCAAGGAAAAGATGTCGAAGTCACTCGGCAATTACGTCGGCATCACCGAGGCGCCGAAGGACATGTTCGGCAAGCTGATGTCCATCTCCGATGAGCTGATGTGGCGCTACATCGACCTGCTTTCGTTCCACCCCGTGGCCGAAGTGCAGAAATGGCGCGCCGAGGTCGCGGCAGGCGCAAATCCGCGCGACGTCAAGGTGCGCTTCGCCAAGGAGATCGTTGCCCGTTTCCATGACGAATCCGCCGCGCGCGCGGCGCAAGCCGATTTCGAGCAGCGTTTTCGCCACGGCGCGCTTCCCGACGACATGCCGGAAGTGAACGTCAGCGCCGGCGCCGTCAGCTTCGCGCAGCTCCTCAAGCTCGCGGGCCTGGTCGAGAGCACCTCCGAAGCGAACCGCCTGATCGAGCAGGGCGGGGTCAAGGTGGATGGCGAGCGCCTGTCGGACCGCGCGGCTAAAGCCGAGCCGGGAAGATCCTACGTCGTGCAGGCGGGCAAACGGAAGTTCGCCCGCGTAAGGCTCGCATGAGCACGCCGCTCTACGAGGTCTACGCCATCAAGTATGCGCACCACCCGCGGCGCGCCTCGGAAAATTTCATCGGCGGCGACCCCCACGACGGACCCATGCCGCTCGACTACTTCGTGTGGCTGGTGCGCGGGCATGGGCACGAGATCGTGGTCGACACCGGGTTCTCCAAAGCCGTTGCCCTCAAACGGGCGCGCGAGCATCTGCGCTGCCCGACGGACGGATTGCGCATGCTCGGCGTGGATTCGGCGCAAGTGAGGGACGTGGTGGTCACGCACCTGCACTACGACCACATCGGCAACTTCGATCTGTTCCCCGCTGCGACGCTCCACCTCCAGGACCTGGAGATGCGCTATGCGACCGGACGGTACATGTGCCATGAATGCTTTCGGGGAGCGTTCGAGGTGGAGGACGTCGTGGGCATGGTCCGGCGGGTGTATGCCGGCCGCGTACGCTTCCACGACGGCGATGCCGAACTGTACCCCGGCGTATCGCTGCACCTGATCGGCGGGCATACGATGGGCCTTCAGGCGGTGAGGGTGATGACCCGCCGCGGAGCGGTAGTGCTGGCATCCGACGCGAGCCACCTCTATGCCAACATGGAGCAGACCCGGCCGTTTCCCATCGTCTGGTCGGTCGCCGGCATGGTCGACGGCTACCGCAGGCTCCGCGAGCTCGCCGAGTCCCCCGCGCACGTGATCCCGGGGCACGACCCCCTGGTCATGGAGCGCTACCCCGCGCCCGACTCACATACGGCAGGCATAGTCGCCAGGCTGGACTGACGAGGAATTAAGCAAGCTGGCGTCTTGTTGACGCGCCGGCCTCCCCCCGTGTAGGCTGCATTTCGCCTTGCGAAACCACCTAAGAGGAGGAGGTCAGTCATGAGGCATTTCCGATCGGCAGTCGCCTTTGCGGCTGCGGCAGCGTTCAGCGCGGCCGCCTTCGCCCAGCAACCCGTGACGCTCAAGATGCAGGCCACCTGGCCTGCGAGCCTTACGCTCTACGAAAACTTCACTTATTTCGCCGACCGCGTCGCCAAGATCTCTGGCGGCAACCTGAAGATCGAGGCGATGCCGGCAGGCCAGGTGGTGCCGGCATTCGAGGTGCTCGACGCGACCCACAAGAAGGTGATCGACGGCGCCCACTCCTGGTCCGGGTATTGGGTCGGCAAGAACAAGGCCGCGATCCTGATGACCGGCGGTCCCGGCGGCACGTTCGGCATGGACATGATCGATGCGCTCGGCTGGATGCACCACGGCGGCGGCATCGAGCTCGCCCAGGAGTTCTTCAACAAGGAACTCAAGCTCAACGTGTTCTGGTATCCGATCCTGCCCTCCGGCCCCCAGGCTTTCGGCTGGTTCAAGCGGCCGATCAAGAACCTGGCCGACTTCAAGGGCATGAAATGCCGCGAGACCGGCATGGCGGCCGAGGTCTTCCAGCGCATGGGAATGACCACGGTAAACATGCCCGGGGGCGAGATCATCCCCGCCGCGCAGCGCGGCGTCATCGACTGCGCCGAATGGGTCGGCGGCGTCGAGGACCTGCGGCTCGGGTTCCAGAACGTCTGGAAATACCACTACACGCCGGGAATGCACGAGAACGTGACGATCGGCGAGATCGTGATCAACGGCGACGTATGGAAGGGCCTTTCGCCGACGCACCAGGAGATCATCAAGTCCGCGGCAAATGACGCGTTCGTGATCTGGTGGGCGAAGTGGCAGCGGCAGAACGCCGACGCGATCAAGGAGCTGCAGGAGAAGCATGGCGTGCACATCCTGCGCACTCCGCCGGATATCCTGGTCGAGTTCCTGAAGACCTGGGACAAGATCGCGGCGGAGGAGTCGGCCAAGAGCCCCTTCTTCAAGAAGGTGCTCGACTCGCAGCGCGCCTACGCATCGCTGGTGGTGCCCGCGAAGCGCTTCATGTTCCCGCCGTATTCCTTCGCGGCGAACTACTACTTTCCAGAAAAAGGCCGCGGCGGAGCGGCGAGCAAGTAGCGGCGCAAGCCTGGACAGGGGGCGGAATTCCGCCCCCTTTTTGTTTCAGGGGAGGATCATGACCGAACCGGTATCGGGCCTCATCAGGACGGTCCGCGTCATCGACAAGTTCACCGACACGACCGGCGTGTGGGTGGCCTGGCTGAACGTGCCGCTCGTGCTCGCGGTGAGCTACGAGGTGATCGCGCGCTATCTATTCAACGCGCCGACCATCTGGTCGTTCGACGTGACCTACATGCTGTACGGAACCATCTTCATGCTCGGCGCGGCCTATGCGCTGCACAAGGGGGCGCACATCCGCACCGACTTCTTCTACGAAAGCTGGTCGGTCAAGACCAGGGGCATGGTGGATTCGATTTCCTACATCGTGTTCTTTTTTCCTTCGCTGATCCTTTTCCTCGCGGCGAGCGGCAACGAAGCCTGGTATGCCTTCCAGATCCATGAGACGTCCGAGCAGACGCCATGGCGACCGATCCTGTGGCCGTACAAGACGGTAGTGCCGGTGACTTGCGTGCTTCTCATGGTGCAGGGCGTCTCGGAGACGATCAAGAGCGTCTACGCCTGGCGCATGGGGATCGTCCTCGAGCACAAGGAAAAGATCGAGATATGACCTTCGAAGTCCTGGTCGGGCTGGTCATGCTGGTCGTGATGATCGGGGCGATCTTCATCGGCATCCAGATTTCCTTCACGCTGCTGTTCCTCGCGCTCACCTTCGGCTACGCCGCGCTCGGCGCCACGGTGTTCGATCTCGCCTACTTCAACACCATCGGGATGATGAAGGAGGAGCTCCTGGCGGCGGTGCCGCTTTTCATCTTCATGGGCTTCATCACCGAGCAGGCCGGGCTGATGGAGCGGTTGTTCTCCGCGCTGCGCATGGTGCTCGCCCCGGTGCGCGGCTCGCTCTACATCGTGGTGATCCTCACTTCCACGGTGTTCGCGATGGCGACCGGGATCGTCGGCGCCGCCGTCACGGTGCTCGGCATCATGGCCGGGCCGATCATGATCAAGACCGGCTACGATGCCAAGCTCTCGGCGGGGGCGATCACTGCGGGCGGAACGCTCGGCATCCTGATTCCGCCTTCGGTGATGCTGATCGTCATGGGTCCGGTGCTCGGCGTGTCGGTCGCCGATCTCTACGCGGCGGCATTCGGGCCCGGATTCCTGCTCGCGACGATCTACCTGGTCTACCTCGTCGGCCGCAGCATGCTGAACCCGAAGCTCGGGCCCCCGGTCCCCAAGGAGGAGCGGGTCACCGACGTGATCGCGATCCTGAGGGAGGTGGCGGTCGGCGTGTTGCCTCTCGCGCTGCTCATCGCGGCCACGCTCGGCTCCATTCTGGCCGGCCTTGCAACACCGACCGAGGCGTCCGGAATCGGCGCGCTCGGCGCCTTGATCCTCGCCGTGGCGTACCGCCGCTTCACTTTCGCCGGCCTGAAGCAGGCGGTGATCAGCGCCACCACGACCTCCAGCATGGTGCTGCTCCTTGCCGTGACTTCCAACATCTTCGGGGCAGTGTTTGCGCGTCTGGGCACGGCAAACTGGATCACCGAAGCGATGGTGGCCTTGCCCGTGCCGCCGCTCATGATGCTGGGATTCGTGGTGTTCCTGCTCTTCGTGCTCGGCTGGCCGTTCGAATGGCCGGCCATCATCCTGGTGTTCCTGCCGATCTTCTATCCGGTCGTCGATGCGCTCAAGCCGGCGCTGTCGCAGAGCTTCGGCATCCCGCCGGAATTTTTCATGGTCTGGTTCGGCTCGCTCGTCGCAGTCACCATGCAGACGGCCTACTTGTCGCCGCCCGTGGCCATGTCGGCGTACTACCTGAAGCAGGTCGTCAAGGAGTGGTCGCTCGGCACGATCTACCGGGGCATGTTCGAGTTCATGGTGCTGCAGTGCATCGCCATCGCAGTCGTCATGTTCTTCCCCGCCATCGCCATCACCTTTCCGCAGCAATTGCTGAAGGAATCGCAGGCCGTCGAGACCGAGCAGGTGGACGACAGCATGAACCGCCTCGAGGAAGATCCGCTGAAGGGCACCGAGAAGCAGGACGAGGGCTCCAGCGATCCGCTGGAAAAGGACGACCTCGCTCCGAAGAAGAAGTAATCTCCCGCAGTTTTGCTATAAGGGGCCGTGGGCTTCGACTTCGACACCCCTGATTTCGACACTCCGGTAGAGCGCGCCGGAACGTGGAGCATGCGGTGGGAGCGCTACGCCGGCCGCGACGTCATTCCGCTCTGGGTCGCGGACACCGATTTCCGCGCGCCGCCCGCCGTGCTCGAAGCGCTCTCCGCGCGGATCTCGCACGGCGTGCTCGGTTACACCTTCCCGCCCGAGGCCTTGCGCGATGCCATCGTCGAGCGGCTGCAGCGGCTCTATGGCTGGCGGATAGAACCCGACTGGATCGTGTTCCTGCCGGGCGTCGTGCCCGGCCTGCACCTCGCTGCACGGCGCCTTGCCGCGTCCACCGATCACGCGGTGGTGCCGATTCCCGTCTACCACCATTTCAAGCGGGCCGTCGAGCTCGCGGGGCGGCCGTTTGCGGAAGCGCCGCTCGTTCTGGAGCGGGGGCGGTGGGTATTCGACCTCGATGAATTGCGCAGGCTGCGCCGGCCCGATACGCGGCTTTTGTTTCTATGCAACCCGCAGAATCCCGGCGGCACCATCTTCACGCGCGCAGAGCTTCACGCCCTGGCCGAGTCGGTGCCTGGCGCGGTGATCGTGTCCGACGAAATCCACTGCGACCTGCTCCTGGATGAAGGCAAACCGCACGTGCCGATCGGGAGCCTCTCGCCGGACATCTGCCGCCGCACCGTGACGTTGCTGTCGCCAAACAAGGCCTTCAATTTTCCGGCGGCGGGCTGCGCGTGGGCCGTGGTGCAGGATCCTTCGCTGCGTCGTGCGCTCGCCGCGGACGTGGTTGCCCATGCGATCCCGTCGCCCTCCGTGTTCGGCTACGCGGCCGCGCTCGCCGCCTATCGGGATGCGAGCGGCTGGCTGCCGGCGCAGCTTGCCTACCTGCGGGGAAACCGCGACCTCGTGGAAGCGAGCCTGCCGCTGCCCGCGGCGCACGTCGAGGCGACGTACCTGGCATGGATCGATTGCGCGCCGCTCGCGCTAGCCGATCCGCACGCGCATTTTCTGCAGCACGGCGTGGCGCTTTCGCCGGGCGCGCAATTCGGCAGGCCCTCGTTCGTGCGCCTAAATTTTGGTACGCAGCGCTCGCGTCTTCAGGCGGCGCTCGCGCGCATGCGGCACGCAGTCGAGGCGGCCTGACTGGCGCAGCGCGAGCGCGGCCTGCAGGATGCGCTCCAGATGAGGATCGCGCACGCCGACGGCATGCATATGATCGAGCGTGTTTCGGATGTAGTCCACGCAGGCGCCCCGCTGCCCGATCCCCTGGGCGACGAGCCGGGCTCGCCCGTGCAGGTCGAGCTCGCGGACGTACGAAGGATGGCCGGGATCCGCGAGAAAGGCGAGCGCCCGCACTTCGCGCGTCCCGAGTCTTACGCGCACGAGCCTAGGCTGGTATACGCGCCGGGGCATCTCGCGCGCCCAAAGGCGCGCGAGCGTGCCACGCACCTGCCGGGCGGCGACCCGGAACGCCATTCCCCAGCACGAGCCGCCGCGGCACAACCCCATGACAAGACCCGGCCTGCGCTTCGTGCCGCGATAGCGGGTGGAGAGGATGCATAACGCGCGGTGGTAGCCGTGCGCTCTTGCGAGCGTTTTCTGCCTGTAGGCGAACCCCGGCGACCACATGAGCGAGCCGTAGCCGAAGATCCACAGGTCGCCCGGGGACAGCCGGGCGGTGAAGTCTTCGAGCTTCATTGGCGTGCATTATAGAATCCACGCGATGGCGCAAAGCCGCGCTCCCATCGCCGGGCGCTTCACCGCGCAGGAGGTCGCGCTGGCGACGCGCAATTCCGGCATGCCGCTCGAGGCGCTGCGCTACGACCTGACGCCCGCCGGCCTGCACTACCTCCTGATCCATTTCGACATTCCGGCTGCCGATGCCGAAAGCTGGCGGCTCGAATTCTGCGGGGAGGTAGAGCGCCCCTTCTCGCTCGGGATTGCCGAGCTGCGCGCCATGGCCCCGCGCACCGAGCGCGTCACGCTGGAATGCGCCGGCAACGGCCGCGGACAGATTGCGCCCCGCTATCCCTCGGTGCCGTGGCTCGAGGAGGGCGTGTCCACCGCGGCGTGGACCGGCGTCCCGCTCGCCCGTCTCATGGATCGCGCAGGCCTGCGAACCGGCGTCAAGGAGCTCGCATTTCACGGCGCGGACCGTGGCATCGATCGCGGCGTAGAGCACGAGTTCGCCCGCAGCCTTTCCGTGGAGGAAGCGCTACGGGATGACGTGCTGCTCGCCTACCAGATGAACGGCGCGGACCTGCTGCCGCAGCATGGCGCGCCGCTGCGCCTCATCGTGCCCGGGTGGTACGGCATGGCGAGCGTCAAGTGGCTGCAGCGCATCGAGGCGCTCGCTCGGCCCTTCGACGGCATCCAGCAGGGCGCGAGCTATCACTTCCGCGCTCATTCCATGGCGCGCGGCATTCCCTGCCGGCGCATCCGGGTGAATTCGCTCATGGCCCCGCCCGGCATCCCGGATTTCTACACCCGGACGCGCAGCGCGCATGCCGGCGCAATACGCGTGTCGGGACGCGCCTGGTCCGGGAACGCGCCGATCGTCCGGGTCGAGTTCGGCGTGGACGGCGCGTGGCAGGATGCCGCGCTTGCCGAGCAGGCGTCGCCGTTCGCATGGCGTGGCTGGCATGCCGCCTGGAACGCTCGACCGGGAATCCACGAGCTTGCCTGCCGCGCTACCGACGCCGCAGGAAATGTCCAGCCGCTCGATCCCCTCTGGGACCTGGGCGGCTTCGGCAACAACGCAATCCAGCGCGTCTCGGTCACTGTCGCCGATTAGCGGCGTCAACCGGCCAGCCAGTCGCGCGTTATGCGACATGGATCCGCTTTTGGATCGCATAATCAAACAGGAGACTCCATGAAGAAGCTGCTCGTTACCCTGATCGTCTCGGCCTTCGCCACCGGCGCGTTCGCCCAGGCGCAGAAAGCCACGCCTGCGACCCCCGCGACGCCGGCCGCCCCGGCTGCCGCTCCGGCCCCGAGCCAGAAGTCCGAAGCCAAGGCCGACAGCAAGGCCGATGCGAAGCCCGCCAAAGGCGAGCACAAGGCGAAGGGCAAGGCCAAGAAAGCCGCCAAGAAATCCAAGGCGAAGGCGGAGACGAAGTAACCCCGCGACTCTTGCGGTAAAAAGGCCCGGCTATGACCGGGCTTTTTTTTGCAGTAGAGTAGGCCGCTTCATGCTGCTGCTTCCCCGCCTCACTTCCCGCAGCTCGCGCTCGCTAAGCGTGATGATCGGGTCTGGCCGGGCGAGCCGCGGTCGGGGCGAGCGGCCCGCTAGCCTGCCGCAGGGACGCGTCGCGTACGACCGCCTCGGTAGGTCCTCGCCTTTGCCCCGCAGCACCCCCTCCCGCTTCACCTCCGCCGTTTCCTAGCCCATCCATCAAGGAGTCCTTATGGATCGTCGAACATTTCTGAAGTCCACCGGCGCTGCCGTAGCGGCGAGCGGGCTGCCGCTGGCGCGGGCGAGCACTGAGCCACGCTGGCGCATGTTCGAGGTGACCACGCGCGTCGAGCTGTCGCTCCCGGAAGGGCGCTCGCGCGTGTGGCTGCCGTTGCCGCTCACGCTGGACAACGACTGGCACAAGACCTTCGACAGCAGCTGGAAGGGAAATGCCACGCGCGCGGAAATTGCGCGCGACGGCAAGTACGGCGTTGCGATGCTGCACGCGGAGTGGCCGGCGCGCGAAACCAGCCCGATTGTGGAGGTGACGAGCCGTTTTGCGACCCGCGACCGCACCGTGGACGTAGCGCGCCCGCGGGCCGGCGCGGAGAGCCTGAGCGCGGCGGACCGGGCGTTCTATATCGCGCCGACCGAGCTGATTCCGACCGACGGAATCGTTCGCAAGACCGCAACGGAGATCGTCAAGAGCGCAAAAAGCGACGTGGAAAAGGCGCGCGCCATCTACGAATGGGTCGTGGACAACACGTTCCGCGACCCGAAAACGCGCGGCTGCGGATTGGGCGACATCAAGGCGATGCTGGAAACCGGCAACCTTGGCGGAAAGTGCGCCGACCTGAATGCCGTGTTCGTCGGACTGGTGCGCTCGGTCGGAATTCCGGCGCGTGACGTCTACGGGATCCGCGTGGCGGCCTCGGCCTACGGCTACAAGAGCCTCGGCGTGGCCTCGCCGGCCATCAGCCGGGCCCAGCACTGCCGCGCGGAATTCTTCGCCGACGGCCTGGGCTGGGTGCCCGTCGATCCGGCCGACGTGCGCAAAGTGGTGCTCGAGGAGCCCCCCGGAAATCTCGCATTGAACGATGCCAAGGTCGCGGCGGCGCGCAAGCGCCTCTTCGGCAGCTGGGAGATGAACTGGCTCGCCTACAACATGGGGGCGGACATCGCCCTGCCGAACTCTAAGGGCAGGAAAATCGCGTTCCTCATGTATCCCAATGGCGAGACCGGTGACGAGCGGCTCGACGAGCTCGATCCGGACGCATTCCGCTACGCCATCACGGCCAAGGAAATCGGCGCTTGACCCGCTGGCTCGCCGGCGCGGCGCTCGCGCTCTTCACGGCGGCGTCTTTTGCGCAGACGTCGCTCAAGCCCTGGACCGGGGGCGCGGCGCCAGCGCTCGAGCTCGCCGATGCCGAGGGCGCGATGCATCGCCTCGCCGACTACCGCGGCAAGGCGGTCCTCGTGAACTTCTGGGCGACCTGGTGCGGTCCGTGCCGCGAGGAGATGCCGAGCATCGAATCCCTGCGGCTTTCCATGGAAGGCAAGCCGTTTGCGGTGCTGGCGGTCAACGTGGGAGAAAGCGGGCGGGTCGCGCGCGGCTTCGCGCAAAAGCTGATGCTCGATTTTCCGCTGCTCCTCGACCAGGACGCCCGCACCGCCAAGGCGTGGGGCGCGCGCGTGCTCCCGGCGAGCTTCGTCCTCGACCCGCAGGGCAGGATTCGCTACAGCTATTACGGCGACCTCGATTGGTCGGCGCCCGAGGTGCGCGCGAAGATCGAGGCGCTCCTGCCCAAGGAGCGGCTCCGCTCCGCAGGCTCGTGAGGTTGCGCGCCGCGGCTTGGGCGCTGCTGGCCCTTGCAGTGCTCGCGCGCGCGGAGGACGCCGAGCCGCCCCCGCCGTTCATCACCACGCCGAACGACGTGGTGGAGCGGATGCTGCGCCTTGCCGGCACGACGGCGGCCGACACGGTGGTCGACCTCGGGTCCGGCGACGGGCGCATCGTGATCGCGGCGGCGCGCCAGTTCGGGGCGCGCGGCATCGGGATCGAGCTCAACGGCGAGCTGGTTGCGAAATCCCGGGAGAACGCCCGCCGCGCGGGCGTTGCGGAGCGCGTGTCCTTCGTGGAAGGCGACGTGCTGACGGCTGATATCTCGCGCGCGAGCGTCGTGACCGTCTACCTGCTGCCGTCGCTGCTTGGGAAGCTGCAGCCGCGCTTCGTCTACGAGCTCGCGCCGGGAACCCGGATCGTCTCGCACGCTTTTTCCATGGCCGGCTGGCGCCCCGATCGCGTCGAGCACATGGCGGTATCGGAGCCGCATCCGAGGCAGGGCGACGACAGCACCCTTTACGTATGGGTCGTCCCCGCGGAGGCGCGTGGGACGTGGCGCGGAGGCGACTGGCGGCTGCGCATCTACCAGAGCTATCAGGAGCTCGACATCGACGGCACCCGCGACAACGACCCGATCCCGTTCAGCGCCGCGCGCATGGACGGACGTCGCGTTACATGGCGCGCGGGAAACGCGCTCTTCCGCGGGGAAGTGGACGGCGAGCGCATGCGCGGCGAGCTGGAAGAGGGCGGCGCGAGGCGGCCGCTCGAGCTGCAGCGTTCCCGCTAGAGCACCTTTCCGGGATTCATCACGCCGCGCGGATCGATCGTGCGCTTCAGGGCGCGCATGAGCTCCATTTCCACGGCGGTCTTCTGCCGGACGATCTCCTCTCGCTTGAGCTGGCCTACGCCATGCTCGGCGGAGATCGACCCGCCCAGCCGGGCCACGATGTCGTACACGATGCGATTCACGGCGGCGCGCTCGCTGACCATCCTCTCCGGGCCGACGTTGTAATGGATGTTGCCGTCGCCGACGTGACCGAAGGCGTACGCCCGCACATGCGGGAACTTCTCCGCCAGGGCGCGGCCCGCCAGCTCGATGAACTGCGGCGTCTTCGAGACGGCCACCGAGATGTCGTGCTTGACGTTGGTGAACTGGGCTTCCGGAATGGTCTCGCGGATGCGCCAGAAGGCGCGCGCCTGCTCCACGCTTTGCGCGAGGGCTGCATCGCGAAGCGCTCCGGTCTCGCTGCATTCCGCAAGCACGCGCTCGACGCGCTCGCGCAGGGCCGCGGCATCGCCGCTGTCGGCGAACTCCGCGAGCACATGCCAGTCGTGCGTCCCCGGAAGCGGTGCGCGCGTTCCCGGGGCATGGGCGAGCACCGCTTGCAGGCACGCCTCGGAGATGAGCTCGAATGCGCTCAAGCGATCGCCCAGCCCGGCGCGAAGCCGCGACAGCAGCTCGACCGCCTGCGCCGGGTTGTCTACCGCAAGCCACGCGGTTGCGCTCGCGGTGGGCGCCGGATAGAGGCGCAGCACGGCGGCGGTGATGACGCCCAGGGTGCCTTCGGCGCCGAGAAAGAGCTGCTTCAAATCGTATCCGGTGTTGTCCTTGCGAAGGCCGCGCAAGCCGTCGAGCACTCGCCCATCCGGCAGCACGACCTCCAGCCCGAGCACTTGCTCGCGCGCGGTGCCGTAGCGCAGCACGTTGACGCCGCCCGCGTTGGTGGAGAGATTGCCGCCGATCTGGCAGCTTCCCTCCGCGGCAAGCGATAACGGGAAAAAGCGCCCGGCTTGCGCGGCGGCATCCTGGATCGCGGCAAGGACGCATCCGGCCTCGACGGTGATCGTGTCGTTCAGCGTGTCCAGCGCGCGCACCCGATTCATTCGCGAGAGCGAAAGGACGATTTCCTGGCGCTTGCCCGTGGGCACCGAGCCGCCGCACAGGCCGGTGTTGCCCCCCTGGGGGACGATGCCGACGTCGCGCTCGGCGCACAGCGCGACGACGCGCGCCACCTCGGCCGTGCTCCCCGGGCGCGCGACGCACAAGGCGCTGCCCGAATACTGCTTGCGCCAATCGCGCAAATAGCTCGCCGTGTCGGCGGGCGCGGTCAGCACATTCGCCGCGCCGACGATTTCGCCCAGCTCCTGCGCAATCCTGTCCATGACGGGATTTTCCCATTACACGAACTACAATGCTGGACTCCAAACGAGCCAGCCACACAGGAGCGAGCTGATGGTGAGCCGCGCGAAGGAAGTCGGTCCCCGGCGCTATCGGGAGTCGGCGGGGCGCTATTACGAGGAGTTCGAGCTTGGCGACGTGTACGAGCATCGCCCCGGGCGCACCCTGTCCGAGGCGGACAACACCTGGTTCTCGCTCCTCACCATGAACCAGCACCCGCTGCATATCGACGCGGCTTATGGGGCCGCCACGGAATTCGAGCGTCCGCTCGTCAATTCCTGCCTCACCCTTGCGATCGTCACCGGCATGAGCGTTTCCGACGTGAGCCAGAAGACGGTGGCGAACCTGGGCTGGGACAAGATCCGCCTCACCGCGCCGGTATTCGCGGGGGATACGCTGTACGCGGAATCCGAGGTGATCGGCAAGCGGCCCTCGGGGTCGCGCCCGCACCACGGCATCGTCACGGTGCGTACGCTCGGCAAGAAGGCCGACGGCACCGTAGTCATCAGCTTCGAGCGCTCCGCGCTTATCCCCATGCGCGGCCATGCCGTCGATGACAAGCTGGATTACTAGCCTTCTTGCGCTGCTGTTTTGCGCTGGCGCCGCCTGGGCGCAGCCGGGGCCGATCGTGGTCGGGGCGACGGTCGCGCAGTCCGGGATGCTCGCCGACCGCGCAAGCGATTACCGCAAGGGACTGCTTCTCTGGGAGGAGCAGGTGAACGCCGGCGGCGGCATCTCCGGCAGACCCGTGAAGCTCGCGCTGCTTGACGATGCTTCGGAGGCAATCGCCGTAGGCAAGCTCTATGCGCGGCTCGTGGGCGAGATGCACGCCGACGCGCTCATCGGCCCCTATGGGACCGCCGCCACGCTCATGGCCGCCGCGCAGGCGGAAGCTGCGCGCCGGGTGATGGTCGACGGCGCCGCAGCGTCGCGCAGCGTGCACAAGCGCTCGCCTCGCTACGTATTCCAGGCTGGCATTCCCTATTCCGCTTACGGCACCGGCGCGCTCGAGATCGCAAAGGCGGCCGGGTACCGGAAGCTCTACATCGTCACGCGGGACGATCTCGCGTCCCGCGAAATGGCGGAAGCGGCGAGAGCCACGGCGCTCGAGATGAAGCTCGAGCCGAGCGACGTGGATATCCATGCCGTGGGCGCTTCGGACTTCACCGTGCCGATCACGAAGGCGCGGGCCGCGGGCGCCGAGGCGTGGATCGCATTCGGCGAGGCGCGCGACGCGGCCGAGATGGTGAAAAGCTTCCGGCGCTTCAACTACGCACCGCGCCTTTTCTTTGCCCGCGGCGCCGCCGATCCGCTTTTCGTTTCGCTCGTGGGGCAGGACGCCGAGGCGACGCTCGCGGCGGTCGAATATTCGCCGCGCTTCGGCACGCCCGGCAACGCCGAGTTCGTGAAGACGTTTTCCGCCAAGTGGTCCGGCGCCCCGACGGTGCCGGCGGCGGAGGCGTACGCCGCCGCCACGGTGCTCGCGGAAGGACTGCGGCGCGCCGGCACGGATGCAGCGAAGCTGCGCGAAGCGCTCGCCACTTCCGAAATCCCGACCGTGCTCGGCCCGTACAAGGTGGATCCGAAAACCGGCGAGCAGGTCGCTGCGCGCCCGATGGTGGTCCAGATCACGCGCGGCCGTCCCGAGGTAGTGTGGCCGAGCGCGGGAGCAACCCGGCACGCCGTTCCCTATCCGCAATGGAGCGAGCGGCGGCCGATGAAAGACGAAAGGCGCTGACATGCCGCTCAACCGCTCGTTCCTGTTCGCACCGGGCAATGTTCCACGCAGGATAGAGAAGGCGCTCGGCCTCGAGGCGGATGCGGTCATCGTGGACCTGGAGGACTCGGTCGCCGCCTCGGACAAGGCCGCCACCCGGGCGCCCGTCGCCGAGGCCTTCTCACGGCCACGCCGGGGGCGTGCCTATGTCCGGGTGAATGCCGCGTCCTCCGAGTTCTGCTATGCCGACTTGCACGCCACGCTGCGCAAAGGCGTGGACGGCGTATTTCTTCCCAAGGTGGAAAGCGCGGCGGAGCTGCATGCGATCGACTGGCTAATGGCGAACCTGGAGCGGGAGCGCGGCATTGCGGAAGGAACGCTGGATCTGGTGCCGCAGATCGAAACCGCCGCCGGCATGCAGCGGATCGACCGCATTCTCCAGGCACGGCACCTGCGCACCTACCGGGCGCCCTGGCGGGTGAAGCGCGTCGCCTTCGGGGCCGCCGACTACGGGAACGAGCTTGGCCTTTCGCCCACCCTCGACGAGCCCGAGCTCGACGATGCCCGCGCGCGCATCGTGCTCGCGTCGCGGGCCGCCGGGCTCGAGGCGCCGCTCGACAGCCCATGGTTCCATTTGAAGGAGGCCGAGGCCTTTGGGCGCGCTCTGGAGCGCAGCCGGCGGAGCGGCTTCCAGGGAAGGCTTTGCATCCATCCCGACCAGATCGGCCCGGTCAATGCTGCCTATTTGCCGAGCGCCGCGGAGCTCGAGCGCGCCGAGCGCATCGTGGCGGCCTTCAAGGAGGCCGAAGCCAAAGGCGCGGCCGCGATCCAGGTCGATGGGCAGATGGTGGATTACCCCGTGGCGCATCGCGCGCAGGCCCTGCTCGACGCCGTGCGCGAAGCGCGGCGCTAAGGAAATTGCGCGGGAGCGAGGTGGTTCTCGTAGCGGGCCTGTGGATGCCGGGCGCTGCCATGGCGCTTCTCGCCGCGCGCCTCAGGCGCGCCGGCCTCGGCGTGCGCGTCTTCCGCTATCGCGGCCGGGATCCGTTCGAGATCAACGTGGAGCGGCTGCGTCGCTTCTGCGGCCGGTCCGCGCACTTCGTCGGCCACAGCCTAGGCGGCGTCCTGATCCTGGAGACGCTCAGCCGGCATCGCGAGCTGCAGGCCGCTTCCGCCACCCTGATCGGATCGCCGGTGCGCGGCTGCGAAGCCGGGCGGCGCTTCGGGCGCTGGCGCATCGGCCGCTGGATGATGGGTGCGAGCGGCGCCCTATGGAGCGAGCGCGAGGCGCGCTGGTCGCGCCCCGAGCCGCTCGGGGTCATCGCCGGCACGCGCGCCCTCGGCCTCGGGCGATTGCTCGGACGGCTACCTTTACCGAACGACGGCGTCGTCTGCGTGTCCGAAACCGCGGTGGATGGCATGCGCGACCAGGCGCGCGTCGCGGTCGGCCACAGCGCGCTCATCGCGTCGCGCGCGGTGGCGGAGCTCGTGCTGCTCTTCATCGCACAGGGGCGCTTTCGTTGAGCTTTCGCGCGCTGCTAGCGGCCGCGCTGGCCCTGGTCCTGAGTGGTTGCGCGACGCTTTCGTACTATGGCCAGGCCATCGGCGGCCACCTGGACGTCATGGCGGCGGCGCGACCGGTCGATGCATGGCTCGCCGATCCTGCCACGCCGGCCGAGCTGCGCCAGCGCCTGGAGCTTGCGGAGCGTATCCGGACCTTCGCCTCGCGCGAGCTCGGCTTGCCGAATAACGGCAGCTATCGGTCCTACGCCGCGCTCGGTCGCCGGTATGTCGTGTGGAACGTGTTTGCCGCCCCGGCGTTTTCGGTGGAGCCCCGGAAGGAGTGCTTTCCGCTCACCGGTTGCGTGGGCTACCGCGGCTTCTTTTCCGAGAGCGACGCGCGCCGCGCGGCGGAGAGGCTCAAGGCCGAGGGAAACGACGTCTACGTAGGGGGCGTGCCGGCCTATTCCACGCTCGGCTGGTTCGACGACCCGCTGCTTTCGACCTTCATCAATTATCCGGAGTCGCAGCTCGCGCGCCTGATCTTTCACGAGCTCGCGCACCAGATGGTCTACAAGCCGAGCGACACCACGTTCAACGAGTCGTTTGCCGTCACGGTCGAAGAAGAGGGAGTGCGCCGCTGGCTGCAGGCGCAAGGGGAGGGCGCCGAGCTCGAGGCCTTCCGCGCCGCGCAGGCCCGCAGGCAGCGCTTTGCCGAGCGGGTGAAGGAGACGCGGGAAAAGCTCGCCGCGGCTTACGCCGAGGGCGGCGGCAACGCCGCACTGCTCGCGCGGAAGAAGGAAATCTGGGAGGCGCTGCGCGCGGATTATCCGGGCATCGTTCCGCAGGAGCCGAACAACGCGTTCCTCGGCTCGGTCGCGCTCTACAACGAGCTGGTGCCCGAATTCGAGGCGCTGCTGCGCCAAAGCCCGAGCCTGGAGGCGTTCTACGCCAAGGTGCGCGAGCTTGCGAAGTCGGGCGAGACCGTCAAGCGGCCCAAGCCGCCCGGCCCGTCGGCTTCAGGAGAGCGGGATGTCGACGATCTTGAGGTACGCCGGCCGCTCGCGTAGCCGAGCGAACCAGGCTTCCACCGCGGGGAACGGCGGGCGCTCGATCGGCACCCGCATCCAGCGCTGCACCTCGCAGCCGAGCGGGATGTCGCCCATGGTGAAGCGCTCGCCGCCGACGAAGCGCCTCTGGGAAAGGACCGCCTCAGGAATGGCGAGCAGCTGCGCGCTCAGCTTCCTGCCTTCCTCGATGGCTTTGTGGTCGCGCTTCTCTGCCGGCGTGCGGATGAGCCCCCAGAACACGTCGCGCATGGCCCTCTGGAAGGTGAACGCCCAATCCATCCAGCGCTCGGCGTCTGCCCGTGCCTGGAGATCGGAAGGACACAGCGTGCCCATCGCGTGCTTCGCGGCGAGATAGCGCACGATCGTATGTGATTCCCACAGCACGAAGCCGTCGTCGTCGATGGTCGGCACGAGCCCAGTGGGATTCATCTTCAGGTACTCCGGCGTCTTGTTAACGCCGAATTGCAGGCCGGCGTCGATGCGCTCGTACTTCAGGCCGAGCTCTTCCGCGGCCCAGAGCGCCTTCTTCACGTTGACCGAATTCACCCTTCCCCAGATCTTCAGCATTGGAGCCCCTAGAAGCCCACGGCCTGCCCGTCGCGCCTGGGGTCGCTCGCGACGAAGTATCCGCCGTCGAGCTTCCAAATCGCCTGGCAGCTGCCGAACTGGTTGTAGTCGTCGATGGTGACGATGCGGTGTCCGCGCCGCTGCAGCTCCGCAAGCGTCGCAGGCGGGAAGCCGGCCTCTTCCACGCTCACGTCCATCCCCTGCACGAAGCGGAAACGCGGCCCGTCGCTTGCCGCTTGCGGGCTTTGGCCGTAGTCCGCAATCCTCACCATCACCTGCGTGTGCCCCTGCGGTTGCATGGTGCCGCCCATGACGCCGAAGCTCATGACCGGCTTGCCGGCCTTCGTGACGAACCCCGGGATGATGGTCTGGTAAGGCCGCTTGCGCGGGCCGACCTGGTTCGGATGCCCGGGCTCGAGGACGAACGTGCCGCCACGGTTCTGCAGCGAGATGCCGTCGACCACCACGCCCGAGCCGAAGCCCATGTAATTCGATTGGATAAACGACACCATCATGCCGGAGGCGTCTGCCGCGGTGAGATAGACGGTGCCGCCCTTGGGCGGGGCGCCGGGACCGAAATTTTGTGCGCGCTGCAGGTCGATCAGCTTGGCGCGGGCCTTGAGGTAATCCTTGTCGAGCAGGTGCTCGGGACGCACGCGCTTCATGTGGTCGACATCTGCGACGTAGCGCCAGGCATCGGCGAACGCGAGCTTCACCGCTTCGATCTGCAGGTGCACGCTGTCCGGCCCGTCGACCGCGTGGGAGCGCATGTCGAAGTGCTCCAGCATTCCGAGTGCCATCAGCGCGACGATGCCCTGGCCGTTGGGCGGGATCTCGTGCAGCGTGTAGCCGCGGTAGTCCATTTCGAGCGGCTTCACCCAATCGGGCTTGTTCGCCGCCATGTCGGAGGCGCGCAGCGCGCCGCCCTGCTTTTTCGCTGCGGCTTCCAGCTTCTCGGCGTATTCACCCTTGTAGAACGCCTTACCTTTCGTGGCAGCGATGGCCTCGAGGGCTGCGGCATGCCTCTTGAACTTGAAAATCTCCCCGGCCCTGGGAGGGCGACCGCCCGGCAGGAAGGCGCCAGCGAAACCAGGTTGGTCCTTCAGCTCGGCGACCTGTTTTTCCCACTGGCCGGCGATCGTGGGGGAAACGAGGAAGCCCTCGCGCCCGTATTCGATGGCGCGCTCGAAGAGCTTCTTGAACGGCAGCTTGCCCCACTTGGCATGCATCTCCGTCCATGCCGCGACGCAGCCCGGCACGGTGACCGTGTCCCAGCCGCGCACCGGCATGCTCTTGCGATCCTTGAAATATTCAGGCGTCCACGCCTGCGGCGAGCGCCCCGACGCGTTGAGGCCGTGCAGCTTCCTGCCGTCCCAGACGATCGCGTACGCGTCCGAGCCGATGCCGTTCGACACCGGCTCGACCAGGCTGAGCGTGATGGCGGTGGCGAGGATCGCGTCGACCGCGCTGCCGCCGGCGGCAAGCATCTGCAGGCCGGCTTGCGCCGCGAGCGGCTGCGAGGTGGCGACCGCGTTGGCGGCAAGGAGCGGCTTGCGCGGCCAGGAATACGGGTTGTTCCAGGAGAAAGGGGTCATTGCGCCATTTCGAAGTCGAGAACGATGCGGCCCAGAACTTTACCCGCGTTCAGGTCCATGAGCGCGTCGTTGGCCCGCTCGGCCGGGCGTGTTTCGACAGGCAGCGGCTTCAGCTTCTTCTTCCTCGCGAGCGCGACCACGTCCTTCAGCTCCTGCAGGTTGCCGACGTAGGAGCCGACGATGCCGATCGCACGCTGCGCGATGGGCGGCAGCGGATGCACCAGCTCGCCGCCGTGCAGCCCGACGAGCACATAGCGGCCGCCCTTGCGCAGCGCCGCGATCGCAAGCGCCGCCGTGGAAGGCGTGCCGACGAAGTCGATGGCGCCCGCGATGCCCTGCAGCTGCGGCGCGGCCTGCGGCGAGCGCGTGTCGAGGGTTTCCTTTGCGCCGAGGCGGGCCGCCACCGCGAGCTTTGACGGGTCGATATCGCACGCCACGATGTTCTTCACGCCCTTCGCGCGCAGCACGGAAATCCCGGCGAGGCCCACCCCGCCGCAGCCGATGACCGCGACCCGGTCGGTGCGCGTGAGCTCAGGCAGCTTCGCCGATGCGCTGTAGGCGGTCACGCCGGAGCAGGCAAGGGTCGCGGCGAATGCCTCGTCGATGCCGGAGGCATCGACGAGGTATTTGGGATCCGGCACGAGGACATGGGTCGCGTAGGCGCCGGAGCGATTTACGCCGAGGATGCGACTGCCGGAGACACAGTAGTTGTCCTGCCCGGCCTTGCACACCGCGCATTTGCCGCAGCCGATCCACGGAAACACCAGCCGCTTCTGCCCGACCTTGACCCCTTTCGCCTTCGGGCCGAGCGCTTCCACCACGCCGAAGGGCTCGTGTCCCAGCGTGAAGGGCGGTACGCAGCCGCGCTCCTTCACGTAGAAGCGCTTGCCGCCGCCGAGGTCGAAATAGCCCTCCCAGATGTGCAGATCGGAATGGCACACGCCCGAGCGCGTGATGCGCACGAGCACCTCGCTGCCTTGCGGCTTGGGCGTCGGCGCGAGGACCTTCTGCAACGGCTTGCCATGCTCGACGATCTGGTAGCTGATCATGCTTTCTCCACTCGCTTCATGCATTCGCGCTGGCGCTCAGCGCCTGGTCGATGTCCCACAGGATGTCGTCGAGCGTCTCGAGCCCGACCGACATGCGCACCATGTCGGGCGTGACGCCCGCCTTGAGCTGGTCCGCGTCGCTCATCTGCCGGTGCGTGGTGGACGCCGGATGGATGATGAGCGTCTTGGCGTCGCCGATGTTCGCAAGATGGCTCATGAACTGCGCCGCCTCGATGAATTTCTCCCCCGCCTTCGCGCCGCCTTTCACGCCGAAATTCAGGAGCCCGGAGGCACCCTTGGGAAGATATTTTTTTGCCAACGCAAAGTACTTGTTGCCCGGGAGGCCCGGATAGTTGACCCACGCGACGCGCGGATGGCCCTCGAGGAACTTGGCCACCGCGAGCGCGTTGGCGCAATGGCGCTCCATCCGCACGTGCAGCGACTCCAGGCCCTGGAGCAGCAGCCAGGCGTTGAGCGGCGCGAGCGCCGCGCCGAAGGTGCGCATGATCTCCATGCGCGCCTTCATGGTGTAGCCGAAGTCGCCGAACGTTTCATGGAAAACGACGCCGTGGTATCCGGGCGAGGGCGAGGTGAACTCCGGGAACTTGCCGTTGCCCCAGTCGAACTTGCCCGATTCCACGATCACGCCGCCCATCGTCGTGCCGTGCCCGCCGATGTACTTGGTGGCCGAGTGCAGCACGATGTCCGCACCCCAGTCGATCGGGCGCAGCAGGTAGGGCGAAGGCACGGTGTTGTCGATCACCAGGGGCACGCCCGCTTCGTGCGCGATCGCCGCGAGCGCTTCCAGGTCGACGATGTTGATGAGCGGGTTGCCGAGGGATTCGGCGTAGACCAGCTTGGTGTTGGGCCGCAGCGCCTTGCGGAAGTTTGCCGGCTCTTCGGGATCGACGAAAGTGGTCTCCACGCCGAGCTTCTGCAGGTTCACGTGGAGCAGCGTGTGGGTGCCGCCGTAGAGCGTCGAGGCGGACACGATGTGGTCGCCCGCCTTGCAGAGCGTGAGGATCGCCGTCGCTTCCGCGGCCTGGCCGGTCGCCGTGGCGAGGGCAGAGCGCCCGCCTTCCACGGCGGCCATGCGCTCCTCGAACACCGCGACCGTCGGGTTCGAGATGCGCGAATAGACATTACCGAAGGTCTGCAGGTTGAACAGGCTCGCGGCGTGGTCGGCGGAGTCGAACACGAACGACGTCGTGTGGTAGATAGGCGCGGCGCGGGCGCCCGTCGCCGCGTCCGGGATCTGACCGGCGTGCAGGCAAAGCGTTTCTATACCGAACTTGCGATCCGCCATCGGAGGGAGCCTAAAGGCGGATTATCGCCCGGGCTGCGCTATTCCGGCGCTGGTTGCTCGGTCGGCAGCGCGGCGCG
>DATAHF010000079.1:0-2328 GCA_036263315.1 Burkholderiales bacterium
AGACGGATGACGACGACGACGAGATCTTCGCGCCGGTCAATTATCTTGCCGACGCCGGCGCCGAGCCGTTCAGCGTGCTCGATGCCAAGGAGTCCGAACGCGTGCAGGCCGATGGCTTGGGCAAGGCGCTCGCGGCGCTCGATCCGCGCAGCCGCCGCATCATCCAGGCCCGCTGGCTGCGCGAGAAGAACGCGGCCACGCTGCACGACCTCGCGGCAGAGTTCAAGGTGTCGGCGGAGCGCATCCGCCAGATCGAGGCGAAGGCGCTGGAGAAGATGCGCAAGGTGCTCGATAACCCCGCGGCGCTGCGCGCGCTGCCGGCGCCCGCGGCCGCTTAACCGGCCAGGAGCGTGCGCAGGTCGGCCGGGAGGTCCTCGGCGATCCGCTCAGGGCGCACGAGGAGGCGCAGCCGCCCCCGCGGATCGATCACGTAGCTCTGCGCGCTGTGGTCCATGCTGTAGCTGGCCGGCGCGCCCCCGGACGCTTTTTCGTAGAAGATCTTGAACTCCTTCGCAGCGCGCTTGGTGGCCTCGGCATCGCCGTAAAGGCCGAGGAAGCGCGGATCGAACGCCGTCACGTATTTGGCGAGCACCTGCGGCGTATCACGCTCGGGATCCACGGTGACGAAAAGCACCTGCACCCTGTCGGCGTCCGCGCCCAGCGTCTTCAGCGCCTGCGCCGTCTGCGCGAGCGTCGTCGGGCACACGTCCGGGCAATGCGTGTAGCCGAAGAACAGCACCACGGCCTTGCCGCGAAAATCCTCCAGGTGGCGCGGCCGCCCGGTATGGTCGTTGAGGTCGAGCTTCTTGCCGTAATCGGCGCCCGTGATGTCGGTGCTCTTGAAGGCGACCCCGGAGTTGCACGCCGCGAGCGCGGCGATGAGCAGCGCGGCAGCGCTAGAGCGGCAGATAGTGATCAACAAGCAGCGCCGCGAACAGGGCAGCGAGATACACGATGGAGTAGCGGAACGCCTTGCGCGCCAGCGCATCGCTGTAGGCGACGTAGATGCGAAGGGCGTGGAAGACATAGACCGCCCCGAGGATGAGGGCGGCAATGAAATAGGCCGGGCCGCTCATGCGGATCACGTAAGGCAGGAGGCTCACGCCGAACAGGATGAGCGTGTACAGGAGCACCTGCAGGCGCGTGTAGCGCTTGCCGTGCGTGACGGGCAGCATCGGCACGCCCGCCTTGGCATAGTCCTCGGTGCGGTACAGCGCAAGCGACCAGAAGTGCGGGGGCGTCCACGCAAAAATGATGAGGAAAAGCAGCATCGCCTCGGTAGGTACCGTGCCGGTGACCGCCGCCCATCCCAGCACCGGCGGCATCGCGCCCGAGGCGCCGCCGATCACGATGTTCTGCGGCGTGGCCGGCTTGAGCACGATCGTATAGATCACGGCATAGCCGACGAACGTCGCCGCGGTGAGCCACATGGTGAGCGCGTTGACGAACTGGTACAGCAGCCACAGGCCGAGGCCGCCGAGGACCCCGGCAAAGAGAAGCGTCTCGTAGGTCGTCAGCTCGCCGCGCGGCAGCGGTCGCCAGCGCGTGCGGTGCATGAGAGCGTCGACCTTCTGCTCGACGAGGCAGTTCACCGCGGCGGCCGCGCCCGCGACGAAGGCGATGCCGAGCGTCGCTGCGCCCAGCGTAGAAAGCGGCACCATGCCCGGGACCGCGAGGAACATGCCGATCACCGCCGTAAAGACGATGAGCGACACCACGCGCGGCTTGGTCAGCGCGAGAAACGCGCTCAGGCGACGCGCGAAACCGTAGGGGAGGACCTGTGTGGTCAACGGAAGGGACGCAAACCGCTGAAAGAGAAAAAGTTTAGCACGACGAGCGAGGCGAGCAGAAGCGCAGCGCCCGCGTTGTGAGCCGCGGCGAGACCGAGCGGAAGGCTGAACGCCACGTTCAGGATGCCGAGCGAGAACTGCAGCAGCGCGAGGATGCCGAGCGCGAGCGCCGGGCGCCTTAACTCCGGCACCGCGTGCGCGCGCCACGCAGTGAACCCGAGCACGCCAAGCAACGCCACGGCGAACATGCGATGCGTCCAGTGGATCGCGGTGAGCGACTCGTTGCCGAGAAGCGCACCTTCGGATGTGCGGCCGAGCTCGCGCACCACGTGGAACGCGTTGGCGAAGTCCATGTCGGGCACGGCGCGCCCCTGGCAGCCTGGCAGGTCGGGGCAGGCGAGCGCCGCATAGTTCGCGCTCACCCAGCCGCCCAGGGCGATCTGGACGACGAGGAGGAGCAGCGATGCGAGCGCCGCAAATCGCACCGCGCGGACCTGCGGCGCCGGGGCGTAATCGTTCAGTCGCAGCGCGAGAAGAA
>DATAHF010000080.1:0-5556 GCA_036263315.1 Burkholderiales bacterium
GCACCGTGACGCTGCGCCGCGCCGGCGACAACCAGATCGTGCAGGCGCTCTATCGCGTGCCCTCGGGCAGCCATCCCGACTACCCCGCGGTCGATGTCCTCACCACCGTGCTCGGCGACGTGCCGAGCGGCCGGCTGCACCGCGCGCTGGTGGAGAAGGGCCTCGCGAGCTCCGGGTGGGGCGCGGAGCGCGGGCTGCACGACCCGGGCTTCGTCTATTTTGGCGCCTCTCTCCCCACGACGGGCGACCTCGGCGCAGCGCGCGACGCGCTGCTGCAGGCTGTGGAAAGCATCCGCCGCGACAAAATCCAGCCCGAAGAGCTCGAGCGCGCGCGCACCGCGCTGCTGAACGATTTCGAGAAGGCGCAGCTCGACACCGCGGCGCTGGTGCGCTCGCTTTCGGAGTTCTCCGCGGTGGGCGACTGGCGCCTGTTCTTCCTGTATCGCGACCGTCTGCGCAAGGTGAGCCTGGAGGACGTGCAGCGCGTCGCCGAGCATTACCTGAAGCCCGCCAACCGCGTGCTCGGCGTCTTTACCCCGAGCGACAACGTGGACCGCGCCGAGATCCCGCCGACGCCCGACTTCGAGGCGGCGCTGGCGGGCTACAAGGGCGGCGAAAGCGTGCGGCTCGGCGAGGCCTTCGACCCCACGCCCGCCAACATCGAGGCGCGCGTTACGCGCGAGGTGCTGCAGAACGACCTGCACCTCGCGCTGCTGCCGAAGAAGACGCGCGGCGGCCGCGTCACCGCGCACCTCGCGCTGCACTGGGGCGACGAGAAGAGCCTGATGAACCGCGAGATCGCGTGCGAGTTCGCCGGCGCCATGCTGATGCGCGGCACGAAGAAGCACACGCGCGCGCAGCTCAAGGACGCTTTCGAGAAGCTCAACGCGGCGGTCTCCATCGGCGGCGACGGCGCAAGCATCGAGGTGCGCCGCGAGAACCTGCCCGCCGCGCTGCGCCTGGCGGCCGAGATCCTGCGCGAGCCGGCGTTTCCGCCGGCGGAGTTCGACGAGCTCAAGCGCTCGGCGCTCACCGGCGCCGAGTCGCAGCGCAGCGACCCCTCCGCCGTGGCCGGCGTGCGCCTCACGCGCCACCTGAACGCGTACCCGGTGGGCCACCCGCTCTACACGCCCACCATCGACGAGCGCATCCAGTGGCTGCAGAAGGCGACGCTGCCCGAGGCCGAGGCCTGCTACCGCGAGCTCTACGGCGCCACCGGCGCGGACTTCGTGGCCGTCGGCGACTTCGATCCGAAGGAAGTGGCCGCGCTGGTCGCCGAGCTCTTCGGCGGCTGGCGCACGCCGCACCCGTTCGAGCGCGTGCGCGCGCGCTACTTCGAGCGCCCGGCGTTCCAGAACCAGCTCGCCACGCCCGACAAGGCGAACGCCGTGCTGCGGGCGGGCCTCGACGTCAAGATGCGCGACGACGATCCGGATTTCCCGGCGATGATCCTCGCCAATTACCTGCTCGGCGGCTCGTCCACCGCGCGCGTGCCGGCGCGGGTGCGCGAGAAGGAAGGCCTGTCCTACAGCACCTACACTTCCTACACTTCAAGCGCGTTCGACGAGGCCTCCACCTTCCGCGTCTCGTCCATCTTCGCGCCGCAGAACCGCGAGCGCGTGCAGCGCGCCATCCGCGAGGAGCTCGAGCGCGCCGTGCGCGAGGGCTTCAGCGCGGACGAGGTCGAGGCCGGCAAGAAGGCGCTGCTCGAGGCGCGGCGCATGGCGCGCACGCAGGACCGCGCGCTCGTCAGCCGCCTGGGCTCCTACCTGTTCGCCAAGCGCACCTTCGCCTGGGACGTCGATTTCGAGAACAGGATCTCGGCGCTCAGCGCCGCGCAGGTGAACGCCGCCATGAAGCGCCACATCGACCCGGCGCGCCTCTCGGTGGTCGTCGCCGGGGACTTCAAGGAAGCTAAGAACTGATCTTTTTCTGCTTGAGGAGGTCGCGGATCTCCTCGAGCAGCTGCTCCTGCCGCGGCGGCGGCGCGGCCGCCGGCTCGGTTTCCTGCTTGCGCCTGAAGTGGTGGATGAGCCGCACCGCGAGGAAGATGGACGCCGCGATGATGACGAAGTCGACGCAATTCTGGATGAAGCTGCCGTAGGCGATCTTCGCGTCGCGGATCTGCAGCACCAGGGTCTTGAAGTCGAAGCCGCCGATGAGGACGCCCACCAGCGGCATGACGATGTCCGCAACGAGCGAGGACACGATCTTGCCGAACGCGCCGCCGATGATGACGCCGACCGCGAGGTCAACCACGTTGCCCTTGACCGCGAACTCGCGGAATTCGCGAAGGAGGCTCAAGTGCGCGCTCCGCAGCTCATTCGTACCTCACTTCCAGGATCTCTATGCTTTCTTCCCCTGAAGGCGTGCGCACCCTGAGCGTGTCGCCCTCGCGCGCCTTCCCCTTGATCATCGCCTGGGCCACCGGCGAGATCCATGATACCCGCCCGCGGGCCGGATCCACCTCGTCCACGCCGACGATCTTGATGTCGCGCGTCGCCCCCCGGCTCGCATACCTGACCGAGGCGCCGAAGAACACCTGGTCGGTGTCCCGCCCCGCCGACTGGACGACCTCGGCGTTCTCCAGGCGCTTGATGAGGAAGCGCACGCGCCGGTCGATCTCGCGCAGCCGGCGCTTGCCGTAGATGTAGTCGCCGTTCTCCGAGCGGTCGCCGTTCGAGGCGGCCCAGGACACCGTCTTCACCACTTCGGGGCGCTCGACCTCGACGAGCTGCTTCAGCTCGGCCTTGAGGCGCGCAAATCCTTCCGGAGTCATGTAGTTTTTCAGGCCGGCGGGAAGCGACGGCCCTTCGGGGACGTCGTCTTCGGCGTCGTCCGATTCCCTGACGAAGGCCTTGGACATGGGCGCCGGTGAATTCTATAGAATTGCCCGCAAGGGGGCGGCGGCCATGGCGAAGTCCGGGGAAAAACTCGATTTCCTGACGCGGATGCGGATCCGCGAGCTCGCCCTCATGGCGCTCATCACGCTCACCGCGCTGCTCGCCAACCTGCCCGAGGAATACGTCGGGAGCATCCTCGGGATCAGCCGCAACGTCCTTTTCGCCGTGCTCGCCATCGCCGTAATCGTTGGACTGTTCCTGTATCTGAAGTTCGGCCTGTTCGTGGCGGTGGTCCTGCTCATCGCGGCGGCCAACCTGCCGGAGCAGATCGCCGACGGGCTCAACATCTCCAAGGTGCCGATCGTGCTCTCGCTGGTCGCCCTGGTCGGCATCGGGCTCATCAACACCCTGGTGAAGCTGCTGCCCACCGGCCTGGAGCCCAGGCCGAAGGAGCGCAGCGCCGAAGCGGTGCGCGCGCTTTTCTATGCGATCGAGAAAGGCAACCTGGTGTACGCGCAGAAGGTCCTGTCGATGAACTTCGACCCCAATGCGCTGCACGACAACGGCTATACGCCGCTCGGCTATGCGGCGCTGAAGGGCAACGCGCCGATGGTGGAGCTGCTGCTGCGCAACGGCGCCGATCCCGGCTTGCAGGGCAAGGACGGCGCCACGCCGGTCGAGCTGGCGCTGCAGCACGGCGCTACCGAAGCCGCCGAGGTGCTCAAGGCGGCCCGCGCCGCGGCCATGGCAGGCGCGGGAGAGCCCGCGACCGCCGAAGCGGCCTGAATTTCAAGGGAAAGCCGTCATCCCAGTCGATTCTCATTTCGAAACGACCTGAGGTTTTTTGCGCTTGAGCTTGATTTAGCTCAAGTTTTCTTTCTCCCGCACAGCCTATATAGCGCTTTGGTTGCCTAATAAGAAAGGGGATGTATATCCTTCCAGTATGAGCAATTCCATCCTTTCCACCCCCATCACCGAGCTCGCGGCGCAGCAGATCAGCCGCGATACGCTCATCGAGAAATACGCCAAGGGCAAGGAAGCGAGCGTCGAGGAAGTACGCCGCCGCGTGGCCCGCGCCCTCGCCCAGGCTGAGCCCGAAGACAAGCGCAGCTACTGGGAGCGCCGCTTCCTCGAAGCGCAGGAGCACGGCTTCATCCCGGCGGGCCGCATCAACTCCGCCGCTGGCGTCGCGCTGCAGGCGACCCTCATCAACTGCTTCGTGCAGCCGGTGGGCGATTCGATCTCCGAAGTGGTCGACGGCAAGCCCGGCATCTATACCGCGCTCCAGGAAGCCGCCGAGACCATGCGCCGCGGCGGCGGCGTGGGCTATGACTTCTCCGCCATCCGGCCGAAGGGCGCCGAGGTCAAGGGCACGCATTCGCGCGCGAGCGGCCCGGTCTCCTACATGCGGGTCTTCGACCGCTCGTGCGAGACGGTGGAGTCGGCCGGCTCCCGGCGCGGCGCGCAGATGGGCGTGTTGCGCTGCGACCACCCCGACATCGAGGAATTCGTCCACGCCAAGGACCGCGGCGACCTCGCCAATTTCAACATCTCGGTGGGCGTCACCGACGAGTTCATGCTCGCGGTGGAGAAGGACGCGCTCTTCGAGCTCGTCCACAAGGCAAAGCCCTGGCCCGCGAGCGACGTGTACCAGCGCGCCGACGGCCTGTGGGTGTACCGCAAGATCAGCGCGCGCGAGTTGTGGGACCAGGTCATGCGCTCGACGTACGACCACGCCGAGCCCGGGATCCTGTTCCTCGACCGCATCAACCGCGACAACAACCTCAACTACTGCGAGAGCATCGAGGCGACCAATCCCTGCGCCGAGCAGCCGCTGCCGCCTTACGGCTGCTGCTGCCTGGGATCGATCGACCTGACCAAGTTCGTGGCGGAGCCCTTCTCCGACCGGGCGCGCTTCGATTTCGACAAGTTCGGCAAGCTCGTCCACACCTCGATCCGCATGCTGGACAACGTGCTCGACGTCACCGCCTGGCCGCTGGAGCAGCAGCACAAGGAGGCGATGGCCAAGCGCCGCGTCGGCCTCGGCTTCACCGGGCTGGGCGACGCGCTCATCATGCTGCGGCTGAAGTACGACACCGAGGAAGCGCGCGCCATGGCCGCGCGCATCTCGGAGAGCATGCGCGACCACGCCTACCGCGCCTCGAGCGAGCTCGCCAGGGAGCGCGGCGCGTTCCCGCTCTTCAACGCCGACCTCTACCTCTCGGGCTCGAGCTTCGCGGCGCGGCTGCCGGCGCAGCTGAAGGAAGAAATCAAGAAGAACGGCATCCGCAACTCGCACCTGCTCTCCATCGCGCCGACGGGCACGATCAGCCTCGCATTCGCCGACAACGCGTCGAACGGCATCGAGCCGCCGTTCTCGTGGATGTACACGCGCAAGAAGCGCGTGCAGGACGGCTTCCAGGAGTACCCGGTGGAAGACCACGCCTGGCGCCGCTACAAGGCGACCGGCGGCAACATGGACAATCTTCCGCCCTACTTCGTCACCGCGCTCGACATCTCGGCGCGCGCGCACGAGCAGATGGTCGCGGCGGTGGCCCCTTACGTGGACACCAGCATCTCGAAGACGGTCAACGTGCCGGAGGACTACCCGTACGCGGAGTTCCAGGATCTCGACCTGCACGCCTGGAAATCGGGCCTGAAAGGCCTGGCGACCTACCGGCCCAACAAGGTGCTGGGCTCGGTCCTGTCGGTG
>DATAHF010000081.1:0-21637 GCA_036263315.1 Burkholderiales bacterium
CCAGGGCCGCCAGCGCTCGGTGTCCACGCCGTTGTAGATCACCTCGTTGCGCCGGCCGAACACCTGCCGACGGCGCCAGTGCGCGCGCTGCGCCTCGCACACGAACACCGCGCAGGCGGCGCTCCAGAAGAGCGGCCGGTAGAACGCCATCTGCAGGTGCTCCTTGGCGTTGAGGAGCTTGGTGGAATGGAACGTCACCATCAGCGGCGCAGCCGCGCCCGAGAGCCGCAGCGCCAGGGACGCATACATGAGCGCGTACGGATTCGCCGCCACGACCGCGGTGGGCGCGAAGCGCGTTATCAGCTCGCTTAGCTTCCTGACCGCGGAGAAATCGAGATACCGGCTGGCATGCAGGCAGTGCACGCGCGCCTCGGGCAACTCGAGGCGGTGGCGCTGGCTCGGGTCGTTCTTGACGTACACGGCGCTGCAGTCGTGTCCCCGCGCGGCAAGCCGGTTGGCGAGCGTGATCGAGTGGCGTTCCGCGCCGCCGTGCACGAGCGAGCCGGTGACGAAGAGGAGCTTCATGCGGCGCCCTTCAGCCGCGCGGCGCTGCGCAGGCTCGGCAGCGCGACATAGGCCACGGCAAGCAGGACCCCGCCGGCGGCGAGGCGCATCAGGGGCCGCGCCTCCGCGAAGTAAAGGTCGACCAGGCCCCAGACCACGAGCGCGGTGACAATGCCGTTCAGGAGCGCGAGCGCGAGGCCGCGCCAGTCCTGGATGGCGCGGAAAGGCACGCCGCTGCGCTGCCCCATGCGCCAGAGCATCGCGCTGCGGTCGATGAAGAGCGCCGAGACGCTGCCGAGCGCGGCGCCGGCGAGCCCGAAATGCAGGGCGCCGAGGTAGCTCGTGAGGATGGCGAGCGCGAGCACCACCATGTTGACGCGCATGGCGAACGGCCCCTCGCGCATGAGGAGCGTGAGGCTGCCCGTCTCGAGCACCATCGCCGCGAGGCCGATGATGTACACGCGCATCACCGGCACCGCTTCCAGGTAGTTGGCGGTGTAGACGACGCCGATGATGTCGGGCGCGAAGAGGAAGGCGAACGCGAGCACCGGGTAGAGCAGCGTGCCGACCATGCAGTTGGCGCGGCTGTTCATCTCGAGCATGGAGCGCACGTCGCCGGCGGACTGCAGCCGGCTCATGCTGGGCAGCAGCGCGTCGTTCACCGAGGCGCGGAAGAGATTCACGATCGGCGCGAGCACCGCCGCGACCGAGAAGGCCGCGAAGCTCGCCAGGACGAACAGATGCGCCGCCACCCACTGGTCCATCTGCACGCGCATGCCGAAGAGCGCCACCGAGACGCCGATCGGCGCCGCGTGGGCGAACTGGCCGGCAAAGAGCTTCCGATCGAGCCACGGGCGGCGCAAGCCGTGGAAGCGCGCGACGTAGGCGAAGAAGAGCACGGCCTTCAGCACCACGATGCCGACCAGGACCCACAGCATCGGCAGCAGCTCGCCGGTGGCGAATGCCGCCGCCGCGAGCAGCACGACGCGCAGCATCGACAGCCCGACCGTGATCCACGCCTGCCAGCCGATGCGCTCGTCGATGGTGGGCAGCGAGTCGAGGACGTGCGTGGCGACATAGAAGAGCACGAACGCCGGCACCAGCGCCCCGTACCGCGCAAGCGGCAGCATGGACTGCGGCCGCCACGGGTCCCAGGGGCTCACCGCCCAGGCGGCGAGCAGGCCCATGCCGAAGAGGAAAGCGAAGGTGTTGAGGATGTAAACGCGCTTCTGGCGCGCATCGGCGCGCGGCAGGAAGAAGAACAGCGCCTGCGGCATGTTGAGGGGCACGATCATCACCGTGCCCACCGCCAGCCACAGCAGGCGGTATTCGCCGAAGGTGGCGGCGTCGAGGCAGCGCACCAGCACGACGGGCAGCAGGAACTGCATGGCGTAGTCGAACGTCTTGATCGCGCCGAGCGACAGGGCGCGCCGCTTGAGCGACTCGATGGTGAGCGCGACGCTCGTCATGCCGGCCGCCGCGGCGCATCGGCCAGGCGCTCGAAGACCTGCGAATAGCGCGCGAGCACCTCGGCGCTGGAATGCGTGGCCTCGAAATACGAGCGCACCCGGGCGGAAGCGCGCTGCCAGTGCGCCGCGTCGCCGAGCAGCCGCTCGATCTCCGCCGCGCCCTCCTCCACCTTGTCGAACTGCCGGTAGATGAGCTCGCCACCGACGCGCGCCCCGACGTCCACCGTGGCCACCGTGGGAATCCCGCGCGACCACGCCTGCATGAAGGTGTTGGGCATGCCCTCGTAGTCGGAGGTGTTGAGGAAGACGCGCGCGCGGTCGAAGTAGGGCTCGACCTGGGCGAGCGGCAGGAAGCCGGTCGCCTCGACGTTCCCCAGGGCGCGCGCCTCGCCGAGGACGCTCTTGTAGTACGGGACGCTCAGCGTCTCGTCCACGCCGTGGCCGCCGACCATGACGAACTTGCGGTGCGGCAGGCGGCGCGCGATCTCCAGCAGGAGCTCCGGCCGCTTGTACGTATGCACGGTGCCGCACCAGAGCACCGTGTCGCCGCTGCCCGGCCGCGCATCGCGCGGCAGCTGGTAGCAGCTCGGGATAAGGATCGCCTCGCGCCCGTAGTGCTCGCGGCAGGTTTCCACCTGCTTCGGGTTCTGCGCCACGATGGCGTCCACCGTGCGCAGCCCATGCTGGTACAGCCAGCGGTCGCGCCCGAGGCGGATCTGCTCCTTGCCCGGGACGAAATCCATGTCCGAGGCGCCGGCATAGAGCGAGCGCTTGCCGTGGCGGCGGCAATACTCGGCGATGATGCCGGTCAGCATGCCCGCGGAGCGGTGGTAGTAGATGTCGGCATCCACGTCCGCGAGCGCGCGCCAGACGCTGCTCAGGCGCGGATGCAGGAAGCGGACGACCGGGATCCCGGCGTCGGGGCGGTAGGTCTTGTGCACCGTGACGCCGTCGAGCTCGACGCGCTCGGTCTGGCCGAAGTCGAGCGTGATCATCGACACGCGGTAGCCCGCGCGCTGGAAGAGGCGCGCAAGGATGCTCTGCTGCACCTCGGCGCCGCCGACCACCTGGATGTTCGGGTCGCCCGAGAACACCGGCCAGGCGTGCGGCGCGACGAAGCAGACGTGCGGCCGCGGCCGCAGCGCCGGCCGGAGCGCAGGCCGCGCTTCGCCCGGGCGCTCCCGTGCAGCGGCACCCTGTCGCAACAGCGTTGCCGTGGACATCAGCCTGCCGCCGGCTTCCTTGCGAGCTGCCCGTACATGATGCCGATGGCGAGCCACAGGAACGCGTATTCCGGCCGTGGCACGAGCGAGCTTCCGGCCCAGTTGGTGATGGCGAAGGCCACGAGCCCCGCCGCCGCGCCCTGGAAGAAGCCGCGCATCTCCGGCGAAAGGTAGGCGTTGCTGCCGAGCTGGCGCAGCTTGCGCCAGACCGTCACGTAATACGCGCACAGCAGCCCGAGGCCGACGAGGCCCATGTCGAGGATGGCCTCCATGTACGCGTTGTGCGGATGGCCCACCGCGAGCATCAGGCCGTTGCGCATGGCGTCGGCCCACATGATCGAGCCCAGGCCGTTGCCCCACACCGGGCTCTTGAAGAGCTCCGGGAGCAGCGGCAGCCAGATGCCGTCCAGCCGGCCGGCGCTCACCTCGTTCAGGTCGCCGCCGCCGCCGAAGCCCATCATCACCCGGTCGTACACCGCGCCCGGCATGAACATGAGGCCGACGACGCCCACGAGCAGCGCGAGGCCGAGCGTGCGCATGTTGAACTTCCACAGCAGGAAGAGCACGTTCACCACCATGAAGCCGAGGAAGGCGCCGCGCGAGAAGGTGAGCAGCAGCGCGAGCGTGAGGATGCCCATGGTGGCGATCAGCACCGTCTTCAGGAGCGCGTTCTTCGACTCCCACCACACGAACAGGAGGAGCGCGTACGCCACCGCGAAGAGCCGTCCGAGCTCGTTCGCGTGCACGCCGATCGTGGAGAAGAAGCCGCGCTCGTCGGCGCCGGCGAGCTGCGAGATGCTGATGTTGGAGAACAGCACGAACTGGACGGCAAGCAGCGCCATGATCCAGACCGAGGCGATGATCGGGATGAGGAAGTTCTCTGGCTTCTTCGAGCGCGCCACGGCGGCGGCGAGCAGCAGCGCCACCAGCACCATCGTGAGCGGCTTCACCATCATGTCGCGCAGGTACCCCGCGGCATCGGTGAACTTCACGTCGAAGAGGTCGAGCGGGATGTCCCGCACGTGCTGCGAGCCGATCAGGCCGCCGATGAGGATCGGCACGAGGTAGAGCCAGAACATCCGCTTGGGCACGAACTGCGAGAGCTTGCTTTCCTTGCGGAAGAGGTACGACAGCAGCGTCGTCGCCTCGAGCAGGTTGATCGGGTTCAAGCCGGTGAGGCCGCCGATGCTGTGCGGCATGTACACGGTGGGCTCGATCGGCAGGAGCAGGATGAGGAGCACGGTGCCGACGCGGAAATCGAACAGCACCGCCGCGCAGCCGATGATCGACAGGCAGATGACGACCGCGTCGATCTCGCCGAGGGCGAGGCCGACGCCGCCCACCACGCCGAGCAGCGCCAGCCCGGCGAGCGCCAGGGCCGGCACGGCGTTGCGCTCGGCAGGGACGCGCAGCGGGGAAGCGTAGGCCATCTCAGGACCCTCCCCAGGAAGCGAGCCTCTTTAGCGAGAGATGCGGCGCTTGATGCGGCGCGAGGTACAACTTCATGGAATCTCCCTTGTCGGTGGTGTCGAGCCGCGCTTCGACGCGCTCGCCGCCGGGCTGCGGGCCCATCGCCGCTGCGGCGGCCGCTACCATGAGCGCCGCCGCAGCGATGGCCAGCTTGCGATCGGGTCTTTTCACCTCTGGCGCGCCCTCAGAACGCGTTCATCAGCGTGCCGACGATGCGCGCGCTCGCGTCCGAAAGCTCGCGCGCCGCGCGCTCCGTGTCCGCCACCCGCGTCTGGTCCTTGCGCGAGACGAGCAGCGCGTCCCCGGCGCGGAACGCGATGCACTGCGCATCCGCATACGCGGTGGCGGCCGGCGTGTCGATGAGGATCACGTCGTACTCCTGCTGCGCCTTGCCGACCAGCGCCGCGAACCCGGGCCGCGACAGCAGCTCGAGCGGGTTGGGCGGCAGCGGCCCGGCCGGCAGCACCGACAGGCCGGTGAGCCCCGGCACCGGCACGGCCGAGGACAGGTCGGCGCGGTTGGAAAGCGCGGACGAGAGGCCGAACCGGTCGGAGATGTTGAAGATGCTCTGCTGGCGCGGGCTGCGCAGGTCGGCGTCGATGAGCAGCGTCCGGCTGCCGAGCTGCGAGAACACCACCGCCAGGTTGGCGGCGATGAAGCTCCTGCCTTCGCGGGCGCCGGGGCTGGTGATCGCCAGCGTCTTGCGCCCGGCGTCCGGGTTGTACCAGCGGATGAGGAGCTGCGTGCGCACGCCGCGCAGCTCTTCCACCACCGCGTTGAACGGATCCCAGGCGGCGATGAGCTCCTTGCTCACGCCCTCCGGGCCGGACACGAGGTAGGGGAACTCGTACTGCTTGGCGAGCGCCTGGCGCAGATCCGTGTCGGTGATCAGGTTCAGCTCGATCGCGGCCTCGCCGAAGCGCCAGCCGAGCTCGCGCTGGCGCGCCAGCACCTGCTCGGCGTCGGAGGCGGTCAGCTTGCCCTCGTCCATCAGGATGGCGCCGATATGGCGGCCCGTGGGCCCCAGCGCTCGGGGGCTGCCCGAATCCAGCGGCAGCACGTTGTCGGTCTGTTTCGCAAGCATGTCTTCTCTCCTCACCAGGGATGCGGCAGGGCGTGGGCCGGCCGGGCAGGCGCCGGGAGCAGCCGCCCACCGGCGGGCTGCCACTTGGAAAGCCGGCCAAGGATCGGCACGGCAAGGCGCGACTCGAGGTCGCTGCGCGAGCGCACGCGGCGGTCCATCGTCTCGAGCAGGAACACCACGCCCGCGGCGAACAGCGCGCCGATCAGCACCGACAGCGCGCTGATGAGCGGCACGTTCGGATACTTGGGCGCGAGCGGCTGCGCGGCGGGCGTGAGCTGGGAAGCGCTCATCGTGCGCGCCGCGCTGTCGACCTTGTTGGTCATGTAGCGCGTGAGCGCGGTGTCGTAGGCGCGCTGGGCCGACTCCACGTCGCGCGTCAGCACCGCCATCTGCACCCTCGCATCGCGCATCGTCACCAGGCGCTCCTGCTGGGCCGCGAGCGCGTTCTTCAGCTCGGTCTCGCGCTTCTGGTTCTGCAGCACGGCGTTCTGCAGGCCGCTCACCACCTTCTTGGTCTCGGACTGCAGCCGCTCGCGCGCCGCCTGGACCTCGCCCTGCGCGCGGATGAACGCCGGGTGGTTGGGCCCGAGGTCGTTCGCGAGCTGCTCGAGATTGGACGTGGCGCGCGCGAGGTCGGCCTTCGCCGTGGCGATCGCGGCGTTGGACATGATCTCCGGGATCGACTCCGCCGCGCCGCCGTTCTGGATCACTTCCGCGGCGCTCTTGTAGCGCGACTGCGCCTCGTAGGTCGCGTTCCTTGCCGTCAGGAGCTGGGTCGAGAGCTCGGACAGGCGCGTCGACTCCATGTCGCCGCGCTCATCCACGCCGATCAGCCCCTTCTCCTTCTGGTAGGCCGTGAGCCGCGTCTGCGCCTGGGCCACGTTGTTGCGCAGGCCCTTCAGCTGCTCCTCGAACCACGCCGCCGCCTCGCGGGTCGGCTCGGTGCGCAGCTGCAGGCTGACTTCCTGGTACGCCTTGGCGAAGCCGTTGGCGATCTCGGAGGCGTCCTTCGCGTTGGGCGCCGTGTACTGCAGCGTCACGACGTTGCTCGCCGAGTTGTCGACCTTCACCTGGCGCAGCAGGTTGCTGCCGATCCAGTCGTTGATGTCGCCCACGCCGCCGGTGTCGCGCTCGAAGTCGTCGCGCATGCCGGGACGCTGCGCGAGCTTGAGGTCGCGCGCAACGCGCGCGGCCACGCGGCCGCTCGTCATGAGGTCCATCTGCGTCTGGAGGTAGCCCAGGCGCTCGCGCGGCGAGAAGTTCTCCGACGTCATGCTCTGCTCGTCGCGGCCGTTGATCAGCAGCGTCGTGGTCGCGACATAGCGCTTCGGCACGAGCAGGCTGACCACGATCGCGGTCACGATCGTCGCCGCCATGACCAGCGCGAACGCCTTGCGGCGCGCGCGCAGTGCCAGCAAAAATTGATTGAGATCCATTGGTTTCACTCCCTAGAAAAGGGACTCCTTCACGAAGATGACGTCGTCGGGCTGCACGATGTCCTGCAGCTTGGCGTCGGTTTCGACGACCTTGCCGTCCGGGCCGGTGCGGCGCAGCTTGACGCGCCGGTCGGAGCCTCGCGGCGTGATGCCGCCGCCAAGCGAAATCGCCTGCATCACCGTGAGGTTCTGCGACACGGGATACGCGCCGCCGCGCAGCACCTCCCCGTACACGTAGAACACCGGGGCGCGCTCGATGTAGACCGTGTCGCCGTTCTGCAGCTCGAAGCTCTTCGCGAGCATGGCGACCTTGTGCGCCTGGCCGTTGCGGATCACCGTGACGGTGTCCGAGCCGCCGGTGGCGATGCCGCCGGCCGCGGCGACCAGGTCGGCGAGGCGCGTGCTGGTGTCATCCAGCGGGTAGCGCCCGGGCCGGGCCACCAGCCCCAGCACCGACACCTGGCGGCTGCGCACCGTGGTGAGCGCGATCGTCACCTGCGGATGCTTGAGGTACTTGCCGTTCTTCAGCGCATTCGCGATCTGCGAAGCCGCCTCGCCCGGCGCCATGCCCGCGATCTTGACCTCGCCCACCAGCGGCATCGCCACCGTGCCGCGCTCGGAAATGCGCGCGTCCGTGGTGAGGTCCGGCTGCTGGAACACGGTCACCCTGACCGCGTCGCCCACGCCCAGCTTCTCGCGGTTCTGCGTCCATGCGGGCAGCGCCGCGGCCATCAACAACAACCCGATCAGAATGCGCTTCATCGTGTCCTCTTCTCTGAAGTCATGCGCTCGATTAATTCCGTTTGAATTCGCCTACGTACTCGATGCTTGCCACTTCGCGCAGCCGCTTCACTTCCGCCGCCGCGAGCTCCAGCCGCCTGCGCCCGGCCAGGAACCGCTCGATCACCGGCGCGGCCTGCTGCTCCGAAAGCGCCGCGTCCTGCGCGTGCACCAGCTGCACCACGCTCGTGCCCGCCGGCGAGCCGAACACCGCCATCTCGCCGTCTCTCATGCGCGCGAGCTCCGGCAGCTGCGCGAGCGGGACCTCCTCGGCGGGCTGCGTGAGGCTCGCGATCCGGTATTTCAGGCCGCGGTTGGTGACCCACAGCACGATGTCCTCGAGGTCCGTCGCGCGCGCGACCTCGGCCTTGAGGAGGTCGACCCGCTCCACGGCGGCCGGCAGGTCGAGCTGGCGCACGCGGTAGATGCGCCGCTGCGCGAAAAGCGCGGGATTTTCCAGGTAGAACGCGCGCACCTCGTCCGCATGCACCTTCACCGGGCCGAGCCGGTCGAGGTAGGCCTGCGCGAGGAGCTTGTGGCGCGCCTCTTCCAGCGCGCGCGCCACCTCGGGATCCCGGTCGAGCTTGGCGGCGAGCGCCTTCTGCACCAGCAGCTCGCGGTCGATCACGCGGTCGAGCGCCTGGCTCGCCGCCTGGCGGCTGAGCGGCCCGATCTTGTCCACCGTGATCTCGGCGCCGTTCACCTTGGCGGCGATGCTCGCCGCGCTCTCCGGCGCGCTCGCCGCCCGCGTGCACGCCACGCAGCCGGCGAGCACCGCGGCGGCGAGCACCGGGCGCGTGAACCACGTCAGAGAGGGAACGCGAATCGTCATGCCTTTCAAGTCCTGCCCTGCTAGATCGCCTGCAGCAGCCGGCGGCGCGCCACCCAGGCGGCCAGCGCGAGGCCGGCCAGCAACAGGAGCCCGCGCTCGGGCTGCTTCACTCCGGAGATCGAGAACGCATACCCGGGCGGCGGCGCTTCGGCCGCGACCACGCGCATGGGGAAATCGGCGAACGCGCCGCCGGGCGCCTCGGGCACCGCTTCCGGGCCCGACACGGTGAGGCGGTAGACGTCCGAGAACGAATAGAAGACCGCCGGCGTCTGTGCGGCGCCGTAGAGGCCCGCGGGCACGTCGAAGCGCAGGCTCTCGCCTGCGGTGGCGGCGCAGGCGCAAAGCGCGAGCGCGACGAAAAGGACGTGCCGGATGGGATTCATGAGCGTCTCGGCATGCTAGGAGCGTCCTATTACGGCGCTGAGCCGCGGCGCGGCGCGCCGTATACGCCGTGCGGACTACGAGGTAGCGCGCGCGTGACGCGCAGTCGCCGTATCCGCGACGTGGTAGGCGAAGCCCACCGGCAGGGCGACCAGCCACAGGAGCTGCGCCCAGATGTTGCCGAGCTGGCCGAGCTGCTCGAGCGTGCCGATGCCGCAGTCGTACCCGAAGCGGCAGTAGTTCGCCGCCGAGCGCAGGAAATTGATCGGCGCGAAGCGGAACCACTTGAGGTCGTTCCTCAGCACCTCGCGGTAGTAGAGCCGCATGGAGGCGGCGTGCTTGGTGGCGGAGTTCACCAGGCGCGAGGACTGGTCGGGGTCATGCTCGTAGTAGATGCGCAGCGGCTCGTTCACGTAGCGCAGCTTGTAGCGCCGCGCGATCTCGCGGTAGATGAACGCCTCGGTCACGAACCGGACGTTGGCCGGCTCCGGGAACGGGAACGCGCGCACCACCTCGGCCCGCATGAAGCCCCATTTCTCGCCCTTGACCTTGTACCGGTAGCGGATCTCCACCGAGTCCGAATCGGTGATGTCGCGCGGGAACGGCGTGCCGTGCAGCTTGCCGCGCTCGTCCACGCACAGCGCCGCCACTCCGGCGAAGCGCTCGCGCTCGGCCGCGGGGATGCGGTCCCAGTGGAATTTCAGCCGCTCCAGGGCATGCGGCACGCAGCCGTCGTCGGAATCCAGGCCGGTGATGAGCTCGCCGCGCGCTTCCCTGGCGGCCCGGTTGCACGCGACGTGCTTGCCGGCGTTCGCCTGGTAGATGTAGCGGATCGGGAACCAGGCTTCCTTCGTCCAGCCCTCGATCAGCGCGCGGGTGCCGTCGGTCGAGCCGTCGTCGATCACCAGCCACTCGAAATCCCGGAAGGTCTGGGCGCGCAGGCTCTCGTAGGTGCGGTGGATGGTGTGCGCGCGGTTATAGGTCGCCGTGACGACCGTGAAGGTGTGCTGGTAAGTCATGGGCGCGATGCTAAGGACGCTATGCCGCCGTCCGCCCGCGCGCCGGATGCCCCTTTCGGGCTATTTCTCCGGGAAATCTACGTGTTCAATATCCGCAGCTCGAGCGCCTTGCCGATCGCCTGCGTGCGGTTGACGACGTTCAGCTTCCTCAGGATCTTCTGCACGTGGTTCTTCACGGTCAGCGGGCTGATCTTGAGGATCGCGCCGATCTCGAAGTTGCTCTTGCCGAGGTAGATCCACTTCAGGATGTCCTGCTCGCGCGCGGTGAGCACGCTCTGTCCCGAGGGCTTGTCCATGCCGCCGGAGCTGCGCTGGATCTGCGTGCGCACCCAGGCGGCATGCATCGCGGGCACCAGCAGCTGCGCGAGGTAGCTCTGCCGGGCGGCGATGCTGCCGGGGCGGCAGGCGAACGCGAAGAGGCTGAGCGCGCGCCCGTCGCTGTCGGCGAGCCCGTGCACCAGGAGCTGGGTCGCGCCCAGGCGCTCGAGCTCGCGCGCGAAGCCGCCGTTGCCGATGAGGTTGCCCGTGGCGCCCGGCCCGCAGTCGAACACGATCGGCTGGTAGCGGCGCTCTTCCCACGCCTTGAGGAGCGCCGGCGCGACCGAGTTGTCGCGCAGGAACATGTCGCTGAAGAGCGTCGGCTCCGGCGTCGTCATGGAAAAGCCGTCGGCGCGGAACACCGGCGGCTTGCCGTGGCACAGCGCGCAGATGAGCAGCTCGTGGCGGATCAGGCTCTGCAGCAGGCCCTGCGTCCAGCTGAAGAAGTGCGCCCGCGCATGCACGCGCAGCGACGCGTCCAGGTTGAGCACGATCGACTCGATCTGCAGGAAATCGGAAGCCGCGGAACGCGCGTCGGCGCCCGGATCCGTGGCCGGCGCGCTCGCCGGGACGGGCGAAGCGCTCGCCGGGGCGGTTGCGGCGGTCTGCGTCTGGAGGGTCTCTATCGTCGTTACTCGCATGGGATGTCCTTGAGCTCTCGTGAGCGGGGCCACTATAGGGGAGGCACATGCGGAGTCATTGCTGGGCGACACCCGCGCAACGCTAGTCCGGTGAGCCTATATTCGCAGGGCGCGCGCAACATCGTGCCTGAACGCAACTGCCCTACGCTGCGAGGGCCTTGCAAGCCTCCCCCGAAATCCGAGCGCGGGTCCTCGAGCCCCGGACGCGGCTCGTGCTGAGCCAGCCCGGGCGCGGCGCGCTGGTGCGCGCGGCGCTCGACCCGCTCGTCGCCATCGCGGTGCTTGGCGCGACGCTCGCCTGGTTCGGCGTGCGCTACGACGGCGCCTGCCTGATCCTGTCGCTCCTGGTCTTTGCGATGACCTTCCCGGGCAGCCTGGCGCGCGACTCGGCGAGCGCGGGCGGCCTCGCGTTCGACATCGTCACCGGCTGGGTCGCGATCGTGGCGCTGCTCGTGCTGCTCGGCTGGGCCTCGCACACGCTCGCCGTGTTCGATCCGCGCGTCCTCACGGCGTGGGTGCTCGCCACGCCGTTCGTGCTTTACGGCGCGCACCGCCTTCTGCCGGTCGTGCTGCCGCGGGTCCTCGCCAGCGATGCGCTGCGCAAGACCGCGGTGATCGCGGGCGCCAACGACCTCGGCCGCAGGCTCGCCCAGCACCTGCGCTCCGACCGCCTGCTCGGGGTGCGCTTCGCCGGCTATTTCGACGACCGGGCCTCCGGCCGCCTGCAGAGCGTGGCGGCCAAGGAGAACCTCGGCTCGCTTTCCAACCTGGCCGACTATTGCCGCGCCAACCGCGTCGACACCATCTACATCGCGCTGCCCATGGCGTCGCAGCCGCGCATCCTGAAGCTGCTGGAGGATTTGCGCGATACCACGGCTTCCATCTACTTCGTGCCCGACATCTTCGTGTTCGACCTGATCCAGGCGCGGGTGGACTCGATCGGCGGCCTGCCGGTCGTGGCGGTGTGCGAGACGCCGTTCTACGGCATGAACGGCATCGTGAAGACGGCCAGCGACTTCGTCCTCGGCGCGCTCATCCTCGCCGCCATCGCGCCGATCCTGGCGGTGATCGCCGTCGGGGTGAAGCTCTCGTCGCCCGGGCCGGTGCTCTTCAAGCAGCGCCGCTACGGCCTGGACGGCCGCAAGATCATCGTCTACAAGTTCCGCACCATGACGGTCGCCGAGGACGGCGACGTGGTGCGCCAGGCGACGCGCAACGACAGCCGCATCACCAGGTTCGGCGCATTCCTGCGCCGCACCTCGCTCGACGAGCTGCCGCAGTTCATCAACGTGGTGCAGGGCCGCATGAGCATCGTCGGCCCGCGCCCGCACGCCGTGGCGCACAACGAGATGTACCGCAAGCTGATCCGCGGCTACATGATCCGCCACAAGGTGAAGCCCGGCATCACCGGTCTTGCGCAGGTGAACGGCCTGCGCGGGGAGACCGAGACGGTGGAGAAGATGCAGAAGCGGGTCGAATACGACCTCGCCTACCTGCGCAACTGGTCGCTGCTCCTCGACCTGCAGATCATCCTGAAGACCCTGGCCGTGGTCATGAAAGGCAGCAATGCTTACTAGGAACTGGTGCCTGTTCTGCGCCGGCGTGGTGGTGCTGCAGATCTTCTCGCTCGCCGCGATGCCCTTCGAGCCGCTGCAGCCGGGCGACACCGTCTGGCACTTCATCGCGTACGCCGCGCTCACGCTGCTGCTGTGGATCGCCACCGACGGGCGCCGCCCGCTGCTCATCGTCGGGGTCGCGTGCGCGCTCGGCATCGCCGACGAGCTGCGCCAGTCCTTCATCCCGGGTCGCAGCGCGAGCTTCATGGACTTCATCGCGGACGCCGCGGCCGTATTTGCCACCGGCGCCCTGCTGCGCTGGAAAACCGGAGCCAAGACATCATGTGCGGAATCGTCGGCGCCGTAGCGCGGCGCAACGTCGTCCCGATCCTCATCGAAGGGCTGCGGCGGCTGGAGTACCGCGGCTACGATTCGGCCGGGGTCGCGGTCGTGAACGGCACGCTGCAGCGGCTGCGCGCTTCCGGGCGCGTCTCCGAGCTGGAAAAAATGGTCCGCGAAAAGGCCCTGCACGGCAATCTCGGCATCGGCCACACGCGCTGGGCGACGCACGGCGTGCCCTCGGAGCGCAACGCCCACCCGCACGTGAGCGGCGGCGTGTCGGTGGTGCACAACGGCATCATCGAGAACCACGACGAGGTGCGCGCCAGGCTGCGCGCGCAAGGCTACGTGTTCACCTCGGACACCGACACCGAGGTGATCGCGCATCTGGTGCACTTCTTCTTGAAGACCGGGACGGACCTCTTCGCGGCAGTGCGAGCGGCCGTACGCGAGCTGGTTGGCGCGTATGCCATAGCGGTCATTTCGTCCGTGGAAAAAGACAAGCTGGTGGTCGCCCGCATGGGCGCGCCGCTGCTCCTCGGCCTCGGCGACGGCGAGAACTTCGCCGCCTCCGACACGTCGGCGCTGCTGCAGGTGACGCGCCGCATGATCTCCCTCGAGGAAGGCGACTGCGCCGAAGTGACGCTGCAGGCGGTGCGCATCGTGGACGCGCGCGGCCACGTGGTCGAGCGCCCGCTGCACGTGAGCCAGCTCGCCGCCGACGCCATGGAGCTCGGCACGTACCGCCACTACATGCAGAAGGAGATCTTCGAGCAGCCGGCCGCGATCGAGGCCACGCTCGAGCGCCTCATGAACGCGCAGAGCCTGGTGCCCGAGGTGTTCGGCTTCCAGGCGAAGGCGGTGCTCGAGAACGTCGACTCGGCGCTCATCCTCGCCTGCGGCACGAGCTATCACGCGGGCTACGTCGCCAAATACTGGCTCGAAAGCCTCGCCGGCCTGCCCTGCAGCGTCGAGATCGCAAGCGAGTACCGCTACCGCGAGAGCGTTCCGAATCCGCGCTCGCTCGTCGTCGTCATCTCGCAGTCGGGCGAGACCGCCGACACCATCGCCGCGCTCCAGCACGCGCGCGCCCTGGGACAGGAACAGTCGCTCGCCATCTGCAACGTGGCCGAATCGTCGCTGGTGAGGAGCGCGAGCCTCAAGTTCCTCACGCGCGCCGGCCCGGAGATCGGCGTCGCCTCCACCAAGGCCTTCACGGCGCAGCTGACCGCGCTCCTCGTCCTCGCGCTCGTCATGGCGAAAGCGAAGGGAAGGCTTTCTCCTGAGCGCGAAGCCGAGATGCTGCAGGCGCTGCGCACGCTGCCCGCCGCCGCGGCGAGCGCGCTGCGCACCGAGCCCGAGATGGCCGGCTGGGCGGCCAGGTTCGCCGGCTGCGCGCATGCGCTGTTTCTCGGACGCGGGGTGCACTATCCGATCGCCATGGAAGGCGCGCTGAAGCTCAAGGAAATCTCCTATATCCACGCCGAGGCGTACGCCGCAGGGGAACTGAAGCACGGCCCGCTCGCGCTTGTCGACCGCGCCATGCCGGTCATCGCCATCGCTCCGAAGGACGCGCTGCTCGACAAGCTGAAGTCCAACCTGCAGGAAGTGCGCGCCCGCGGCGGCGAGCTCTACGTGCTCGCCAACCGCGATGCGAACGTGGCCGACGGGCCCGGTGTCCACGTGGTGCGGATGCCCGAGCATGCCGGCATCCTGTCACCCATCGTGAGCACGCTGCCGCTGCAGCTGCTCGCCTACCACGCCGCCCTCATCCGCGGGAACGACGTGGACAAGCCGCGCAACCTCGCTAAGTCAGTGACTGTGGAGTAGAGCCGGGCGTCGCCGCGGCGCGCTGGCTGGGCGCGCCCGCGACGTTCGCGAGGTCCACTTCGGGCTTGAACCGGTAGCCCGTGCCGCGCACCGTCTCGATCAGCTTGTCGTGCCCGGTCGGCGCGAGCGCCTGGCGCAGGCGGCGGATATGCACGTCCACCGTGCGCTCCTCGACGAACACGTGCTCGCCCCACACCTCGTCGAGCAGCCGCGCCCGCGAGAAAACGCGTCCCGGATGGGTCATGAAGAAATGCAGCAGGCGAAGCTCGGTGGTCCACAGGTCGATCGGCTTCTCGCCCGCGCTCACGGTGTGCGCCGCAGGATCGATGCGCAGGCCCGAGATCTCCACCACGTCGTCGGCGAGCTGCGGCGCGCGCCGCCGCATCACGGCCTTGATGCGCGCGAGCAGCTCGCGCGCGGAGAACGGCTTGGTGACGTAGTCGTCCGCGCCGCTTTCCAGCGCGGTGACCTTGTCCTGCTCCTCCACCCGGCCGCTGAGCAGCACGATGGAGATGTCCTTGGTGCGCTGGTCGGAGCGCAGCCGGCGCGCGAAGGTGAGGCCCGGGATGCCGGGCAGCATCCAGTCGAGCAGGACGAGATCGGGGCGCGAGTCGCGCACCAGCGCCTCGGCCTGCGGCACGTCGCCCGCGCACATGACGCGATACCCGGCGCGCTGCAGGTTGGCCGCCAGCAGGTCGCGAATCGCTTGTTCGTCTTCCACTACGAGGATGGAACCGCCCATGGGGTCTCCCGGCTATTTGTTAGGCGAGCCCATGGTAGGGAGGCCTCCGGGCGGCGGATATCACCGTCCCCTTATTTAACAGTCGTGTCATATTGGCCGCCTGTCGTTCTTCACCGACACGCCGGCCGGCCCGGAAATCGAAGCGGCGGCTCAGTTCGAGCCGAGGAGGCTCACCAGGAACTGGGGGCTGACCGGCTTCACCAGGTGCAGCTCGCAGCCGGCTTCCGCCGAGCGCCGGCGGTATTCGTCCTGCCCGTAGCCGCTCACCACGATGACGCGCACGCCCTCCAGCCCGATCTCCGTCTTGAGGCGCTGGCAGAGCTCGAACCCGTCCATGCCGGGCAGCCCCAGGTCGAGGAACACGATCTCCGGGCGCATTCGCCGCGCGATGTCGAGCGCGGCGTACCCGTTGATGGCGAATTCCACTTGGTGGCCCATGTCGCGCAGCAGGAGGGTCATGCTCTGCACCGAGTCGAGGTTGTCCTCGACGACGAGCACGCGCCTGATGGGATGGGTCATGGCGCCGGCAGCGTGCATACGCGCGCATGAAAGCGCAAGCGCACTTGTAGCCGAACGACTACAAAACGGCGCGGATCCGCGCTCCGGGCACCGCGCTTGCTCCCAGGTCGGCATGAAGCACGCCAGCGTGTTCCAGCGCACCCTCGTTCGCGCGCTGGGCATAGTTCGGGGCCGCAAGGCCCTGGCCCGCGCATTGAGGGTGCCGGGCTCCGATCTCGACGCCTGGCTTGCAGGCGAGGAATCCCCGCCCAAATGGGTCTTCCTCGCCGCCGTGGATATCGTGGTGGAGGCTAGCGAGCCGCTGGGGATGCCGCGGCGTATGCGCGCGCCCGAGCAAGAACCTTCTCTGCAGTGAGCGGCATGTTCTTCTGCAGCCACAGCAGCGTGGCCTGGCCGAGGGGCATGCGCGTCTTCGGGGGACGCATGCTCGCCACCGAAAGGAGCATCTGGGAGAGCGGCCGGTCGAGCACCGCCTCGCTCGCCTTGGCGACGGCTTCGTCGAAGCGCTCGTAGTCGCGCGCCGGAATCAGGTGCGTATGCGCGCGGCACACGCACTCCAGCGCGCCGCCGCCGTAGGCACCCGCGTCGAGCGGGTCCATGAAATAGGCGCAGAAGAGCGAGAAGTCCTGGCGGTGGGCGAGCTGGTTCCACAGCTCCTCGAGCTGCAGGGCGGCATCGCGCTCGCCGTCCTGCCACAGGAGGTCCACCATCTCGCCGTAGGCGCGCACCTTGGCGTATTTGGCCCGAAGCCCGGCAATGAGGCTGCCGACGCAGGCATCGAAGGCCTCGCGCTGCGGTGCGCCGTTGCGCATGAAGCGCGACAACGTCTCGGCGGCGTCGAGAAGGACCAGCCGCCCTTGCGCCGCGGCCGACTCCGGGGCGGCTCCGCTCGCGCCGAGGGCGCGCCCGAATAGGCGTAGGTGCTCCGCGCGCGCGATGATGACCGCCGCCTCCCCGGCTTTGAGCCCGGCGCCGACGTAATGCGCGACGGCTTCGCAAAGGAACGCCTCGTCCTGGTAGACCTGGACGATGTGATCGCCGGCCGCCGGCGTCTTCAGCGTCTCTTGCCAATGGCTCGCATGCATCGCGCGCGGATAATACAGTGTGCTGTACCGGACAAACAATCGCAGGTAGGACGAACCGCTACATCGATGTCACCGCGGCTCGCTCGAGATGTGCAAGCACTCTGAGGGCGCACAGGCGAAGCGCCTGCGGTCCGGGCGACTCGCCATAGCGCCACGGCTGGTCCCCGGAAAAAAGCCGCATCGCGTAGTCGCCGAGGCGATCGATCGCGCGCCGCGCCGCCGGGTCGCTCGCCTCGTCGCGCAGCGAAGCGCAGAGGCGCAGTGCCTTCTCCAGCAGCTCCGGCGAAGCGCTGCCCTGCGCAGGCGCGCGGAAAAGCGCTCGCAGCGCCGCGATCGGCTCCTGCATCGCGCTCTCGTGCAGACGTGCGCCCATGCACGATCAGACCACGCCCGTGTGTGAAGTTTCGATCGCGCGTTTCGAGCGCGGCTGCCGTTTTGCAGCGACACGGGTAGCGCGCGAGCCACACGCGCGCCTGCGCTAGACTGGCGGCGTGCCAGGCCTCGAGGAATGCTAGGTCTCGACGATATACGCGCCGCGGCCGCCCGCATCGCCGGCGCGACCGAGCGCACGCCGCTCGTGCACAGCCGCACCCTGTCCGCCCTCACCGGGGCGCAGGTGTTCCTCAAGTTCGAGAACCTGCAGTTCACCGCCTCCTTCAAGGAGCGCGGCGCGCTGAACAAGCTCCTGTCGCTCAGCGAAGCGGAAAGAAAGCGCGGCGTCATCGCCATGAGCGCGGGCAACCACGCGCAGGCGGTCGCCTATCACGCATCGCGCCTCGGCATCCCTGCGGTCATCGTGATGCCGAAGGGCTCGCCGAACACGAAGATCAAGAACACACGCGTGCACGGCGCGGAGGTGGTGCTCGCCGGCGAGTCGCTCGCCGAAGCCGGCGCGCACGCGCGCACGCGCGCCGAGCGCGACCACCTGGTGTTCGTCCACCCTTACGAGGACGAGCGCATCATCGCCGGCCAGGGCACGGTCGGCCTGGAAATGCTGGAGGCCGCGCCCGAGCTCGACGCGCTCATCGTGCCGATCGGCGGCGGCGGCCTCATCTCCGGCATCGCCACGGCGGCGAAGGCGCTTAAGAAGGACATCCGCGTGTTCGGCGCGGAGTCGAGGACCTACCCGTCGATGTCGCAGCGGCTCGCGGGAAAGCCGGTCCAGGTGGGCGGCGACACCATTGCCGAGGGCATCGCGGTGAAGGACGTGGGCGATCTCGCCTTCGGCATCGTGCAGCGCCTCGTCGAGGACGTGATGGTGGTGGAGGAGGAAACGATCGAGCGCGCCATCGTCGCGCTGATCGAGATCGAGAAGACGGTGGCCGAAGGCGCCGGCGCGGCTGCGCTCGCGGCGCTGCTCGACAACAATGCGCGCTTTGCCGGAAAGCGCGTCGGTATCCCGATCTCCGGCGGCAACATCGACAGCCGCGTGCTCGCTTCGGTGCTCATGCGCGGGCTGGTGCGCGATGCGCGCCTCGTGCGGCTGCACGTCACCATGCAGGACGTCTCGGGCAGCCTTGCCAAGGTGGCGACGCTCATCGGCGAGGCCGGCGGCAACATCGTCGAGGTGCAGCACCAGCGCATCTTCGGCACCGCCTCGGTGCGCACGCCCGAGGTGGAGTTCCTGGTGGAGACGCGCGACCGCGAGCACACCGAGGCGCTGGTGCGCTCGCTTCAGGAAAAGGGCATCAGCGTTTCTGTTTCCTGAGGCGCTGCCGCCTCGCGAGCTCCTCGTCGGTGACGCCGAGCTGCGCCTCTTCCGCCTGGTCGAGGCCGCCGCCCAGGCCGGCTTCGCCCGGCTCGACGACGCGATCGGGGCCGCGCTCGTCGTGAAGCTCGGAGTGGGGATCCTTTCCTGCGGTCACGCGCTCGCCGGTGCCGCCGTCGTCGGTGTCGACTTCGCCCTGGTTCGGGCGGTCCGATGAAGTATCCGACGTATCGCTCGGTCCGATCCTGGGCGGGGTGCGTCCCTGCGGGCCTGCCATGGCGCTCTCCTTTTCAAGGGGGATGCGCCTTTCATGCAATGCCCGTTCCCGGCTAGCTCTCGTACACCGAGATTTCCACGAGATTCAGGTCCGGGTCGCGCACGTACACCGAGCGGATGGGGCCGCTCGCCCCGGTCTTCTTCACCGGGCCTTCGATGATCGCGACCTTCGCGCGCTTCAGGGTCTTGATCACCTCCTCGAGCGGCACCGAGGCGATGAAGCACAGGTCGAGCGTCCCGGGCGCCGCCACGTGCGCGCGCGGCGAGAATTCCCTGCCCCATTCGTGGAGATTGATCTTCTGGCTGCCGAAGCTGAAGGCGATGCGCTCCTCCGTCGGCGTCCTGAAGCTCACGAGCTTCATGCCGAGCACCTCGGTGTAGAAGCGGATGCACGCCTTGGTGTCGCGCGTGGTGAGGACGATGTGGTCGATGTGGTCGATCATATGACCTGCTTTTCACTAAAAGCTTTTATGTCCGCTGGCGAAAAACCGAGTCCCCGCAGGATCTCCTCCGTGTGCTCGCCGAGCTTCGGCGCGGGCGAGCGGATGGCGCCGGGCGTGGCGCTCAGCTTCGGCACGATCCCGGGCACCTTGAGCGGCTCGCCGTCGCCGGCGACCACGTCCTGCAGCATGCCGCGCGCGGCGAAATGCGGATCGGCGGCGATGTCCGCGGCGCTGTAGATGCGCCCGGCGGGCACTTCCGCCTTTTCCATCTTCTGCAGGACCTCTTCCTGTGAAAAGCGCGACGTCCACTGCGCGATCGCAGCGTCGATGCGCTCCATCTGCGCGGCGCGGCCGTCGTTCTTCGCGAGCGCAGGATCGTCGCGCAAATCCTCGCGGCCGATGGCGGTCATAAGGCGGTGGTAGAGGCTGTCCGCATTTCCGGCGATGAGCACATAGCTGCCGTCGCCGCAGGGATAAAGATTCGAAGGCGCGATGCCGGGAAGCGCGCTGCCCGAGCGCTCGCGCACGTAGCGCTGCGCGTCGAACTCCGGCAGCAGGCTTTCCATCACGTTGAACACCGACTCGTAGAGCGCCACGTCCACGACCTGCCCCTTTCCCGTCCGGCTCACCTCGCGCAGCGCCATGAGCGCGCCGATCACGCCGTGCAGCGATGCGAGCGTGTCGCCGATGGAAAGGTTCGGGCGCACCGGCGGCCGGTCGGGAAAGCCGGTGACGTAGCGCAGCCCGCCCATCGCCTCGGCGATGGCCGCGAACCCCGGGCGTTCGCGGTACGGGCCGCTCTGGCCATAGCCCGAGATGCGCACGAGGATGAGCTTCGGGTTCTCCTGCGAGAGCGCGTCCCAGCCGAGGTTCCATTTCTCGAGCGCGCCCGGGCGGAAGTTCTCGACCACGATGTCGGCGCCGCGCGCGAGCCGGCGCACGATCTCCTGGCCTTCGGGCCGGCGCAGGTCGCAGGTGATGGACTTCTTGTTGCGCGACTGCACGTGCCACCACAGCGATACGCCGTTTCGCATCCTGCGCCAGCGTCGTAGCGGGTCGCCGTCGCCCGGCGGCTCGACCTTCACCACCTCCGCGCCGAAGTCGGCGAGCGTCTTTGCGCAGAAGGGCCCGGCGATGAGGCTGCCGAGCTCGAGCACCCTGATGCCGGAGAGCGGCCCCGCCATTACTTCACTTGCGCTTCAGGAGCCGCAGCGGGTTGTACTCGAGCACGGGCTCGCCGCGCTGGTTGATGACCTTGTTCGCGAAGCGCACCAGGCCGCGGTCGCCCTTGGAGGTGAGGCGGTGCTCGGTGACCTCGGCCTCGACATGGATGGTGTCGCCCACGAGCGTGGGGCCCTTCACGTCGAGCGTCGCGTTGAGAAACGCGAGGCCGGTGTCCTGCATCGTCGGCAGCAGCAACCCCTCGGCAAACGAATACACCAGCGCGCCGGGCACCGCGCGGCCCTGGATGGCCCGCCCGGCGTCGTCGGCCACGGTGAAGAGCTCCTCGGTGAGCCAGGTGAGGTTCACGAAGGCGTTCAGGTCCGCTTCGCTGATGGTGCGCCGGTGCGTGCGGAAGCGGAAGCCGACGCGCAGGTCTTCGTAGCAAAACCCGCGGCCCACCACCGTAAGCGTCGCGCTCATTTGTGGCATTCTAGCGCCGCCATGAGCGATGCCGACATCTACCGCAGCCAGAACTTCGGCAACCGCATCGGCTTCGGCCGCAAGTGCGCCCTGCTGATCGTGGACTTCGTCGCCGGCTTCAACGACGAGAAGCTTTTCGGCGGCGGCAACATCGATGCCGCCATCCAGCGCACGCGCGGCCTGCTCGATTTCTTCCGCAATCAGCGACTCCCGGTGGCATTCACGCGCGTGGTCTACGCCGACGACGGCGCCGACCTTGGGGTATTTGCCCTCAAGGCGCCGAACCTGCGGATTCTCACGGAGAAGAACCCGGCCTCGCAGGTGGTGCCGGAGCTGGC